>JAGXGP010000120.1 GCA_024636775.1 Hydrogenophilales bacterium
CTCGACCTCTGGGTTGGACTATTTGTGATTGTGGGCATTGCCGCGCTGCTGTTTCTGACACTCAAGGTCGGCAGCATGAACACCGTAACTAACTCGGACAGTTATGAGGTTGTTGCGCGTTTTGAAAACATCGGCGGACTGAAAGCCCGGGCCCCGGTTAAAAGTGCAGGCGTGGTGGTGGGGCGAGTGGCCGATGTACGCTTTGACAATGAAATGTATGAGGCTGCCGTCACACTCCGTCTGGACAAGCGCTATGCTTTTCCCAAGGACACCTCGGCCGCGATCATGACTTCGGGTTTGCTGGGTGAGCAATACATTGGCCTTGAAGCCGGAGGCGACAGCGTTAAACTGAAGGACAAGGACCGGATTATGATCACCCAGGATGCGGTGGTGCTGGAAAATCTGATCGGCAAATTTTTGTACGGTAAAGCTCAAGAAGGAGCGCCAGAATGACATTCAATACCTTGACCCGAGCATGTGTGGCAGCCGGATTGCTGCTGACCACGGTTTCTGCACAGGCGGAATCCGTCAACTTGCAGCAAGCCGTGGCCATGAGCCTGGCTGCCGACCCACGCATCAAGGAGCGTGAGCAGGTGGTTGAGGCCGCGCGCGGCATGATGCAGGAAGTGCAGGGCAATGCGGGCTGGCGCGTCAGTGCCAATGCTTTTGTCGGGCTGGCACCGAAGGTTGAGGGTGGCTTCTATCAGAATGGCGCGTCTTCTGGAACCACCCCGCGCTCGGACGGTGACCGGATCAATGGCGTCTCCGACTGGACGCATCTGGAATTTTCGCTGATCAAGCCGCTTTATACTTTCGGCAAAATAGAGCGTTACGGTGAAGCGGCACAGGGCAATATCGACCTTAAGCGGGGCGAGCTCAAACAGACTCGCGGCGATACGATTTATGATACAAAGCGTGCCTATTACGGCTATTTGACGGCGCGCGATACCCGGGTGTTTCTGGAAGACATGCAGGGACGACTTGACCAAGCCGTACAGCGAGTGGAACGCCAACTGAAGGAAGAAACAGGCGAGTCCAAGCAATCTGACTTATATGCGTTGCAGTCCGCTAAAAGCTTGCTTGCCAAATATGTTTACCAGTCGCGCGCGATTGAAAAAATCAGCCTCGATGGTCTGAAAGTTCTGACGGGAGCGGGCCTGAAGTCTGATCTAATGGTTGCAGACGACCGTATCGAACCCGTCGCTTTTCCTCAGCTTGAATTGGCTGAGCTGCAGTCACGTGCCTTGTTGGACCGTCCCGAGATGCAGCAACTTGAGGCGGGCTTACGCGCGCGACGCGCACTGGTTGCCGCCAAAAAGGCCGACCGCATGCCCGATGTGTATGCAGGCGTGATTGGCCAGTTCAACTACGCTTCCCAGCGCGATCGTTTGGACAATCCCTATATCAATGACCCCTTTAACGGTGGTGGGTTGACACCTATAGTCGGCGTGAAATGGGATACCGTGTTTGGGGTTGCAAGCGCGCGCGTTAACCAGGCGCAGTCGGAACTTGAAGCGATCAATCACAAAAAGGCGTTTGCGGTCGCGGGAATCCCGTTTGAAGTGGGTGAAGCCTATGCTAACGCCAAGGCCAATTACGATTCGCAGCTGGCATTATTTGAGGGATCGTCTGCCGCTCGACGCTGGATGGTGGCCTCGCTGGCAGATTTTTCGGCCGGGGTTGAAACTGCCGACAAGGTGGCTGAAGCCCTCAAAAACTATGTCCTGACGCAGACCGAATATCTGCGTACGGTGAATGACTACAACATGAACGTGGCGCAACTTGCGCGCCTGACAGGTGAACTCAAGTAAGCCGGACGCGTCTACCTCTTGCTTGATATTGACTTGCCCCACTTTCCAACAGGATGATTTGATTATGTTTCGCTCACTTTTTTTGCTATTCGCCCTGATGGCGGGATTCAATTCCACCCAGGTACTGGCTGTGGATACCCCCCCCGATGTGCTGGCACGTACCACCACGAATGAAGTGCTGACCATATTGAAGCAGGACAAGGAACTTCAGAGTGGCAATCTGAGCAAGGTGTACCAGCTGGTCGAAGCCAAGATATTGCCTAATTTTGACTTCAACCGGATGACTCAACTGGTCATTGGAAAACATTGGCCAAGAGCCACTGCGCAGCAGAAGCAGGCACTGGTGACCCAGTTCCGTAATCTTTTGGTTCGCACTTATGCAAGTTCTTTGACGGCTTTTACTAATCAAACCGTCGACTTCAAGCCTTTGGTAATGAAACCGGATGACACGGATGTCACCGTTCGTTCCGAGATTCGTCAACCCGGTGGACAGCCGATTCCCATTGATTACAACATGTATAAATCCACCTTTGGCTGGAAAATATACGATGTCACCATCGATAGTGTCAGTCTGGTGACCAATTACCGCTCATCCTTTTCCAGCGCTATCCGCCAGAACGGGATTGATGGTCTGATCAAAACCCTGTCTGACCAATCGAATCGTAACTCTGTCACGCCAGCACCGCGTTCCGGCTCGTGATGGAGTGTGAGGGAAACTGCTGCCGTATTTCGGGCTCAGTGACGGTGGATAGCGCCGGCGATTTGCTGCGTGAATTGCAGCCCCATTTGGCACAGAGCGTTGATACTTTGGACTTCAGCGCTGTCGAGTCCGTTGACTCGGCTGCGCTGGCCCTCGTTTTCAGTGCCATGCGTCAAACCCAGCAGGCCGGCCGTACGCTCGTTTGCACAGGTCTTCCCTCCAGCTTTGCCACCCTCGCCGAACTTTACGGGGTTACCGAACTGTTGCCCGCATGAGCCAGGAAACGCCGGCGATTCGCGTTAGCGCACTGCATAAAAATTTCAAGCAAACCCAGGCACTTGATGGTGTCTCGCTTGAGGTTGAGCAGGGGGCTTTTTTTGGATTGCTGGGTCCGAATGGCGCGGGTAAAACCACACTCATTTCAATTCTTGCCGGGCTCACCCGCGCAAGTTCAGGCACGGCCTCGATCATGGGTCACGATGTGGTGCGGGATTATCGACAGGCGCGCCGTGCGCTCGGTGTCGTGCCGCAGGAGCTGGTCTACGATCCATTTTTCAATGTGCGCGAGACGCTGCGTATCCAGTCTGGTTTTTTTGGTCTCAAGCACAACGATGACTGGATAGACGAGATCATGCATCACCTCGATCTCACACCCCATACCGACAAAAATACGCAAAGTCTGTCGGGCGGCATGAAGCGCCGCCTGCTGGTGGCGCAGGCGCTGGTGCATAAGCCGCCGGTCATCGTGCTCGATGAGCCGACTGCCGGAGTAGACGTTGATCTGCGACGCTCGCTGTGGGCATTCATCAGCCGGCTTAATCGCGAAGGCCATACCATACTGTTGACCACACATTACCTGGAAGAAGCCGAAGCGCTGTGTGGTCGCATCGCCATGCTCAAGGCAGGACGTGTGGTTGCGCTGGATGAGACAAAAAACCTGTTGAAGCTGACCAACGAGCATTGTGCGCAGTTCCGGCTGGATGCGAAAAGCATTCCGGCAAAGTGGCAGAACCGCGTGGTGCAAGGAGTAGACGGTACCTGGGGTTTCAATTTCAGCGAGTATGCCGACCTGGAATCGCTGCTGGCCGATTTGCGGGGTGCAGCGGTACGCGTACTCGAAATGCGGCTGCAGGAACCCGATCTGGAGGATGTCTTTACCGACATCATGAAGCGCACATGAGCGGACTCTCAGCCCTGTTTTACAAGGAACTGCTGCGCTTCTGGAAAGTCGTGGTGCAGACCGTGGTTGCGCCGGTAGTGACGGCCTTGCTGTACCTGCTGATCTTCTCGCATGTACTGGAATCGCATGTCGAGGTTTATCCCGGTGTGTCTTACACCAGCTTTCTTGTGCCTGGCCTGGTCATGATGAGCATGTTGCAGAACGCGTTCTCCAACAGTTCGTCCAGCCTGATCCAATCCAAGATGATGGGCAGCATCGTGTTTGTACTGCTGCCGCCGTTGTCGTACCTGGAGTTTTTCCTGGCCTATCTGGGCGCTTCGGTTTTGCGTGGGCTGGTGGTGGGGGCGGGTGTGTTGGCTGTAACCCTGTGGTTTGCGCCTTTGTCGATGCCGCATCTTGGCTGGCTGCTGGCTTATGCGTTGCTGGCCTGCGGGATCATGGGTGCGCTGGGTATATTGGCGGGCGTGTGGGCGGAGAAGTTCGACCAGCTGGCAGCATTCCAGAATTTCTTGATTTTGCCGCTGACTTTTCTGTCCGGCGTGTTCTATTCGATCCATTCGCTGCCTGCATTCTGGCAGTCCGTTTCGCATGCCAACCCGGTTTTTTACCTGATTGACGGCTTTCGATATGCGTTTGTGGGGCAATCCGACACTGATCCATGGCTGGGTTTGCTGGTCTCCGGGGCCTGCTTTGTGGCAATATCGGCGATTACCTTGTTGCTGCTCCGTAGCGGCTACAAACTCAGACACTAAAGAGGCAAGATACCTATGGTTACCCCCGAAGACATCAAAGGCTGGATCATCGAGAAACTGCCGTGTGACCACATCGAAATGGAAGGCGACGGCCAGCATTTTCAGGCGACGATCGTTAGTCCGTCTTTCAGCGGCAAGAATATGATCCAGCAGCACCGACTGGTTTACGATGCATTGGGCGAGCGCATGCATGCGCAGATCCATGCGCTGTCGATGAAAACCTATACGCCTGAAGATTGGGCCGCGCGCTGAATGGAAGCACTGCTGATTCATGGCGGCAATCCGCTTGACGGTGAAGTGCGCATTTCCGGCGCCAAAAATGCCGCATTGCCGATCCTGACTGCCAGCCTGCTGACGGCCGAACCCATGCAGTTCGGCAATGTGCCGCATCTCAAGGACATCAGTACCATGCTGGCCCTGCTGGGCTACATGGGGGTGCGTGTCACACTTGACGACAAGAATCACGTCACCCTGTGCGGCGAGTCCATCCCGCACAAGGAAGCGCCCTACGAAATGGTGAAAACCATGCGCGCCGCAATTCTGGTGCTGGGGCCAACACTGGCGCGATTTGGCGAAGCGCGTGTTTCTTTGCCCGGCGGCTGTGCCATCGGTTCACGTCCGGTTGACCTGCATATCAAGGGCTTACAAGCCATGGGGGCGGATATCCAGATCGAGCATGGCTACATCCACGCCCGGTGTAAACGGCTGCAAGGCGCGCACATCATGATGGATGTGGTCACTGTGACCGGTACTGAAAATCTGATGATGGCCGCAGCGCTGGCCGAAGGCACGACTGTTCTGGAAAATGCTGCGCGCGAACCTGAAGTAATTGATCTGGCCAATTGCCTGATCGCAATGGGTGCCAAGATAGATGGTGCAGGTAGCGGCATCATCACGATCCAGGGCGTTGAAGCGCTTCACGGCGCGGAATACTCCGTGATGCCCGATCGCATCGAAACAGGTACTTTTCTGGTGGCTGCGGCCATGACCGGCGGCCGCGTACGCACCACCCACGCCCAGCCCGACACGCTGGACGCAGTGATGAGCAAACTGCGCGAAGCCGGGGCCAAAGTTGAGGTGGGTGCCGACTGGATCGAAATTGAATCCAGCGGCAAACTGCAATCGGTCGATGTACGCACTGCACCACATCCAGCGTTCCCCACCGACATGCAAGCGCAGTTCATGGCCATGAACACCATCGCCGAAGGTGCGGCCAGCGTTATCGAAACCATATTCGAAAATCGCTTCATGCACGTGCAGGAACTGCGACGCCTGGGCGCCAATATCGAAGTCTCCGGCCACACCGCATTGGTGCGTGGGGTGCCGCGACTGGATGGTGCCATCGTCATGGCAACCGACCTGCGTGCCTCCGCCTGCCTGGTGCTGGCGGGCCTGGTGGCGGCCGGCGAAACCACGATTGAGCGCATTTACCACCTCGATCGCGGCTATGAACGCCTCGAAGAGAAGCTGACCCAACTGGGCGCGCGGATCAAACGTGCACACTAAAAACAGACATTGAACATGAGTTACTCCGGTATCACGCTGGCTTTATCCAAAGGCCGCATCTACGAAGAAACCCTGCCGCTTCTGGCGGCGGCGGGCATTACGCCGTCCGAGAACCCCGAGTCCTCGCGCAAGCTCATCATCGGCACCAACCGCGCCGACGTGCGGCTCATCATCGTGCGTGCCAGCGACGTGCCGACCTACGTGCAATACGGCGCCGCCGACCTCGGCATCGCCGGCAAGGACGTGCTCAACGAACACGGCGGCAACGGCCTCTATCAACCGCTCGACCTGCAAATTGCACAATGCCGCATGATGGTTGCCGTGCGCGAAGGCTACGACTATGCCGGCACCGTGAAGCAGGGCGCACGCATCCGCGTTGCCACCAAATATGTCAACGCCGCGCGCGATCACTTTGCAAGCAAGGGCGTGCACATTGACCTCATCAAGCTCTACGGTTCGATGGAACTCGCCCCGCTGGTCGGCCTTTCCGATGTCATCGTCGATCTCGTCTCCACTGGCGGCACCCTCAAGGCCAATGGCCTGGTTGCCGTCGAACACATCAGCGACATCAGTTCGCGGTTGGTGGTGAACCAGGCCGCGCTCAAACTCAAGCGCAGCCTGATCCAGCCAGTGATTGATGCATTTGCGACGGCTGTTGGATCGCGCGACACAGCGTAACGCCGCATCTATCCGGACGCTAGCCGAACTGCTGAACGGTGCCGAAAAAAGCAACGCGCCAGCGCGCTCGCTGCCCGTAGTGGGTGACTTTTGCTCCCGTCTGGAGGTGTTACCTTACGGACCCAAGGCGGCGCAGCATTACGGCAGCATTCGCAGCACACTGGAAAAGCAGGGGCAAGCCATCGGCATCAATGACCTGTATATCGCCGCCCATGCCCGCAGCGAAGGGCTGACACTCGTATCCAACAACCTGCGCGAATTCGAACGCGTGGAAGCGCTAGCAACTGGCCAGCTGGGCGATTTGACTCCTGCACCCCCCCATTCATCCCCTTGTACCCCGCCCATCCAAACCGTACAATCCACCCGGAAAATATGAACGCCGCCCCCCGCACCCCTCCGGAAGCCTGGCGCCTGCAAGTGCTCAAGCACCTGCAGGCCAACCCCAGCCACAGCCAGCGCCAACTGGCCGGGCAAATGGGCATCAGCCTGGGCAAGGCCAACTACTGCCTGCGCGACCTGGTCGGAAAGGGTATGGTCAAGCTCGGCAACTTCCGCAAAAACCAGAACAAGCGCCAATACGACTATCTGCTCACCCCCGCCGGGCTGGAAGATAAACCCGCATCACCCAAGCCTTCCACAAGCGCAAAGAAGCCGAATTCGAAGCCCTCCGGCGCGAGATTGAAGCCCTGAAATGCGAGTTGGAATCCTCCGAAGCCGAATGCCAGGCAGGCACACAAATAAAAAATCCGTCGGACGGTACCGCGCCTTGAGCATTCGTCGCAATCTACTCGGTTCGGTCATTTCGCTGGCGGTATCGCATCATCGTCCCATCTTCCCGTGCTGCGGGTGTGAATTTCTGACCATGGAGATCAAACAATGACAGGGGCTTTTCCAAAAATAGAACTACCGCATTTCAGGGATTCGCGAGGTGCGCTTACCGTTATGCAGGATGTGTTGCCATTTCCGGTTAAAAGGTTTTTTTGGATAACCGGCGCAGATGAATGCTTACGTGGTGGCCATCGGCACCACCATACACGGCAATTCCTCGTTGCCTTGCAAGGCCGAGTAACTATTCATATGGATAATGGGTTTCTGAAGGATGATGTTTTGTTGGACCATCCGAATATCGGCTTGCTTGTAGAGCCACATGACTGGCACACGATGAAATTCGATGAGGGGGCAGTTTTGCTGGTATTTGCGTCTGAGCCATATGACCGTGATGACTATATAGACACCCCCTATGAGTGAGTTTCCGATGATCGAGTATGAAAGCCTGGCACGCTCCAACGCAGAATTTATGGCCGAACTCGAGCAGGCTGCAACCCGGGTCATCCGCTCCGGCTGGTACGTGCTAGGCGATGAAGTCTCTGCGTTCGAGGCCGAATTCGCGCGTTATCTCGGCGTCAAACACTGCATCGGTGTGGGCAACGGTCTCGATGCGCTGATCCTGTCTATCGAGGCGCTCGACCTGCCGCCTGGCAGTGATATTTTGGTCGCGTCCAATACGTATATCGCGACCATTCTTGCCATCGTACGAGCCGGACATAAACCGGTGCTGGTTGAGCCGGATCTGGAAACCTTCAATATGGCCCCCGCATGCTTGCCGGCGGCGCTAACATTCAACACCCGTGCAATCTGCGTCACGCATCTATTCGGCAAGCCTTGCCGCATGGATGCCATCGGCGCTTTCGCACGTGATCACGGTTTGAAGCTGGTAGAAGACTGCGCGCAGTCGCATGGTGCAAAACTGAATGGCAAGATGACCGGCACCTTCGGCGACGCCGGCTGCTTCAGCTTCTATCCGACCAAGAATTTAGGCGCAATCGGCGATGCCGGTGCCGTCGTAACCAACGACGACACGCTCGCCGACCGGCTGCGGCACACCCGCAACTATGGATCGAAGCTGAAATACGTGAACGATTATGTCGGAGTCAATTCGCGGCTAGATGAGATGCAGGCGGCCCTGTTGCGCGTAAAGTTGCGTCATCTGGATGGGATGACTTCGCATAAGCGGGCGCTGGCGGAGGTCTACTTCGCCCAGTTGCCCGATTGGATTGCCAAGCCGATGCAGCGTGATGATGAATACGATGTCTTTCATATCTTCGGCATCCGCCATCCCCAACGCGACGCGCTGCGGGCCTGGCTACTTGAGAACGGAATCAAGACGGAAGTACATTACCCGATTCCGCCCCGTCGGCAGAAGGCGATGACCGGCATTCTTTCGGGCAGCTATCCGATTGCAGAAGAACTGCACGCGACCGAGCTGAGCCTGCCGATTTCCGTGGGCCATTCCGAAGCTGATATTCGCACGGTCTGCGCGCTTTTTGACAAGGCCACGCCAAGGTTTGCTTCAGCATGAGCTCAGAAAGTTCGCCCAAGGCAAAAGAATGGGATGTGGTCATAGCACCAAGAGTCAAAGCAGTTGATCTGGATTTGCGCAGCGTATGGCGCTACCGTGACTTGATCTGGATGTTCTTCAAGCGCGACTTCATCACGTTTTACAAACAGACTATTCTCGGCCCACTTTGGTACCTAATCCAGCCAACGCTGACTGCGCTCACCTATTTTGTGATCTTTGGCAAGATCGCAAATATTTCCACAGACGGATTGCCACCTTTTGTTTTCTATATGTCCGGCATCGTGCTGTGGACCTATTTCGCGGCTTGCCTGACCAATAATGCAGAAGTATTTTCAAAGAATGCTCAACTTTTCGGCAAGGTCTATTTTCCACGGCTCGTAGTCCCTATTTCCGTGGTCATGAGTGGCATGGTTGCCTTTGCCATCCAGTTTGCCCTGTTGCTGGTCGTTACCATCGGCTTCCTGCTCGCCGGCACTGAGCTGCGTTTGCTCTGGATGGCATTGCCGCTGGTGCTCCTACTGGTACTCTATGTGGCCTGTCTTGGCATAGGTGTAGGGCTGGTTGTCTCGGCCCTGACCGTGCGCTTCCGAGACCTGGCTTTCGCCACCGGCTTTGTCACCCAGTTGTGGATGTTTGCTTCTCCGGTCGTGTATCCCTACAGCCAAATACCTGAAAAGTATCGTGTCTTTTTTCACTTTAATCCTATGACTGCACCCATCGAAAGTCTGCGAGCCCTTATGTTCGGAACAGACGGTATCAGCATATCGATCTGGCTCTCCAATATCATCATTACCTTAGTTTTGCTGATACTGGGTTTGGTGCTATTTACGCGCGCCGAGTCCAACGCCATGGATACGGTGTGACGGGAGGGAGCGTGGCATCAGATGTGGTCATTCGCGCTCAGCAGATAAGCAAGCACTACCGGCTCGGCGTTATCAATCACGGCACGCTTTACCGTGACCTGCAGAGTTGGTGGGCCAAAGCGCGCGGCAATCCTGACCCCAATGCCGCCTTGGGCGGGGCATGGAGCCATAGCCACTCCCGCGTTGAAGGGGATTTGTTCCGTGCTCTCGAAGATGTGAGTTTCGAGGTTCGCCGTGGCGAGATCCTCGGCGTCATCGGTGGCAACGGTGCCGGCAAATCCACTCTGCTCAAGGTGCTTTCCAGGATCACGGCGCCCACTGGTGGCTGGATCGGACTATCGGGCCGGGTTGCTAGCCTTCTCGAAGTAGGTACGGGCTTTCATCCCGAGCTTACGGGAAGGGAGAATGTCTATCTCAACGGTGCAATACTCGGCATGTCCCGGCGCGAGATATCGCAAAAATTCGATGAGATCGTGGATTTTGCCGAGATCAGCCAGTTCATCGACACCCCTGTCAAACGCTATTCCTCTGGAATGTACGTGCGGCTTGCATTCTCGGTAGCGGCACATTTGGAGTCAGAGATTCTTTTGGTGGATGAAGTTCTGGCCGTCGGGGATATCTCATTCCAAAGAAAGTGTCTTGGAAAGATGGAGGATATTGGATCGAGCGGTCGTACTATCCTGTTCGTCAGTCACAACATGGCTGCAGTCGAAAACCTCTGCTCCAAGGCGCTGGTTCTCACGGATGGGCGTGTCGATTTCCACGGAGAAGTCAAAGAAGGCATCCAGCATTACCACGCCTATTTCGGGGAATCCGAGGGCATCAATTTGGCAAATGCGGCCAGAACGGGAGACGGGCGGGCACGGATTGCTGATGTCTGGTTTTCGGATACAGAAGGTAACCGTCTGCCCATCCTGAAGTCGGGCCAAGGGGTCCAGTTGCATATCTGTGTGGATCCCCTCGCCGAAAATTGCCGCAACCTGATTCTCGCCGCTGGCGTCACTACCCTACGGGGTGAGGGTGTACTTCACCTTTCCACCGAAACCGGCGGGCTGGTGGTTCAGCACTTCGATGCCCGTAGAGTATTCACCTGCACTCTGCCTAGGCTGACATTGCGGGGAGGGTATTATTCGATGAACCTCTTCCTCTCCTCTAATGGGGTGGTGGCCGATTGGTTGCAGGATGCCTTCCGGTTTCAGGTTGAGGATGCTGATTTCTATGGCACTGGCAAATTGCCGCCCGAGGGATATTCGACTTTTCTGGCTGATTTTTCCTGGGCCGTCGCGAAAGAATGATGTTGAAACGTATCTTGAACTATGGCCGTTGGCAGTTGGGTCGCTTGATGCGAGCCCTGGACCGCGATACCAGGAAATACCATGAGGAGTCTGTGAAATTTCAGAAACTCATGACCGCCAACAACGAAAGGGTCTACGGGCAGATGTATGCAGATCCGCAACTGCTGCGACATTACCTGGTGGACAGTCGCCTCGATTTTTATCGGCAGGTTGCTCAGAAAGTGGTTAGCCATTTCCATGGTGACAAGGCCAGCGCCACCTGCCTGGACGTAGGGTGTGGCACTGGCCATCTTCTAGCGGAATTGAGGAACGCTGGCTTTTCTGGGCGCCTGGTGGGCCTGGACTCGGCAACCGCAGCCGGAGACCAGGTTCGGGCCCACGGCGTGGATCTGGAGTTCCATTCCGGCTATCTATCTGCCCAGTCCTGGCAGGAGGCGTTCGATCTGGTGCTGTGCACGGAGGTTCTGGAGCATTGCGACTATCCGGCTGACATCGTTCGGGACATGATTCAGGTTATAAAACCGGGTGGCATGATCATGATCACAGTCCCCGATGGAAGAAAGGACACATGGGAAGGGCATATCAATTTCTGGAGCCCGGAAAGCTTCAAGCTGTTCATTGAAAGTTTTCAGAAAAAGGCGGTCTTTGACTATTTTGACAATACTAATTTTTGCGTGATGTATTGCCAAGAGGCGAGCATTCAAACACCGGGAAAGATGCTCTGAAGTTTATCAGCCCTAAGTTACGGCGGATCGCGAAACAACAATAACCCTTTATGGACCGTTAAGGGGGAACCAATATATATGCTTAAAACGCTAAAAATACGGCTTGGTCTTCAATATTATTTACTTAAAATTCGATTCAGGCTTTTGCTAGAGGAGTTGCTTTTTCTCTGGCGAGTCAGAAATACGGCTGAGATAAAAATTGTCATTGGCTCATCTGGGATATTTGAAAATGGTTGGATACCAACGAATTATCAATATCTTAATTTATTGAATGAAAGGCACTGGGTAAGGGCATTTGGAGGGAAAAAAATTGACGCGATCCTAGCTGAACATGTTTTTGAACATTTAACCGAGGATGAAGGATCGCGAGCGCTAGAGATATGCCACAAATATATGAAAAAAGGCGCCCGAATAAGAGTTGCTGTCCCTGATGGTTATAACCCCAATGTTGATTACATTGAAATGGTAAAGCCGGGAGGGAGTGGGGCGGGCAGCGAAGACCACAAGGTTTTATACAATGTGGAGCTATTGGAGAGCTTGTTCGTCTCAGCCGGTTTTTCCGTTCAACGTTTAGAATATTACGATTCAAATGGTGAATTTCATAAATCCATTTGGAATCCTGACGATGGAAAGATAAATAGATCTTTGGAATACGATCCAAGAAACTCTGGTGGGACAATTAACTACACTTCATTAATTCTCGATGGGATTAAGCAGTGATGGCTTAATTTTTATGCCCGACATTCTCGGATCACTGCTGCGGAGGCCCAGTGTCAGAAGGGAGGGTCAACCAGCACCAAGGAAACGAAGCTTTGCAGCCAGCACACTCCACCACTTCCAGTCGCACCTTCGGGAAAGGCGTCACACTTTGTCCTGTGTGTGCCAGTACGGAACATACGTCCATCCGGTCCGTTTTTGATGACCGCTATGGTTGTCCAGACATGTTTTCCCTGGTCAGCTGCAATGTCTGCGGCCACCTGATGACCTCGCCCGCATTGGTGGAAGAGGAGCTGGGCGGCCTCTATAGCACCTACTATCCGCGCAAACACGTCAATACCGCGGACCTGGTTGCCTCTGCCTTTGAGGTGGCCGGCCCGTGGGCGCGATTGCAGCGCTGGTGGGGCGGGACAAACAACCAGGGCCAATACACGGTGTCCCCTGGCCAAGTCATGCTCGATGTGGGCTGCGGTAGTGGACTCTCTCTTTTGGAAGCCCAGGCGCTCGGAGCGCAGGCCTACGGCATCGAGGCCGATCCCAATGTCCGCCGCATCGCGGACGAACTTAAGCTGCGGGTACACATCGGCAGTCTCCATGATCGACCTTTCCCGGATGTAAGCTTCGATTTGATCGTGCTCAATCAGGTGATTGAGCACATTCCGGATCCAGGCAAGGCCCTGGAGGCTTTGAAGGAAAGACTCAAGCCTATGGGGCGCCTCGTACTTGTTTTCCCCAACCGGAGTTCTCTTTGGCAAAGGCTATCCGGCCCTAAGTGGATCAACTGGCATGTTCCTTACCATCTTCACCACTTCGATGCCAAGGGCTTCCGGGCCTTCGCCCAACGCCATGGCTACCGGGTCATTCGGCAGAAGACGATCACTCCCAACATCTGGACGATTCTGCAGTTGCGAGCATTACGTCAGTCACCTATGCCTGGGGTGCCGAGCGCTATGTGGGAAGTCAAACTCGCTACGGGAGTCGCACCCAGCGTCCAAACCAGTCCTCATGCCTCGAGTCCCGGCCGCTTAATACGTAAGCTGGTGAGGCAGACAGCGTTCTCCGGTCTGGCGCTATTCAACCGTCTTGTGGATATGGTCGGCCAGGGGGACAGCATCCTCGTCGAATTCCAGATTGAAAGATCACAGTGACAGTTCATGTGCTGATTCCCGTGTTCAACCGCCTTGCTATGACCCAGCGCGTGCTCGGTTGCTTGCATGCCCAGCAGGTGGATGAACCTCTGCGGCTAATCGTGATTGACGACGCCTCAACCGATGGCACAGCAGAGCTCCTCAGCTCTCAGCAGGATATTACTGTCCTCAAGGGGGACGGTTCCCTCTGGTGGGGCGGAGCGATCGAGGTGGGTCTACAGCGGGTGCTTCAGGAAGGTCATCCGTCAGACTGGATCCTGCTGGTGAACAACGACACCCAGTTTGCCACCGATTTTGTCCAGCGCCTGCTCGACACCGCCCGTGCCCATGCTCCGGCGGCCGTGGGTAGCGTAATCTGCGACGAGGCGGCGCCCGATCGGCTCCTCTCCATCGGCGCGGTGTTCGACACCTGGCGTCTACGGGTGCGGGACAAGCTCGAACAGGAACGCCCCCGGGATTCGGCGAAAGGTCCCCATTCGGTGGATGCCCTGAGTGGGCGCGGCACACTCTATCCCCTGGCTGCCTTTCGGATCGCCGGCACCATGAAGCCCGCTTGGCTTCCTCATTACTTGGCGGATTACGAACTGGCGGTGCGGGTGCGCAAGGCCGGCTACCGTTTGCTGGTCTGTGAAGACGCGGCGATCCTTTCGGCCGACGAATTCGGCAATGCATATCGGCCCACCAGTTTGCGGGACAAGTTTTTCGCAGTCCGCTCAGCCTATTATCTGCCTGCCGTTCTAGCTTTCTGGTGGCGTGCCAGTTCATTTTTAGAACGGTTTACCCTGCTGCTTAGGCTCCTCTTTGTGAGCCTTAAATTTCGCCGAACCCCTTGATGAAAATCCTCGTCGTTGACACCTACTATCCGGCTTTTCTCGCGTCGCTGTACCGGGAAAAAACTGGACTGCGCAGCTCCGATTACCAGACTCAGTTGCACAATCTGCTGGATCAGTGCTTCGGAACCTCGGACTTTTACAGCCGTCATCTCAACGCACTGGGCTGCGAGGCCCGGGACCTGGTCGCCAATTGTGTACCCCTGCAATCGGCGTGGGCGCAGGAGACTGGCTTCCGGTTCAGCGCTCTGAACCTCCGCATTCCGCCGCGAGCCTATCGGATCCCATTGCTGGGCCGACTACTAGCCGACCTGCCTGGTCTGCTGGACATTGCTGTAGCGCAAGTGCGTGAATTCCAGCCGGACGTTCTGTATTGTCAGGACCTGAGCTTTTTCCCGCCCAAGGTTATATCCAGACTCAAGAAGGAAGTGAAGCTGGTGGTAGGACAGATTGCGTGCCCACTCCCACCTGATGACTTTCTGACTGGTTACGACCTGATCCTGACATCCTTCCCACATTTCGTGCCACGATTAATAGAGAAGGGCGTGTCATCCGAGTATTTCCGTATCGGTTTTGATACGCGTGTGCTTGACCGCCTCGGCGAGGTACCCAAGGACGTGGGTGTCAGCTTTGTTGGTGGTATCAGTCGTCATCATGAAAAGGCCATCCCGGTTCTCGAGTATCTTGCTCGCAACACGCCGATCCAGTTCTACGGATATGGTTCACAAACACTCAGCCCAGGCTCCCCGATCCGAAAACGTCACCATGGAGAAGTATGGGGTCTGAGCATGTATCGGGCGCTGGCGCGCAGCCGGATAACCCTGAACCGCCACATCAATGTGGCAGAAAACAATGCCAACAACATGCGGCTGTATGAAGCGACCGGGGTTGGGTCCTTGCTGATCACGGACCTTAAAGATAATCTCGGTGAGCTTTTCGAGATTGGCAAGGAGGTCGTTGCCTATTCCACACAGGAAGAAGCAGCAGAGCTGATCAGGTATTACCTAGCCCATCCGGACGAAGCCGAGACGATTGCGAAGGCAGGGCAGGCACGCACCCTGCGCGAACATACCTATCAGCGGAGAATGGAAGAACTCGTGCCGATACTGCAGCGTCATCTGGAGCAGGTGTGATGTTGTCAACCATGCGCACGGTTATCAACCGATTCCCAAAATTAAAAGCCCGTCTCAAGCACCTTCGCGAGGCACTGCTCCCAGGCGCATCCGTGTCGTCGCACTATATAGAAATGGATCAGGCGGAGGCTCCAACAGAAGCAGCACGTCTAAGGTCTGCATGGCAGGCGGATGAATTGCCCCGACGGCAGCGCGGACTGGTGGATCGACAACTGGAAGAGTTCCGCCGTGGGCGCCCGGTCGACGTGTTTGATGTGCTGGTTCGTGCGCTACGCGAATTGCAGGGATTGCCGCCCGACGCTTCGGTGCTGGAGATCGGCTGCTCCAGTGGGTTTTATTCCGAAGTCATCGACATAGCAGGATTGCCGTTCACCTATACCGGATGCGATTATTCGGAAGCATTCATTGCCTTGGCCAGGGAGAAATATCCCGCACTGCGATTTGACGTGGAAGATGCGACTGCGCTTCGATATCGTGATAACGCCTTCGATGTGGTGATTTCCGGTTGCTGTCTGTTGCATATCCCCGAATATGCGCAGGCCGTGGCCGAAACGGCACGGGTCGCCAGGCACTATGCCATTTTCCATCGCACGCCTGTTTTGATCGGCCACACCAACAAGCACTTCCGGAAACAGGCCTATGGTGTGGAAACGGTGGAGATCCATTTCAACGAGCCGGATTTCATCGACTTGCTGAAATTGCATCATCTGGACGTGGTGGCCACCTATACCCTCAACGAGGAGCGTGACTCCCTCAATCCATTGCAAGGCAATGCCAACCGCACCTATGTGTGCCGAAAAGTAGTCTCATGAAAAAACACTATTTCTGTACCCTGTTCGACAGTGGCTACCTGCTCAAGGGCGTCGCCATGCTGGAGAGTCTTGCGCGTCACTGCCAAGGTGCGCATGTTCACGTGCTGTGCATGGACCAGCAGACGCAATCGATTCTGACCCAGATGAATCTTCCGGACATCACCTGTATTCCATTGTCTAATCTGGAAGATGAAGCGCTTCTTGAAGCAAAAAAAGACCGCGGTGTAGCCGAGTACTGCTGGACGCTGTCACCTTGCCTGCCGTGGTATGTGCTGGAGAACAATCCGCATATCGATTTCATTACCTATCTGGATGCAGACCTGCTTTTCTACTCGTCAGTGCAGCCCCTGTTTGACGAGATTGGTGACAGTTCGATTGCCATCATTGAGCATCGCTTCACCCCCCGTTTGCAGGACCGGGAAGTCAACGGGCGTTTCTGTGTCGAATGGGTAAGCTTTCGGCGTGACGAGGAAGGCTT
Source organism: Hydrogenophilales bacterium (assembly GCA_024636775.1). Classification (GTDB taxonomy): domain Bacteria; phylum Pseudomonadota; class Gammaproteobacteria; order Burkholderiales; family Thiobacillaceae; genus Thiobacillus. Next base: position 16,988 of record JAGXGP010000120.1, read on the forward strand.
GGCTTGTCTGTCGCGTTGGCGTGATCAGTGCATCGAATGGTGCTACTACCGGCTCGAAGAAGGGCGCATGGGAGACCAGAAATACCTGGACGAATGGCCTGAGCGTTATCCGTCTTGCCATATATTGCAGCACCCAGGAGCCGGCATTGCACCTTGGAATTACTCACAGTATGTGTTTGGCAAGGATCAGACTGGCAGCATCACGGTCCAGGGCGCACCGCTTATTTTTTATCACTTCCATCAGTTTCAGCTGCTGGACAACGGCAGCTTCGACCGACTGTCCGTTTTTTATACATCGGAGTGTCCTGAGCCTGACCCAGTGTATAAGGTTTACGAATCCACGTTGAAAGAGGTGCTTGCCAAAGTGCGTGAGATTGCACCAGGCTTCTCGGGAGGGCTCCAGCCCGTCGCTCGGGTCGCAGGGCGCCGTTGGGTGCAACGCTTCGTTCCGCAGCCGATTAAGGACTTGCTGCACCGGTTTATTCGCTACTGATCACGTATGTCCACAAGCAGTATCAGTTATTCAAGCGGTCCGAAAATCACGGTCATCACCGTGTGCTTCAATAGTGCCGCAACGCTCGGTGATGCCCTGCAGTCGGTCGCCGATCAGTCGTGGCCCCATGTCGAGCACATAGTCATTGATGGCGCGTCGACCGATAACACAATGTCTGTCATTGATCGTTTCCGCCCCCAACTGGCCAAGGTTGTCAGCGAGCAGGACCACGGCATCTACAATGCCATGAACAAGGGGCTGGCGCTGGCTAGCGGCGATATCGTGTGCTTTCTGAACGCTGACGACATGTATGCGCACGAGCATGCACTGGCCAAGGTTGCCGACGTCATGAACCGGCATAAGCTTGATGCCCTGTTCGGGGATGTTGTTTTCATCAAACCGGATGCGCCCGACAGGATCGTGCGCCGTTACCGCTCCCATCATTTTCATCCCAACGTGATCGCACGCGGCTGGATGCCGCCCCACCCAGCCTTGTTCGTGCGCCGCGCAGTCTTTGAACGGGTCGGCGGCTTTCGTGACAATTACCGGATCGCCGGTGATTTCGAGTTTGTCGCACGCGCATTCGGAAAAGGAGACTTGCATTACCAGTACTTGCCCGACGTACTGGTAAAAATGCGCACAGGCGGGGTCAGTACTGCCGGTTGGCGCAGCAAGCTGTTGCTCAACAAGGAAGTGCTGAGGGCTTGTCGCGAGAATGGTATCCAGACCAATATGCTGAAGATCCTTTCCAAGTATCCTGCCAAGCTGATGGAATTATTGCGCAGATGAAGATACTTGTGACCGGCGCCACCGGTTTTGTCGGCCGGGCCTTGTGCGAGAAATTATCTGGTGCAGGGCATGAAATCGTATCGACCGTGAGGCGTGTATCGGGTTTCCTGAATGAGCACGTAATCGGTGATATCGCGGAGACGACGGATTGGCAGGTGGCGCTTATGGGATGCGATATAGTTGTGCATCTGGCAGCGCGGGTACATGTGATGGACGAAGTAGCCCAGGACCCGCTGGCGCTGTACCGCGCAACCAACACCGATGCCACGCTCAACCTCGCCCGCCAGGCGGCGCAGGCCGGGGTGAAGCGATTTGTGTTCATCAGCAGCATCAAGGTCAATGGCGAAGGAGACGATGCGCCTTATCGCGAAACCGATGTACCTGCACCCGAGGATGCCTACGCGATTTCCAAATGGGAAGCCGAACAGGGCTTGCAGCAGATTGCGCAGGAAACCGGGCTGGAAGTTGTCATCCTGCGCCCGCCGCTGGTGTACGGACCGGGTGTTAAGGCAAATTTCCTGCGTTTGATGCAAACGATGCGAAAGGGCTGGCCACTGCCGCTTGGTGCGATTCGAAATCGTCGCAGCCTGTTGTATCTGGGTAATTTCATCGATGCGATCCGGCTGTGCGTCGTACATCCCGCCGCTGCAGGCCAGACCTTTTTGCTGGACGATGGCAAACCGGTGTCCACCCCTGAACTTATACGCGCGGTGGCGCATGCAATGGGCCGGCCGGCACGGCTACTGGCGGTGCCTGTTCTCGTGCTGGAAACGGCGGGTGCGTTGCTGGGCAAGCGTGCGGCCGTGGCGCGGCTCACGGGTTCGCTGTTTGTGGACAGTTCGGCCATCCGGTCTCGGCTGGGGTGGACGCCGCCGTATTCGATGGAAGCCGGATTGGCCGCAACGGTTGCAGTACCAGCATGATGTGGATGGCGCCTTTATCTGCGTTTATTTTCTGCTGGCTGACGCTGGCCTCGCTGCTGTACTGCGGCAAGAGCCTGCCGATGGATCATCCGAACGCCCGCTCGCTGCATGTGACCCCAACGCCGCGCATCGGTGGGCTGGGCATTATGGCCGGGGTGCTTGTGGCCAGCGTGTGGCTGGCTGATGGAGCCTTGCTGCCGGTTATGCTGGCGGTATTCGCATTGGCTGCGATATCGCTGCTTGACGATATGCGTGGCTTGCCGGTGGCGTTGCGCTTTCTGGCGCATTTCATTGCGGCAGCAGCCTGCTTGCTGGCTTTGGGGTTGACTGGCTGGGCCTTGTTGCTGGGCACGCTGGCGGTGGTATGGATGACCAATCTGTACAACTTCATGGACGGCTCGGATGGGCTGGCGGGCGGCATGACGACGATCGGATTTGGCGCACTGGCACTGGCGGCGTGGCTGGGCGATGCGCCGTATCTGGCTGCATTCTGCGCGGCTATTGCGGCGTCGGCGCTCGCTTTTTTGCGCTTCAACTTTCCGCCGGCGCGGGTGTTCATGGGCGATGCAGGATCGATCCCGCTGGGCTTCCTGGCGGCCGCGCTCGGCATCTTGGGAGCAATGCAGAACGTGTGGCCGTGGCTGTTCCCGCTGCTGGTGTTTTCGCCTTTCATTGTTGATGCCAGCGTGACGCTCGCCCGGCGCGCCCTAGGTGGCGAGAGGATTTGGCAGGCGCACCGCTCGCATTATTACCAGCGTGTGGTACTGCTTGGCGCAACACACCGCCAACTGGCAGTGACCGTGTATGTGCTGATGCTGACGATGGCCGCGCTGGCGTTCGTGCTGCGGTCATTTCCTCAGCATGCAGCGTGGGTGCTTATACTGTCGGCCGCAACCTACCTACTAATTTTCCTCGCTGTCGATTTTCGCTGGCGCTGTGCTCGCAATGAAATTTAATCCACGTATCGCCATCATCATCCTGCACGACATTTTGGTGGCTGCCTGCGCCTGGCTGGGTGCGTACTGGCTACGCTTCAATCTGGAGCTGCCGCCCGAATATCTGTCAGCAGCACTATCCACGCTGCTCTGGGTTGTACCGCTTCAGGCCGCAGTGTTCTGGCGCTTTGGCCTGTATCGCGGCATCTGGCGTTTTGCCAGCCTGCCCGACCTCAAGCGCATCGTGCTGGCTGTGGGGGTGGCGGCGGTCATGGTTCCGGTGGTGTTGATCCTGTTTCGGGTCAGCACGGTGGTGCCGCGTTCGGTACTGATTCTCGACCCGCTGCTGCTGCTCATCGTGATGGGCGGTAGCCGCCTGGCTTATCGCGCCGGGAAGGAGCATCGCTTGGCCAGCATCCTTCGCCCGGGCAGCAAGCCAGTGCTGGTTGCCGGCGCGGGCTCGGCAGCAGACTTTTTGTTGCGTGAACTGGCGCGCAACCCCGCGGGCTTTCATGTGGTGGGGTTGTTGGATGACAGCCGCGGCAAGCAGGGGCGCCTGGTTCAGGGGATTCCCGTGCTGGGGGCGCTGGATGAAGTTGTGGCCTGTGCGCAAAAGATGGGGGTGGAAGATGTTGTGCTTGCGCTGCCATCGGCCGCGCACCAGGTTCGCATGCGGATTATGGAAATCTGTGCCAAAGGCGGGCTCAAGGTGATGAGCATTCCCTCACTTGAGGACTTGGTGGCGGGACGGGTGTCGGTCTCAAATCTGCGCCGGATCGAGCTGGAAGATTTGCTGGGACGGGATCCCGTGCAGCTTGACGAGAGTGGCTTGCATCAGTTTCTGACCGGACAGGTAGTGATGGTGACCGGGGCGGGGGGCTCTATCGGCTCTGAATTGTGTCGCCAGATTGCACGTTTCTCACCCGCCAAGCTGGTGTTGTTTGAACAGTCGGAGTTGGCGTTGTATGCAATGGAGCAGGAGTTGCCGCAATCTTTTCCTCACATGCATATTGCGCCGGTGATCGGCGATGTGAAAAACGCCGCCTGGGTGAATCAGGTCATGGCCGAACACCAGCCCGCGGTGGTATTCCATGCCGCCGCCTACAAGCATGTACCGTTGATGGAAAATGGCAACGCCTGGGAGGCAGTGCGTAATAACGTGCTGGGCACCCAGGTGGTCGCCGCTGCGGCACAGACCCATGGCGTGGCAAAGTTTGTGATGATTTCTACTGACAAGGCGGTTAACCCGACCAATGTCATGGGTGCGACCAAGCGGTTGGCCGAGATGGCTTGCCAGGCGATGCAGCAAGCGATCGGCACGCGCTACGTGTCGGTGCGCTTCGGTAACGTGCTAGGTTCGTCCGGCAGTGTGATCCCCAAGTTCCAGAAGCAGATCGAGGCGGGCGGCCCGGTGACGGTGACGCATCCCGACATCACGCGTTTCTTCATGTCGATCCCTGAAGCCGCGCAACTGGTGCTGCAGGCTGGCTTGATGGGCAAGGGTGGCGAAATCTTCGTGCTCGACATGGGTGAACCTGTGAGGATCGCCGAGCTGGCCAAGCTTATGATTAGTTTGTCAGGGGCGGACGAAGACCGCATCCGAATTGAATATAGCGGTCTGCGTCCCGGCGAAAAGCTCTATGAAGAGCTGCTTGCCGATGACGAGTCCACGCTGCCGACGCCGCATCCCAAGCTGCGGGTTGCGAAGGCTCGCGCTGCAGACAATACTTTGCTAAGCGAGCTTGATGGCTGGTTCAGTGCTGAAAATTATCAGGCTGAAAAAACCGTAAAAAAGGCGCTGACCGGGTGGGTGCCTGAATATCAAGCGCAAGACTGATGTTATATAACGCCTGTCTTGTCTGTCGGCGTATCAGCAATTCTTTGCAGCGGCAGCAAGGTCGCGCACAACATGGCGATCAACAGCCAGATCATGACTGACCACTGCGCAGTGTAAAAAGAAGGATGGGTGTTGAATGGGAATACCCAAGCCAGTGCGGCCATTGCAAATGGCAATGCAAGGATTCTCCGCTCCGGATTCGCCGAGCGCCAATATCGAACAAGCAGGGTGTAAAACAAGCCAAGTCCAACAAGCCCGATCAGCCCTGTTTCGGACGTGACTTCCAAGGCTATCTGGTGTGCATAGAATGCACCTGTCGGCCTGCCCGTCGCTTCATTTGTTGATATGAAGGGATCGCCGGGTTGAGCAAATTCGGGATAGGCATATCGGAACGCCCTGACGCCCACACCATTGACGGGATGCGCATCGATCATGGCAAAGGCGTCTTTCCAGAGCGTCCAGCGGAAGGAAAGCGCTTGGTCGATCTTGGTCTCGTCACCGGAAAAAAGCAGCAGGGTTTGATCCAGCCGCTGTTTTGCGCCCGGGTTTTCGAATGCGGCAAACGTTCCGGCCAGACCAATCAATGCAGCGACTACACTCATTTTCCACAGTGGCACTCCACGACGCCGGGTTTCTGAAATAAACAGCCATGCGCACACCAGACCAAAACTGACCCAGCCGCCACGGCTGCCTGCAAGGATGACAACCGCGCCGGTCATGGCTGCCGCAAGCAGCATCAAAATGGGTTTGTGGCGAAGCGCGAGAAGGAGAAAGGGTGCAAGTACGGGCAGGGCGTTGCCTAATCTCAATTGCCGCTCGCCAAACACACCATTTAATCTGGCGGGTAATTGCGCATAGCCAAACAAATCATGTCCGGTCGCGGCCTGGAATAGAGCATCCACCACCCAAAATGCAGTCAGCCAAGCCAGTAGCTTGATAAGCAGGGGTACCTGGTTCTGCTTGCTCAACGCCCAAATAACGAACAGGCCGCTGAGATAGAGACGGATGAAAGCCAGACTTGTGCTCCCGGACTTAAGCGGGTCGTAGCTGTCTGGTACAGAGAACAGGATGGGAAGCCAGATGCAGGCAAACAGCAGCGTGAAAAGCCTGACTGCCGGCTCGCGAAAAAGTGCCCTGCCGTATTTGTAAGCGAGTATCCCCCCGCCTATCGTCATGATCAGGACGGGGAGTTCGACCGATCGGCTAATCGGGAACAGCAGGAAACAGGAAAAAACCAGCCAGGTGAAGTGTTGCGGTTTAAGAGATCGTGTCATAAGCCGGGTTGATCATATCGGGGCCGCATGCTTGCTGGCAGACAGCCCGTTCGGGAGGAGGCACTCATTATGATGCGCCGGCGTTCGGGCGGCTCGCGGCAACCCGCAGCATTATGCAGGATTATGCAATTCAATTTGCAGTGCACGGCAGAAGTGTTCAAGCGGGCAGTTTCTTAAGCGCCGCATCCAGTTGATGGCGCAATGCCAATTCGGAAAAATATTGCCGGCTGGTTTTGGCCGCAGCCTCGCCGAACACATGCAGTTTGCCCGGATCCGCAGCCAGAGTCGCCACATGGTCAGCCAGGGCTTGGGCGTCTCCCGCCGGGGTCCAGACAAGTCCGCTATTGTCAGCCGCAATCAGGGCGTCGGGGTAAGCGCTGGCCGAGCGCGTTATCACCGGCCTGCCGCAGGCCAGCGACTGGTACACCTTGTTGGGGATGACCCGGCCCGCCTTGGGTGTGGTGCCGAATATGCCCAGCAGGATGTTGGCTTGATGAATGCGCGCTGGCAGTTTTTCGTAGGGCATCCAGTCTTCAAACGTCACGTTTGCCAACCCCCTGGCTTTTTCTTCGCACAGCTTGCGCATCGGCCCTTGACCAAGAAGTACCCATTTCACAGAGGGGCCTTGATACAGTCGTGCAGCTTCAATGACGACCTGGGGCCCTTGCAATGGGATGAAGCTGCCGTAAAACAACACCTCCAGTGTCCCGCCCGAGCTGCGGGCAGGGTGCAGCTCTGGCTTGAATATCGCTTCTTGAGCACCCACGTAGACGACCGATAGCGCATTCTTGGAAACACCAAGTACTTGGGCGAAGTAGTCGGCGTGGGCGGGTGTGTCGGCAATGACCCTGTCAGCGCGCTGAAACAAACCCTTTTCCCAGGCAAGCAACTTTTTGGCGTGCGAACTCCCAGCGTCCAGTTTCCCGCGTTCATCAACTTGCTTGTCGTAGGCTGAGATCAGCGGATCGAATATCAGCGGAATACCATGTTTTTTGGCCCACCGGCTGGCCGCCGCCAGATCACGTTGCCTGAAACAGGGTACCCAGATCAAATCGGGCACTGGCAATCGAGACAGTCTCGCTTCCCAGTCGGCCACCTGGACGAGTTTTGGGTGGAAGTCCCTGACCTGCCAACCTGATTCAGCAAACAACTTGCGCAGGATGCGATTGCGGGCGTAGTCAGGATCGAACCGTCCCCACCAGAGTACATTGGGCACGTTTACCTCGCTTGTCCGTACATCAAAAAGCAGTGCTCACGCATGCGAAAATCGGATTTATTCTCCGATCGAATCGCAGGCAAACCTGCTTTCGAGGTTCTATCGAAGAAGTAAACAGGATAAAGTGCCGGGTTAAATAAGTTGTTGGACAATTTAATTTATTCAAAAAGTTATGAAACAGATCGTCTGCATGAAATGGGGGCCCCTGTACCCGGCCGAGTACGCGAACAAGTTGTATGGCATGGTCCGCAGAAACATCCAGGGCCCGATACGCTTCGTCTGTCTGACCGATGACCCGACAGGGGTGCGTAGCGAAATAGAATGTCTCCCATGCCCTACCGTTGCGCTTCCGGCGCCATACAACAATACGGGGTGGCGAAAGATTTCGCTTTGGGCCAGCGAACTGCCCGGCATGGAAGGCGACTGGCTGTTCCTTGATCTTGACGTTATCGTAACAGGAAGCCTGGATGATTTTTTTGACTTCGAGCCGGAAAAGTCATTTGTGGTCATGCAAAACTGGACCCAGCCTGGTAAAGGAATTGGCAACACATCCGTATTTCGTTTCAGGATCGGCAGGCATCCCTACATCTATGACCGTCTCGTTCCGGAATTCAAATCGATACTCGAAAAGCACAATAACGAACAAATCTATATTTCACGCACGGTTTCCGAAATGGCCTTCTGGCCTGACGAATGGTGTGCCCTGTTCAAGACGCATTGCGTCCCACCCATGCCTTTGCGGTGGTGGAAAGTTCCAGCAAGACCTGCAAACGCCCGCGTCGTGGCATTTCCGGGCGACCCGAACCCTCCGGACGCGCTGCTTGGAATTTGGCCTGCCAAAAAATGGCACAAGAAAATTTACAAGCACATTTTGCCGGCAACATGGATTGCCGATTACTGGCGTGAGTAAGCGAGTCTGTGTAGCCTTCTTGCCACCTTGGTACTGAGCACGTGCCACACTCTGAAGCCCTTACCTCCGGAAACATGATCCGGGTCAAATTGATGAGCCGTTCTCCTGCCGAGTACTGGCTGCATCAATTGCCGTATGGCCATGCGCAATGGGGACGTTGCGAGTTTCTTTTCGATCGTGACGCGAGGGACTACGACTGGCTGGTTGTTTACGACGACATTCCCCCTGGAAAAAATGAAACCAGGGGCAGCAGCAGTGAAGCACTGGCCTGTGCAGCATCCAATAGCATGCTGGTGACCACCGAGCCCTCACCCATAAAAACATACGGGAATAATTTCACACGCCAGTTTGGCGTTGTTCTCACCAGTCAGGAAGCATGGGCTTTACCTCACCCGCAACGTATCTACTCGCAACCGGCCTTGCACTGGTTCTATGGCGTAGGGACCAAACGCATCATTTCATTCGACGAGATGGAGTCGCATCCTCCTGCCATCAAGACCCGCGACCTGTCGATGGTGTTCTCACCCAAGAGCATGCGGCACACCCTCCACTGGCGGCGTCATGAATTTATGCAAAACCTTATGCTCAGTCTGCCGGATATGGATGTCTTTGGACGGGGCGCTCGCCCGCTGGATGACAAGGCAGAAGCACTGGATGCCTACCGTTATCATGTGGCAATCGAGAACTATATTGGCGTTCACCACTGGACGGAGAAACTGGCGGATTCATTCCTCGGCATGACCTTGCCGTTTTATGCCGGCTGCCCAAATGCTGTGGACTACTTCCCGGCCGAAAGCTTTATCCCCATCGACATGAAAGACCCAATCGGCGCCGCACGCATCATTCGTCAAGCTATCCTGGATAACGAATATGAGAAGCGCCTACCTGCCATTATCGAGGCGCGTCGCCGGGTGCTTTTTGAGCATAATATTTTTGCGGTGGTTTCGCGCGAAATAGAGAAACGTCAACTTCCTGATTCACAATCCAGTGATTTCGGTGTTATTTATTCGCGCCATGCCTTGCGAAAGAAAAGCATCTTTTGTGGTTTGCAGGACATGTATGGCAAGGCACGCGCCCGTGTAATCCATCAGATTCGCGGATACTGATTCCGCGTTTCAATCAGCAACAGCCTGCGCGGATGTGTGGGGCTTGAGCTTCGTTAGTGCGCCCGTTACAGAAAATCTTTGGTCTACCTGCGCGGTGTCCGGGCAAGCTGTTCATACAGGCCCAGTGTCTGCGACAGCATGTTACGCAACGGATAAAAGTCGTCATCAGGCACCGGGCTGGGTTGCTGCAGTAAGGCGGTGATGCGCTTCGTCGCCGCGTCGATATCCCCAAGTGTCAGCAAACCCTCCGGGTAAATTGTGCGCAGGATTTCACCAACGCCGCCATGATCGTACCCTGCGGTAGGCACGCCCAGCCGCAGGGCCTCCAGCGTGGTGCGGCCAAACGATTCGGGCTGGGTGGAAAGCGACAGCACGAGATTCGACATGGCCAGGATATTCTTCAGGTCATCGCGCTGGCCGGTGAAGCTGATGTCGGATTCCAGTCCCATGCTGCGCACGCGGTAACGCAGCTTTTGCAAATAGCGTAGCTTGGATGTTGATGCGCCGCCGACGATGAGGCCGTGCACGGCCAGACCGCGCCGTTTCAGTCGCGCAATCAACTCGATAAAGTCTTCATGTCCCTTGAGTCGGGTGATGCGCCCGGGCAGGGTAACCAATTGCTTGCCAGAAGCTTGCGGAAATTGCGCAAAAAACGCCAGCTGCCATGCGGCGTCGGGCTTCCAGCCATGCGGATATTCCGTGCCTTCGACACCACGATAGATGACCTGAATGCGCTCCGGCAAGGTGTAGGGATATTCACGCAGGATGTAATCGCGAACGGTGTCGGATACCGCGATCACCTGCTCCCCCTTGGTCATGATTCCACTGTAACGATTAACGCCATACAAGCCGTGCACCGTGGTGACAAAACGCGGACGCGTGGCTGGGTTCATGCCGCGCCAGGCAAGGTAGGCGATCCATGCGGGAACACGCGAACGCGCGTGAATGATGTCCACCTGTTGTTCCTGCAGAAACGTACGCAGCTTGCCGACAAGAAACAGCGTTTTCAGCGATTTTTTGCCAATCGGCCAAGCGAAGTGCTCGGCACCCGATGCGACGAGCGGCGCAACCTGGCGCCCGCCCGCCGACATCACCAGTGCGCGATGGCCATGCTCGACCAGGGCTTGTGCTATCTCAAGCGTACCGCGTTCTACGCCGCCGGATTCCAGCGCGGGCAGCAGTTGCAGGACAGTCAGCTTTTTTGCTTCAGCCATTTCAATATCCAGTCAGCACAGCGGTCGGCTTCTGCCAGCGGTTGCAGGTTGGGCTGTAGTTTCCCGTAGGCACACCAAGCGACGAAACGTGTGATGCGCTGCGCATCGGCGAGATGTGCGATGGCCCAGCCGACCCGGCTTTTCGGGTTGACCGGAAGGTCGAACACGCCTACATCGGCACCTGCCGACAGTGCTTCGTACACCATCGAGGCACTGTCGGGCGTCACCCACACCGTGCCGCTTTGGGCGAGTTGCGCGGGCAGCCAGTCGGGTGATGTTGCAGTGTGGGGAACAACAGTCAGGTTGGGGTATTGCGTGAGCTCCGGCAGAAAGTCTGTCGGAGTACGGCGCGAGGTGGTGAGCGTCCAGTGTGTGTTGGGCGTGCGCGCGAGAATGCTCTTGATCTGAACTTGGACCGCATCGCTATCCCAATCGAAATGCGCCGAGGTGCCGCCGATTAACAATAGTCCATGGCGCGCATCGCGGTTCGGCGTGGGGAGAATGCGGTTTAAAGCGCCTTCGCTGATCAGCGTATGCGCATCTTCCATGATGCCGTCGTGTTGAGGAACAATGCACAGATCGAACCAGCTGCGCGGCAGGCTGGGTTTCATCAAGACCACGATGCGCCCTCCGTGCGTGCGTCGAATAGCCAGTAACGTTAAATGCGTGGCATGCCCTGCGCCAATGATTAGGTCGGGTTTGGGAATCGTTTTGAATGAGATACGTTTAATCAGCAGTGTCAGCCAGGCACGCCAGGCGGGAAAAGCCGCAACCTCATGAATTTCGGTCGAAATCGCACGGGCCAATGCCTCGGCAAGGCCCATTGACTGATTGATGTGCCCAGGTTTGCCGTCGCTGACGACCCAGGCTATCAAGGGCGGATGTATTTCAGCAGGTTCAGCCAACCTGGCAGCCCGTCCGTATTCTAGGGTTCAGGACGGGAAGGGTAGGTGTCTGGGGCATGAAAAATGGGCAATCAGCAAAACCATGATCACCGAGTGTAATCCATCTCATTGAGCTAGCCTGACTATCAAACGCCCACCCAGTCACGCGCAAGCGCTGCTTGCCAGCGATACGGCGAAGGGTCGAGTGCGGGGGTGACACCTTCCATCAAGTTCACCAGCAGTTCGGCTGAGGCAGGTGCCATGGTGACCCCGTAGCGGAAATGCCCCGTATTGATGAACACATTATCGAAATCAGGATGGCGGTCGATGACCGGGATGTTGTCAGGCGAACCCGGGCGCAATCCAGCCCAGTGCTGTATAGGCTGCAAGTCGGCCAGCTGGGGCAACAGCGATGCAGCATCAGCATGCAAGCGCTGGCGCGTCGCATCATCGGTGGTTTTGTCGAAGCCGGCATCTTCTATGGTGCTGCCTGCCAGTACATGGCCGTCGCGGCGAGGGATCAGATACAGCCCATGGCGAAACAACACCGTGTTGAGCACGCCCGGCTCCAGTTTGAACAACAGCATCTGGCCTCGCATTGGGCGAATATTCGGGGTGGCTGCAAGTTCGGTCAGGCCCAAACCCGACCATGCACCGGTGGCGAGGACCACGCTATCTGCCTTAAAGGTTTCGGTTTCGGTTTGCACACCGGTTACGCGTCTGTTCTGGCCTAACACGCCCATGGCCGGGCATTGTTCATGGATCACGCCACCCAGTTTCACCACTGTCGCACGCAAGGCAGCCACTAGGCGTGGGTTGCGTATCTGTGCCACGCTGGGCAACCAAATTGGGTTGCTGTTCCCTGATAGGTTGAGGGAATCAGGTGCATCGTGTAACGCCGCCACCTCATGCGCCGCACACCAGGCCAGCGCCTGCTCGGGTGACTCCACGCCTACAGCCAGCATCCCGCATGGCCATAATTCGGCATCCAGCTTCGAGACTGCTTCAATGTCTGCAACCCATGCAGCGTAGGCGGCCATGGATCGCAGAGCCAGCGCCGAGACCGGCTCGGCGTAATCCCACGGCAGCAGCGGCGAGAGGATTCCGCCCCCTGCCCAGGATGACTCGCCGCCTACGGCGCCACGCTCCAGCACAGTCACCCTGTGGCCGCGCTGCAATAAGGCCAGCGCCACGCTCAACCCGGACACCCCCGCGCCCAGGATGATCGTGGATGCCTTTAGCCCCGGTGTGCCAGGCTCACGCACAGGCTCTAGCTACAACTAAAGTTGTATAGATACGCCCCCGACTGAGTGGCAAGCTGACAACCATCAATAACAAGGCGAGGGTGGGGGAAATGGGATGGCGTGGATTCACACTGGTGGAACTGCTGGTTGTATTGGCGATAGGCGCAATTTTATTGACGATTGCCATTCCAGGCTATGCATTTTTGGTAAGCGGCAGCAGGCTGGCGGTCGTGACCAATGATCTGGTTACTGTCCTGCACCTGGCACGGTCCGAAGCAATCAAGCGGGGTATTCGCGTCACAGTATGCAAAACCAGCAACGCCATGGCTGTGCCCCCGGCGTGCGATACCACAGCCAACTGGCAGCAGGGCTGGCTGGTGTTTGTCGATGGTGGAACGCCAGGGGTGATCGATTCAGGCGACGCCTTGTTGCGGGTTCAAGACAGTTTATCCGCAGCGGTAGCCGTCACAACCAGCAACTACAGCAGCTATGTCAGCTATCTGCCAAGTGGCAGGAGCCAAGGGCCGAATGGACTGGCCAATGGCACCATCCGTGTTTGTGTGGACAGCAACCGCCGCGACATCATCATCAACAATACCGGGCGCATACGGCTCGCCACCCATACCTGTTGATTGTCACCACCGGCTCAAGTTGGCCTCGTTCATGACGTTAAATAGGGTGCGTTTTTACAAGCACCAACGGGTGGATTTGGCCGTTCATGAACCCAATCCCACCATTCGTCTTGCGGAGCTGGACTTCCCAAGCCCTATTTCTTAACGTGATAGTGTGAAATGCGAGAACTTGAATACCATGGTTGATGCACGGATATCAAAGCGCGGCTTTACCCTGATTGAGTTACTGGTCACGCTTTCGGTGGCGGGAATTCTGGTCACTATTGCTGTTCCGAACTATCGGTTATTCGTGATCAACAATCGAATGGCCTCGCAGGCAAATGACATGATCACCGCGATTATTCTGGCGCGAAGCGAAGCGGTCAAGCGCGGAGCCAACGTCACGATATGTGCAAGCAGTGATGCTGCGACCTGTGTCGGAGGATGGCAGAATGGCTGGATCGTGCGTGATGCGGCAGGCACGCCTCTTCGCGTTCAGCAGGCTTTGGGAGGGAGCAGCGTTTTGACGGGTGGGACAGATGTGGCCAGTACGATCACTTTCAATTCAGCCGGCCGCACGACTATTCCAACTACTGCCACTGTTGCGAGTACGACCCTTACGCTTTGCCCCCCCAGCCCGGCGCCTGTTCAGGGTCGAGCCATTCAAATCGAACGAACCGGACGGACGCGCGTTGCCGCGGTTGCATGCCCATGAAAACGCCCATTAAACAGTCAGGATTTACCCTACTGGAAATATTGGTTGCCATGTTGATTTTGGCCATTGGATTGCTCGGACTGGCGGGATTGATGGTCTCCAGCATGCGCGACAACCTCAGCGCCAGTCATCGCACACAGGCTACCTGGATGGCCTACGGCATTATCGACCGCATGCGCGCCAACCGGGTTGGCGCGCTTGCCGGAAGTTACGCCACGGCGATGAGCGCAGCAGCAGCTTGCTCCGCGGCCATTCCTGCCGGCACGGTCCCGGCGCAGGATATCGCGGCCTGGAAAAGCCAGCTTGCCTGCGTGCTTCCTGCCGGGACCGGTTCGATAGCAGTCAATACGGCCTCGCGGGCGGCAACCATTGTGATTCGGTGGGACGACAGCCGTGGCACCCAGGGCACTGCAACCCAAACGTTCCGAGTGGAAACGCAATTATGAAACCGAAATTTTTCTCAACCCGTGCGCAATCGGGATTCGGCCTTATCGAACTGATGATTGCCATGACGCTAGGACTGATTCTGCTGGGCTCGATTGGTTATGTGTTCCTCAGCAGCCGCAACGCATTTCGTGTTACCGACAACCTCTCGCGTATTCAGGAAAACGCACGATATTCGCTCGACGTAATAGGCCGTGACATACGCATGGCGGGATATGTGGGTTGTGGAAATATCGCCTCCATGATCGTTAAAACCATTGCCAATGCACCTGTGCCAGATATGACAGCAGCCAACGCGTTGATTGGTTACGATAATGGTGCCGGCTGGACCAATCCCACCGCCATCGCGCGTGTAGCCGGAACCGATGTGCTGTCGATCATGGGCGCATTTGGCGGTGACGTTAATATCACCGGCAATCTTACCCCCTCAAATGCCAACATACAAATCAATGGCAATCCAAATGGATTCAAGACTGGCGATGTGCTGATCGTCACCAATTGTTCCAATGCCGACGTATTCAAAGTGACAAATTCTCCTGGTACTTCGGGTACGGTTACCTTGAGTCATAGCAATAGCACCAACACGGGGAACCGCGTCGGTACCTATGGTGCGGACTCTTTCGTCATGCGCATGGAACAGTTCACCTATTTTATTGGAACCAACCCAGCAGGGAACCCCGCTCTTTACCGGATAAGTTTGAGTGGACAAGCCGAAGAGCTGGTTGAAAATGTGCTAGACATGCAATTGCGTTATGGTCTGGATACCACCGGTGATGGTGCAGTGAATAGTTACTCTTCTGCCCCCGGAACCTGGACTCAGGTTGTGAGTGTCACGGTCAATCTCATGATGCGTAGCCCCGATAACAACCTCTCAACATCCACTCAATCCCTTACATATAACAACGGCACCTTTACTGCCCCCGATCGCAGGCTCTATCAGGTGTTTTCGAGCACCGTGGCTGTGCGCAACCGTCTGCCGACACAGTGAGCGATAAATATCCTAAGGGGCATACAATCATGCACACCACTAAACATTCCCAAAATGGCGTAGCGCTCGTTACCGGGCTGATTTTCCTGGTTGTGCTGACCCTGCTTGCTCTGTCTGCAACCAAGTCCACTTCGCTCGAAGAACGCATGGCCGGCAATGCGCGAGATCAGGATGTAGCCTTTCAGGCGGCCGAGGCAGCCATCCGCGATGCCCTTACGAAAGTCGTACCTACGTTGAGTCCCACCTCAGCTTTCACGGCAGGGTGCGCGGCTGGATTGTGCCTGAATAACGCGACCACCCCTGTCTGGACCACGATTACCAGCAACAACGAATGGACTTCCGCGAAAACGCTGACGTATTCCGGTACCCCCTTCACCCTGGATGGCTCAACCGCGCTTCCCACACAGCCGCGCTACATTATTGAGTTGCTTCCCTCGTCTGTCCCGCCGCCCGGATTCAGCATGGCCACCGGAAAGGGCGTCAATTCGGGTGCGACGGTGATTCCGTACCGCATCACCGCACGCGGTTGGGGCATGACTACGCAAGCCCAGGCAACTGTTCAAGCCGCCATTAACTATTAATACGCAGGGAGCATTCCATGACGACCTTCAACCGCAAACCTCTGTCTCTGGCGATATTGGCAGCCTTTTCTGTGGGCTATTACGGGATGGCAAGCGGCGCATTGCTCAGTTTGAGCCAGGTTCCCTTGTTTGTCCAAAGCGCTCAAAAGGCCAACGTGCTGTTGATTCTCGACAATTCGAACAGCATGGACGAAGACCCTACCGGAGCTGCCGCACCGTGCAGCGGTGGACTCTGTGGCAGCGCCAGCCCGCTCAGCAAATCGGAAATAGCGCGCAACGCCGCCCAAACGATCATCACCAATTACACGGGCCAGATCAATCTGGGATTGATGGCTTATCAGCAAACCACTACAGGTGGCGATGCAGTCAGGACGCAACAGTTGCACAACTCGCCGTATGACGTGAGTTACAACCCAGCAAACTATAATTCAGCGTGGACAGGCTCACGCGCCAGCGCAACCAACAAGCGCTTCCGTGCGTCCAATCCAACCAGTGCTGGAAATTTCGTGCATTACAACGTGGCCTTGCCCTTTTATGCGGGCTCCAATCAGGGTAATGGCTTCTGCTTTTCTCAAACGGCTGCTTTCGATAATGGCGCTGAGACTTACCCCGGTGGCCCGTGGGACAGCTACAGGTGCTACAACACCAAGACAGGCACTTCCGATGTTTTACCGGCAGCGAATGACACATCAGCGGCCCTGCAAGGCTACACTGGCAATTTTTATAATGGCCAACTCTCCCCCACAGACAGTGATCTCGCACAGGGGATACTTGATTTCGGGCGATTCCTGACCTGGAACTATATTGGACCAACCTGGTTTTCAAACAGCAATCCGGGACGCGGGTATCTGCATGTTACGGTCGGAGCCTTGGACACCGCCAAGGCAACGGCCATTAACACCAAGCTGGGCACCAGTCAGTTCGTGACCAACGGGTCTACCAACGCGACCTTGCCGTTACAGAACGCCGGTCTGACTCCCATCCAAGGCACTTTCCTGACGGCTCAGGACTATTTTGCAGGCAACTTGGCTGCGGCTACCCAAGGCGGCCCGCAGTCCGCGCCACCCAACGCGTGCGGTAAGGATTTCGCCGTCTTCTTGACTGATGGCCTGCCTTCGGTCAGTTCAACGGGAACGGCCTTGACCAACCCGGGGACAGCCATTGTCGCGGCGGCAACAGCGGCAGGTGATCTGTACACTGCAACACGGCCTGTAAAGAGCTATATCGTGGGGTTCGCGCTGCCATATGGCACCACTCCTGGAATTCTGGATACGATCGCGACTGCTGGCGGCACGGGAACAGCATTTGATGCCGGTGACACCACTGCACTTAATAGTGCATTTAATACCATTTTCAGTAATATTCTTGCTGAATCGGGCGCTGCTGCTGCCGTTGCGTTGACCTCCGGTTCGGTTATTGCCGGCGGCAAAATCTATCAGGGGCAGTTCAACTCATCTGATTGGTCGGGTAATCTGCTCGCCTACAATACCAATCCGACAACGGGTGCGCTTACCGGTGTGGCGTGGCAGGCGGGAACGGTGTTGAATGGCCAGAATTTTGACACTGGCCGGAAAATTCTCACTTTCAAGCCCAGCACGAGTGCCGGCATCCGCTTCCGGTGGCCGGCCGTGCCGGCAAGTCCAACATCAACCGAACTGGACGCCAGCCAGGTGCTGGCACTGAATACCAACATCAGCGGTACAAACGATGGAAATGGAGCAAACCGGCTCAATTACCTGCGTGGTCAAACAGGTATTACCGGCTTTCGTCCGCGCCTTCTGAGTGTGCTGGGCGACCTGGTGAATTCGGCGCCCGCCTATGTGGGTGCACCTTCATTCAATTATTCCGACACGCTTGAGTCGGCGAGCTACAACGCATTCCGCATTGCCCAGGCCTCGCGCACACCGATGCTTTATGTCGGTTCGAACGATGGCATGCTGCATGCTTTTGATGCGGCAACGGGTGAGGAAAAACTGGCTTATGTGCCCAGCAAGGTTTACCCAAATTTATCCAAGCTCACTTCAACGGCCTATACCCACCGCTATTTTGTCGATGGCTCCCCGACCGCGGTCGATGCTTTTTACTCGGGCGCCTGGCGCACCATGCTGGTATCCAGTCTGGGGGCAGGGGGTCAAGGACTGTTTGCATTGGATGTAACCAATCCTAGTACTTTCAGCGAAGCCAACGCCAGTTCGATTGTGAAGTGGGAGTTCAGTGATCCAGACCTGGGCTATGTGGTGGGCCAGCCGAGCATAGTGAAACTCAATACAGGTGAATGGGCGGCCGTATTCAGCAATGGCTATAACAACAGTGAGGCAGATGGCAGTGCCAGTACAACCGGCTTCGCTTCTTTGTTCATCGTTAATATTGCAACAGGGGCGCTCATCAAGCAGATTTCTACAAAAGCTGGTTCCGTCGGCACCCCCAACGCACTTGCAACCCCAACGTTGATCGATATCGATGGCGATGGTGATGTGGATTACGCCTACGCGGGTGATTTGCTGGGGAACATGTGGAAATTCGATTTATGTGATGCGGGCGGCAGTGGATGCTCGTCAAATACAAATGGTTGGGGGGTAGCATTCGGCACGACCGCTTCGCCGCAACCCCTGTTTGTTGCAATGGATGCCAGCAGTAACCGGCAGCCGATTACCAGCGCAGTTGAAGTGTCTCGACATTTCAGCGGCGATGGATTCCAGCTTTATTTCGGAACAGGGAAATACCTCGAAAGCTCGGATATTGCAACGACCAACACCCAAACCTTTTATTCGCTGTGGGACAAGGATGTGTCGCCATCAACCATCTCCGGACGTAGTGTGTTGCAGGCGCAAACAATCACTACAAACACGACTGTTTCCGGAAAGGAATATCGCACGTCAAGTAGCAACACTGTCGATTGGGCTCCCCCCGTTAATGCCAGCGGGACAAAGCGTGGATGGTATATGGATCTGCCAGCGTCTGGCGAACGTGTGGTGAGTGAGCCTGCGCTTTATGACAACCGTGTTTTGTTTACTACGCTCATCCCGGATAGCGCTGTGTGCGGTAGCGGTGGAACAGGTTGGTTGATGGAGCTTGATGCGAAGACGGGTGCAGCGTTGATCGGCCCGACTTTCGACGTGGATGGCGATGGAGACGTCGACACGGACGATAACCTTGGGACTGCCAATGCTTATGCGTCTGGTGTGAAAAAGTCCTCGATTCCAAGCGCGGTGCGCTTGCAGAAAAACCCTGGCGGGGCGGGTGGCGGCACTTTGCTCAAACCAATCAGCCTAAGCAAAAAGAATGCGGCTGGGACGTCGCTTGATGTCGACCTGAACGCAATGACGTCCACTCAAAGACGTTCGAGCTGGCGGCAGATTTTCCAATAAGGAGCCATGATGAAACTGTTTGTTACGATATTTATAACGGCGGTGCTTTCCCATAGTCAGGCGTATGCAATGACCATGGTTGATGCGCCCAACACTGACAACGGCGCTACAAAAGCAAGCCAGGCACAGCAAGGCGGTAAGGTTGATGCCATTCATGCTGGCGCCAGCAAACTTGTGATTAATGGTGTGACATATGTATATAACCCATTGACCACGATCGTTACTGTGAATGGGAAGCGCGTTACGATCAGCGACTTGCGCGTGGGTGAAACGATTCAGTTTCAGGCCGCATCCCAGGGCGCTAACAAGGCTTCATCGTTGACGAATATAAACGTGCAGAGACAATGACTCAGGAGGTTGCCAAGATGAACCCGAAACCTAGCCCGAAATCCAGTTTAGGCATGACATTGATCGAATTGATGGTTGTGGTGGCCATCATCGGCATCCTGGCGTCCATCGCTTATCCAAGCTACCAAGAATACGTGAGGCGTGGCAAACGTGCCGACGCACAGGCGGTCATGATGGAAAACGTACAGTTTCTGGAGCGATTCTTCACGACCAATGGAACGTATGTCGGCGCAGTGCTTCCTATTACACAATCACCCAAGAACGGAACGGCCAATTACAGCATCACGCTCCCGGCAGGGAATTTGACTGCGACTGCCTATGTTGTTCAGGCAGCGCCAACGGGGTCTTTTTCGGATCCCGTGTGTGCGACCTTACAGGTTAATCAGACCGGTTTGAAATCAAAAGTAGGTGGAACAGGAAGTCTTGGAGATTGCTGGAAAAGCTAACAGGCTCCGTGTCCGTGTCCGGAGCCTGTTAGCTTGATGAAAGTTTGCTTATTTTTTTTTGTTGCGATTTGTTGCCCAAACCAGAATTCCCGCAACGGCACCTATGCCTAGGAGTGAAAGCGCTCCTGGCTCTGGAATGCTGTTCACCGCTGTTATAGCAAGAGCCGGAAATGATGTGACGGCAAGAAGAACTCCAATAATTTTACGCATTTTTTATACTCCGCTTAGAAATAAAGACATTACATAGAAACCACAAATAGAAACCACAAAATAAATCGGCACAAGTCTATTTTCTAGATTGGCCTGTTGATATCAAGCACGATTCAAGCCTGTTTCTCACGATTTAAAAAACATGTTCAATAGCAATGGATTGCGGGCTATATGCCTAGTCATTATTTCTGGTTGGGTGTTCATGCCAATAATATGTAAAAAAACCCGACATGGAGGATCCTGCCTTGGGTTGGGTAATACCGGCCCATTCCTCACGCCAAGGTTTATTCAACACAAGCTTTTGGGTAGCGGGAAGCCAACCTTCTCTTCCACGCCATTCAACTGGCTTACTTGGCTCACGCCATGATTTTTTAATAGTGAAATCACTTCCTGTACCAAGACTTCGGGTGCTGATGCTCCAGCGGTAACGCCTACAGAAGCTTTTCCGGTCACCCATTGCGGGTCAATTTCACTGGCGTTGTCCACCATATAAGCCGGCACTCCCAGATTCTCGGCAACTTCCCTGAGCCGGTTGGAGTTCGAACTGGTCGGCGAACCAACCACGATCACTACATCGCACTGCGGTGCCAGTGCCTTGACCGCATCCTGACGATTCTGGGTGGCATAGCAAATGTCGTCTTTTTTTGGCCCGACAATATTTGGGAAGCGTTGTCTCAGCGCGTTGACCACGCGCGCGGCGTCGTCCACTGACAGGGTGGTCTGGGTGACGTAGGCGATTTTGTCCGGATCGCTAACACGCAGCTTGGCGACGTCTTCGGGTGTTTCGACCAGATACATTCCGCCCTCGGCTTGTCCCAGTGTGCCCTCGACTTCGGGATGGCCCTTGTGACCGATCATGACAATCTCGAATCCCTTGTCGCGCATCTTGCTGACTTCGACATGCACTTTGGTAACCAGCGGGCAGGTGGCGTCGAATACATTCAACCCACGTGCTTCGGCTTCGGCACGCACTGCCTGCGAGACACCGTGGGCGCTGAATATGACAGTGGAACCTGCCGGGACTTCGGCGAGTTCTTCGACAAAAATTGCCCCTTTGGTTTTGAGGTCGTTGACAACGAAAGTGTTGTGGACGACTTCGTGACGGACGTAAATTGGCGCACCGAATTTCTCCAGCGCGCGCTCGACGATGGCGATGGCGCGGTCGACGCCGGCGCAGAATCCGCGTGGATTGGCGAGGAGGATCGTGGGTTTCATAAGCATCTTCTCAGCATCATAGAATGCGGACAATTTCGACTTCGAATTCAATCGACAGATCCGCAAGCGGGTGATTGAAATCGACCTTGACGTCCTCGTCGCCGAGTTCAAGGACGCGACCGGCCAGTGTCTGGCCGTTGGGCATGGTGAATTCGAACAACTGGTCTGCCACAATGTTCAAGTCAGCAGGCAAGTCGGACTTGGGCAGGGTCTGAACAAGATCAGGCTGGCTCGCGCCAAACGCTTGCCACGGGTCGAGCAGGAAAACATGACGCTCGCCGGGATACAGGTCGATCAGCCATTGCTCGAGCATGGGCGACAGCGTGCCATCACCAAGGGTGATCGTATCGGGTTCGGCTTCGTCAAAATTGGCGATGATATCCTCGCCGCCGCGGGGACGCAGCGCGTAGCGGATGTCGAGGGTGTCGCCGGGGGCAACGGCGCGTGCCGTCATGGTGCGTCGCTTTCAGTCGAGACGGGCTTTTTGCCAAACAGGCTGTCCCAGATCAGCACCGCCGCACCCACCGAGATGGCTGAATCCGCCACATTGAAAGCCGGCCAGGAATAACCCTGGTAATGGAAATACAAAAAATCCACCACATGCCCGAGCACCACGCGGTCGAGTACATTGCCGAGTGCGCCGCCCAGTACCAGTGCCAGTGAAAAGGCCAGTCGTGTTTCGTGTGCATGCTGTTTCAAAAGGCGCACGATGATCACAGTGGCGATGGCGCCCACGGCAATAAAAAACCAGCGCTGCCAGCCCCCGGCATCAGCCAGAAAGCTGAACGCCGCGCCGGTGTTGTGCACCAGCACCAGCGAAAAGAAAGGCAGCACGGGAATGGCTTCCTGGTAGTCCAGTGCGGAAGACACCCACCACTTGGTCAGGTGGTCGAGCACGATTACGGCAAGAGCCAGGCCCAGCCAGGGGCGCATGCCGGGATTGAAATACTTAAGCATGGGTGTGCACCTCGCCGTTGCCTGTCAGGTTGCTGACGCAACGCCCGCACAGACCAGGGTGATCGGCATGGGTGTCAACGTCGTCGCGGTAATGCCAGCAGCGCTCACATTTTTTGGCTGCGCTGGGGGTGACTTCAATCCGGTCAGTCTCGGCGGCAACAAGGTGTGCCTGTGAAGTGATCAACACAAAACGCAGGTCGTCGCCCAAGGGTTCCAGCAAGGATGCGGTTTCGGGGGCGGCATGCAGCGTGACTTCGGCTTGCAGGGATGAGCCGATGTCGCCGGCTGCGCGGAAGGTCTCCAGTTCTTTTTGTACATCTGCACGCACTGCTCGGATCCGGGTCCAGCGATCGAGCAGGCTTGCCTCGTCACTTTGAGCGGGTAAGTCATACCAGGTATGCAGAAAGACGGAATCATCCCCATCGAGCTGCGCCCAGACTTCTTCGCCGGTGAAAGACAGGATCGGCGCCATCCAGCGCACCAGCGCCTGCGTCAGGTGATAGAGCGCGTTCTGCGCAGCACGTCGTTCCTGGCTGTCGGCGCCACTGGTGTAGAGGCGGTCTTTCAGGATATCGAGGTAAAAGCCGCCGAGATCTTCCGAGCAAAAGCCTTGCAGCTTTTGCACGATGAAATGGAATTCGTAGGCATCGTAATGCGCCTGCAATTCGCCTTGCAATTGACGCGTCAATGCCAGCGCATAGCGGTCGATTTCCAGCCAGTCTTCCACCGGCAGCGCGTGGGCCTGGGGATCGAAATCCGACAGGTTGGCGAGCAGAAATTTCAGCGTGTTGCGAATGCGGCGATAGCCTTCGACCACGCGCTTGAGGATTTCGTCGGAGATGGTCAGTTCGCCCGAGTAGTCGGTGGTCGCGACCCACAAGCGCAGAATGTCGGCGCCATACTGGTCCATGACCTTCTGCGGGGCGATGACGTTGCCTTTCGACTTGCTCATCTTGTGGCCTTTGCCGTCGACGACAAAGCCGTGGGTGAGTAAAGCCTTGTAGGGCGCGCGGCCGTCCGTGGCGCAACCGGTAAGCAGCGACGACTGGAACCAGCCGCGATGCTGGTCCGAACCTTCCAGATATAAATCTGCAGGATGGGCAAGATCAGGACGGCGCTTCAGCACACAGGCGTGGGTGACGCCCGAATCGAACCAGACATCCAGTGTGTGACCGGTCTTGTTGTAATGCGCAGCATCTTCCCCAAGCAGCTCGGTGGGGTCGAGCGCGAACCAGGCCTCGATACCGGCCTGCTCGACGCGTTGCGCCACGACTTCCAGCAACTCGGCGCTTTTTGGATGCAGTTCGCCGGTTTCCTTGTGGGTGAAGAAGGGCATCGGCACCCCCCAGTTGCGCTGGCGCGAGACGCACCAGTCGGGGCGGTTGTTGATCATCGCTTCCAGCCGCGCACGGCCCCAGGCCGGGAAGAACTGGGTATGGTCGACGGCGGCCATCGCCTGTTTGCGCAGGGTGGTCTGGTTACCAGCTTCCATGCCGATGAACCACTGTCGCGTCGCGCGAAAAATGATCGGTGTTTTATGCCGCCAGCAATGCGGGTAGCTGTGCAGCATTTTTTCATGCGCCAGCAAATTGCCACTGGTTTGCAGGGTTTCGATGATGAGCGGGTTGGCCTGCCAGATGCTCATGCCGCCGAGCAGCGGCACGGTGGCATAAAAGCGGCCGTCGTTATCGACCGGATTGTCGACCTTCAACCCATAACGGCTGCCGATTACGTAGTCGTCCAGGCCATGCCCGGGCGCAGTGTGCACCGCACCGGTGCCGGCATCGGCGGTGACATGATCGCCGACGATCACTGGCACTTCGCGTTGCTGGAAGGGGTGCCACAACAGTACACCTTCGAGTGCCTGGCCGGTCGTGCGCGCGATGACTTCAGCACCCTCGTTCAAGCTGTAACGGGTTAGTGCAGCTTCGCGCAAGTCTTCTGACAGAATCAGTAGACCTTTGGTGGTGCGTACCAGCGCATATTGAAAGTCGGGATGCAAGGTCACCGCCTGGTTGGCGGGCAGCGTCCACGGCGTGGTGGTCCAGATCACGACTTGAACCGGCTCGTCGATGGTAGCGATATCAAAGCGCTTGGCAAGGTCAGCGCGGTCAGCCACCGCAAAACCGACGTCGATTGCGGGTGAAGTCTTGTCTTCATATTCGACTTCGGCCTCGGCCAGCGCTGAGCCGCAATCCACGCACCAGTGCACCGGTTTGGCACCCTGGTAGAGATAACCGGCTTCCTGGACTTTTCCCAGCGTACGGAGGGTGTCAGCTTCGAACTGGAAATCCATGGTGCGGTAGGGGTGGTCCCAATCGCCGAGCACGCCCAGACGAATGAAGTCGGCTTTCTGCCGCTCAATCTGGACGGCGGCGTATTCGCGGCACAGCTCGCGGAATTTTGCAGGCTCGATGGCCTTGCCGTGGGTTTTTTCTACCTGCAGTTCGATCGGCAGGCCGTGGCAGTCCCAGCCCGGTACGAAAGGTGCGTCGAACCCAGACAAGGTCTTCGCCTTGACGATGATGTCCTTGAGAATCTTGTTGACGGCGTGACCAATGTGGATGTCGCCGTTGGCGTAGGGCGGGCCGTCGTGCAGGATGAACTTGGGTCGACCGGCGGAGGCGCGGCGTATCGTTTCGTAGCGTTTTTGCTCCTGCCAGCTTTTGACCCAGCCCGGCTCGCGCTTGGCGAGATCGCCGCGCATCGGGAAAGGCGTGTCGGGGAGGTTGAGCGTGCTTTTATAGTCAGGCATGGTGGCTTTGTTTTAGAGTGTTCTGGCCAGTTTATTCTGGGCCAGGAAGTGTTTGGCTTGGTCGACATCCAGCTTGATCTGAGCGACTAGGCTGTCGAGATCGGGATATTTTTCTTCGTCGCGCAGCTTGTGTAAAAAATTCACCTGCACGCGGCGACCATAAATCTCTGTGTCGAAGTCAAACAGGTGGACTTCGAGCACGGGAATAGCGTCCGGGCTTTTGACCGTGGGCCGTCTGCCCAGGCTTGCCGCGCCGGGCAGGCGTTCGCCATTGAGGCCGCAGACTTCAACCGCAAACACGCCCATCAGCGGCGGCCGGTTGTGCTTGAGCTGGATGTTGGCGGTAGGGAAGCCAATGTCGCGCCCGAGTTTGTCGCCGTGTACTACTCGGCCCGAGATGCTGTAAGGGCGGCCCAGCAAATGTGCAGCATGTTCCAGATCGCCCACAGCCAGAGCGGTCCGCACGGCGGTGGATGAAGAGCGTTCGCCGGCAACGATCACCGTGGGCAGCGTCTCAATATCGATACCCAGCGCCTGGCCCGAGGTTTGAAGTGAGGCAAATCCGCCTGCGCGTTTGGCGCCATATCGAAAGTCGTCGCCCACCAGGACGTAACGCGCCTGCAAGGTTTGGCCTAGTACCTGTTCGACGAACGCCTCGGCGGACAGCGCAGAGAATGCACGATCGAAACGGAATACATGCAGCCGGTCGATTCCAAGCTGCCGCAGGGTCTCAGCTTTCTCGCGCAGGCTGGACAGACGGGCTGGAGCTTGGTCAGGCGTAAAGAATTCACGCGGATGCGGCTCAAAACTCAGCACGCAGGTTGGCAGGCCGCGCGCGCACGCAACGTCCTGCAGGCGGGTGAGCATGGCCTGGTGGCCGAGATGCAGGCCGTCGAAGTTGCCGATGGTGACCGCGTGTGGAGTGTCGAGTGAACGAAAACCGTGGGTGATGCGCATTGCCTAACAAACCGCAGCGTCTTGCGGGCGCTGAAAAGGCATTATTCTAGCCGATTCAGCGACTTATTCCGCCGAACGCCGAGTGAACTGTCGCGGACGGAAACCCATCAAACCCAGCGCGGCAAAGTACAAGGCGATACCACCACCGACCAGTAGGGACAACCGCACGATTCGGTTGAAAAAGTGTGCTGATAGCCACCACTGCGCGTCGCCCATGACATAAAAAAGCATGAGGCCCATAAGTACAGACGCCCCTGTTACGCGTAGCAGGTAAGCGGTCCATCCCGGTTGCGGCTGGTAAATCTGCTGTTTCTTCAACAAATGCAACAGAAGCGCGGCATTGAGGCATGCGCCCAACCCAATCGCCAAAGCGAGACCAGCATGGCCGAGCGGACCAATGAAAACCAGGTTCATCAGTTGGGTGGCGACCAGGGTGAAGATGGCGACCTTGACTGGGGTTCGGATATTTTGCCGGGCATAAAACCCGGGTGCCAGCACCTTGATCAGAATCAGCCCTACCAATCCGAGGCTATAGGCCAGTAGAGCGTGTTGGGTCATAAAAACATCGTTCGCTCCGAAGGCACCGTAATGAAACAGCGTGGTGATCAGCGGAACAGCCAGGACGCCTAGCGCAACCGAGGCGGGCAGGGCGAGCAATAGAGTAAGCCGCAAGCCCCAGTCAAGCAGCTTGGAATATTCGACAGGTGAGTCGTCAGCATAATGCTTGGCCAGGCTGGGCAGCAGGATCGTGCCCAGTGCAACGCCCAGCATGCCGGCGGGGAATTCCATCAGGCGGTCGGCATAATACAGCCACGACACACTGCCGGTGATCAGAAACGACGCGAAAATGGTGTTGATGAGCAAACTGATCTGCGCCACCGATACGCCTAGTGTGGCGGGGGCCATCAGCTTCAGAATTCTACGAACACCGGGATCGTTGAAATTTCGCGTCGGGCGCGGCAACATGCCGACTCTTACCAGATGAGGCAGCATCCAGGCGAGCTGCAGCACGCCCCCCAGTGCGACGCCCCAGCCGAGTGCCAGCACCGGAGGATCGAAATAAGGTGCGAGCCACAATGTGGCACCGATCATCGCGACGTTGAGCAGCACTGGGGCGAAAGCGGGTACGGAGAACTTGCTGTGGGTGTTGAGAATGCCGGCCGCCAGCGCAACCAGTGAAATAAAGATGATGTAGGGGAAGGTGATGCGCAGCAGGGTGACCGTAAGCGCGAATTTTTCCGGCTCATCAATAAACCCTGGAGCGCTGACGTAGGCAATCCACGGGGCGCCCACGATGCCGAGCAGGGCGACCCCCACCAGCACCAGCGTCAGCGCGGTGCCGACCTGGTTGACCAGTATTTGGGTGGCGTCATGCCCCTTGCGATTCTTGTATTCCGCGAGAATCGGCACAAAGGCCTGCGAAAATGCCCCTTCGGCAAACAGGCGTCGTAGCAGGTTGGGGATTTTAAACGCGACGAAAAACGCATCCGTGAGCAGGCCTGCACCGAAAACGCGAGCAATGAGGGCGTCGCGGACGAATCCCAGAATGCGTGAGAGAAAGGTCATGCTGCTGACTGCAGCGAGAGATTTAAGAAGATTCATTGGCTGGATTGTGTTTTGTGCGCATTGTGCGGGTCGCGCGGACGCGCTGCAACCATCGATGGGGTGGGCTTGATTTTTTAGCGGGTTATCCCGTACAATCGCGGGCTTCGGTGGATTTGCCTCGAAACAATGGGGCGCCCAGATTATATTGACCCCCGCACGTGGTGGTGGGTTACTTAAAATTTCCGCCTCGCAACCATGCGGGGCTTGAGGAGCAGAATACATGGCGAACTCCGCCCAGGCGCGCAAGCGCGCACGTCAAGCCAGCGCTCAGCGCGACAGCAACATCAGCCAGCGTTCGGAATTCCGTACCGCGATCAAGAAAGTCCGTAAAGCCATTGAAGCAGGCGACAAAGCCGCTGCGCAACAGGTTTTCCAGGCATCCATGGGCGTGATCGACAGCATTGCCGACAAGAAAATTGTTCATAAGAACAAGGCTTCACGTCATAAGAGCCGTTTGTCACTGGCTGTCAAAAGCATGGCTTGAATAGGGGTTGCCGCGCAGCTTAGTCCTGCTGCAGCCTAATAAAAAACGCCGCAATTGCGGCGTTTTTTATTGTCTTTAAATAATATTAATTACGGGCGATCTGGGATCAGGTACTCAGTCAGCGTTTTCGGTCAGTAATTCATTGCTGGCCGCAAACGTTTGCAGAAACCGGTAGGCATTGGGGTCGGTGTCTCTGAGTTTCTTGTCCACGATAATGCAGTTGATCCCGTCGAGCGCTCTGGGCTGCACGTAGGGCGAATAACTGGTGCGGTTGTTGGGGTCGACTTTTGCAAAAGCACCCGCCAGTCGGTCGGCCCAGTCACTGGGACGGAACCGTGCACCCTTGGTAGTGATGCCGCGAATGATGAAAGGGACGGTGTTGGGTGCGTCAACCATGAGTGGGCGGGCGGTTTGCTAAGGAGTGGGCGGATTTTAGCACGCGATCAAATAGGGCGTAGTAATAGCAGGCTCTTGCATGGATAGGCCGTTTTGATGATACTGGCCCTGCTTTACCCGACCAAAACGGTCAACCATTCACTCAATAATTCAAAATGGAGGAGAGAACCATGAAAAATCCACTGGACTCACTATGGGGCACGGTCATCGCGGGCTTTGTGCTCACCGCTGTGCTGTATGTTTTTGTTAAAAACTTTTTGGGTTAAGGGCGGATAAGCAATGGAAAATATCGATTTCGTCGCCGCGTTGTCCCGCTGGTTCCATTTCATGGCGGGTGTCATGTGGATAGGCCTGCTGTATTACTTCAACTTTATTCAGGTGGCTGCGCTGAAAAATGCGGCTGCTGATGGCACCGCGGCAGGCATCACCAAGCATGTCGCACCACGCGCATTGTTATTCTTTCGTTGGGCCGCAGTGTTTACCTGGGTGACGGGTGCTGCGTTGTTGGGACCGCTCTTCGTTGATGCGTTCATGTTGCGTAACGGCATGGGCCCCATTGGTATTGGCGCCTGGCTGGGCACCATCATGCTGTTTAATGTCTGGGTGCTGATCTGGCCGAATCAGAAGAAGATTTTGGGCATGGTTCCCGCCAGCGATGCAGAGAAGAACGCGGCGCGCCGCGTGGCGTTCCTGGCATCACGAACTAACACCATGTTGTCCATTCCCTTGCTGTTCTTCATGGCAGGCGGGATGTCTCACCGGGTGCTTTTCGGCCTATAATCAAGGCGCTGCATGACAAGTACGGCGGCTTAGGCCGCCGTTTTCTATTTTGCTGCTTCATATCGATA
>JAGXGP010000121.1 GCA_024636775.1 Hydrogenophilales bacterium
GCTGCCGGGGTAGACGAGGATCTGGCGCAGTTCGGGGTAGTAATAGCCGGGGCGATTGAGGATCAGCAGGCAGGCTTGCGCCGCGATGGTGACGCGCATCTCATCGGTAATTTCCAGGCCATCACAGCCAATGAAGGCCTTCTCGGCGACAAACACCTGTATGTGGCGCTTGCGTTGGAGTTGCAGGTCGGCGGGCAGCGCGCGTACATAAGGCACGCGGCGTTTCAGGATGTCGCGCCAGGCGGCGGGGAAGGGTTTGGCGCGAACCTTCTGGCGCTTGCGCTCGGTCAGATAGGGTTGACCGAGCAGCCAGAGAATAAAGAGCAGCGCCAGCGCGGAAATAATAAAAGCTGGCAAAAGACCGTCTCCAGGAGTAAGAGTTCAACAGACCTGTATCTTGGCATGAAGCGGGCGTTTTTCAATAGGCCAAAATATTGGCACGCTCAGCATTCGGCCGGTAGGCCAGCGGGACTGATCGGGATGGCAGAAGTTGGAGCTTGGCCCCCTCGCTCATGCCGGGCTGCAGTATGGGTGGCGCTAGGCCATTGAGCGCGGCGCGGTCCGCCGCCCGCTCAGTCCTCTTTTTGCAAAAGAAACCAGGCACCCAGACCCAACGCAGGGTCCAGCACCGCAAACGAAAAGAGCAAATTCGGGAACACCCCCATGAGCCCCAGAGGCACCAAAACAGCCGGGACGAGGATGATGCGGTCGAGGACGGATGCGGCCACTGTCTGCTTGGCTCCCGAGCGACCGCCAAAGAAGTAGAGCCAGCCGATGACGGCAAGCGTCATTCCAATGAGTCGTACCAGGCCTTCTTCCCTGCCCACAAACGCAGGCACCATGTAAATGCTTTGCAGCACACCGGGCAGGATAAACAGCAAGGCGCCGGAGGCCATATAGATGGCCCCATTCATGGCCGTGTAGCGCGACGCCTAGGACAGGGTCTGCGGTACTTCCATCAGAGTTTTCAATAGGGACATGGGTTTCTTCGGTTGGGTCCATCGTTGTGATGCAACGGGGTCAGCTCGGTGCCGCATGATAAACAGGTCCAACTTTCTCCAAAGCAGTCCGTCAAAGTTGAATGGCAGCAATGGAATGCGGTGCAATTCGGTTGACAGGGACCCCCACGCAGTCAAGCACTGATTGACCAGAACTCGGTTTTGGCTCAGTGTATGGATCGCTAACGCCGACCACGAATGCGCTGACACCGCTGGTCAATCTGGCCGGGCATGAAGGCCGTTGCCGTCTCCTAACGACTTCTGTCTTGCCAGACGGATTCTTCGCTCATAAGTGCGCGCCGCGCCAGTAAAAAAGTGGCCGCATTCCAGCTTTGGCCGGCCATACCCATTGGCTCAAGCGACTGGCCATGCAGCCATTCGGTGAACCGCCAATCGGCGAGCGCGTTGACGTGGGCGAGCTTGGCGAGTTCCTGCCACGCCAACTCGCGCAACCCCAGGCGGGCCAACGCCATGACCCAGAATCCGCCCACGAACGGCCAGATGCCCCCGTTGTGGTACTGGTGCATCAGGTTTTGCTGGTGACGCGCCATGTACGGACGCCAAAGCTCGTGCTGGCGCGACAGCGGATGGAGCACGACACGAATCG
The DNA here is from genome assembly GCA_024636775.1 of Hydrogenophilales bacterium. GTDB lineage: Bacteria > Pseudomonadota > Gammaproteobacteria > Burkholderiales > Thiobacillaceae > Thiobacillus. The sequence goes on from JAGXGP010000121.1 coordinate 1,606, forward strand.
GGTAGGGATCGCTGGCGCGCGCGGCTGCGATGCGCTTGACGATGCGATGCCCCATGGACTCGCTTGCCAAGCCGCTCAGGATGGCCAGTACGTTGCCGAAAACATCGCCTTCATTGCCGGCAAAGGCGAGGTTGACGAAGCTCAGGTACATGCCCGAATCGCGCCGCCCGCGACGCGCGTAGTGCTGCAGCAGGCGTGCCCGCTGGTATTCTGGCAAATCCCGTTGAAACGGATGAAACAGATGGTTGAAATGGTGGTGCGTCACCTCCAGGTGGTCCAGTGCGTAGCGCCGCTTGACGTCGTACCAGAGGCTGTTGGAGTACAACACATAGCCAGACCTGGGCATGATGTCGGCCCAGTCACTGGCCTCATTTTGCTGCAATAGTCGAAAATAGGGGTGTTCCTGGGCCATCAGCCAGCTGATGGCCCGCTCAACCTCGTGCTGCCAGTGAGTTGGCCCGACAAGGCCGTGGCGGCGCACATGGTCCACGGCAATCAGCCACCACAGCGTGGCATCGATGCAGCCCAGGTACCAGAAATCGCCGTCCTTGCTGTCGGGGTCGACGTATTTCGGAATCTGTCCGTTGGTGGCCTGCTGGGCGGCCAAAGCGTCCAGGCTAGCCACCGAGCCCTGTTCGAGCAATTTGTCCCCGCTACCGCACATGGCCAGGATGCAGATGGCGGCGTCACGGCCGAAGATGCGTGTGTAGCGGCGCGCCTCGGCCGCTTCGGTGCGGCTGGCCGCCAGAATGCCACTTGGTGTGAGGTTGCGCAGCAGCAGGGCCAATGAGGCTTGCGCACAGGCGTCAATTTGAGCCAGTGCCTTTGGTTTGGGGTCTGTCATGGGCCTTCGTCTTGGCGCCGAGGAGCGCCACGAGGGAGAATTCTCGCAGAACCTGTGCCAGTGGCTGCGGGTTCTTTAGTTCATTGAAATCCGCGCCACATCGCAGTCTGAGAGAGATTCAGCCCCAGTGGCCGGTATCGGGCGGGCACTTTCGATGCTTGTATATCGGTTGTGTGTCTTCTGGAGCCGGCCAACCCGCTCCGAGGTCGACCGTCAAAATTGAGCGTCGGCAATGGGGTGAAACGTAATTCGGCTGGGCAGCGGTTGTTGACATAGGTCTGCCCGAAATGCTCGCTTCAGACCCGACAGTCACCCCAGTAGCCTGACCGTCAGCAATGTGGCTTCGATTTCGCGTAACAAATGGCGCAAGGTCACCGGCTCCGGGCGAGTGGCGTGGTTCCAAAAAAACCGTTATCACCAGCCCAAAGCAAGCCGACCTTACTTGTCCAGACCGCCCATGCACAGGTATTTGATCACCAGGTACTCATCCATGCCGTACTTGGAACCTTCACGGCCCAGGCCCGACTGTTTGACTCCGCCAAAAGGCGCAACCTCGTTCGAAATGATCCCGGTATTGATACCGACCATGCCGCTCTCAATGCCCTCGCCAACGCGCCAGATGCGCCCGATGTCGCGCGAATAGAAGTAGCTGGCTAGGCCAAACTCGGTGTCGTTAGCCATGGCGATCGCCTCGGCATCGGTCTGGAAACGGAACAGCGGCGCCAGCGGACCAAAGGTTTCCTCGCGGGCCACCAGCATGTCAGGCGTGGCGTCAGCAATCACGGTCGGCTCAAAGAAGCTGTGCCCGAGCGCATGGCGCTTGCCCCCGGTGAGCAGTCGTCCACCCTTGGCCAGTGCATCGGCAATATGCTCTTCGACCTTTTTGATCGCGGCGCCGTCAATCAATGGGCCTTGCGTGACGCCGGCCTCAATGCCATTGCCGACCTTAAGTTTTTCAACCGCCACGACCAACTTGGCGGCGAAAGCGTCATAAACGCCGTCCTGTACATACAGGCGGTTGGCGCAGACGCAGGTTTGTCCGGCGTTGCGGTATTTGGACATGATTGCGCCCTCGACCGCGGCGTCCAGGTCGGCATCGTCAAACACGATGAAGGGCGCGTTGCCGCCGAGTTCCAATGACAGCTTCTTGATGGTCTTGGCACACTGCTGCATCAGCATGCTGCCGATCTCGGTGGAACCGGTGAAAGACAGTTTGCGCACCGTCGGGTTGGCCGTCATCTCGCCGCCAATGGCGTTCGCCGATCCGGTCAGGACACTGAAAATGCCGGCAGGCACGCCAGCGCGTTCGGCCAGCACGGCCAGCGCCAGCGCCGAGTAGGGTGTGGCCAGCGCCGGCTTCAAGACCATCGGGCAACCGGCGGCCAGGGCCGGGCCGGCCTTGCGGGTAATCATCGAGGACGGGAAGTTCCACGGCGTGATGGCGGCGCAGACGCCAATAGGCTGCTTGATGACCACGATGCGCCGATCTGTCCAGGGTGAGGACAGCGTGTCGCCACTGACACGCTTGGCTTCCTCGGCAAACCACTCGATAAACGAGGCGGCGTAAGCGATTTCACCCTTGGCCTCGGCCAGCGGCTTGCCCTGCTCGACCGTCATGATCATGCCCAGGTCGTCTGCATTGGCGAGCATCAGATCGTTCCATTTGCGGATCACCGCGCTGCGCTCCTTGCCGGTCTTGGCACGCCAGGCCGGCCAGGCGGCATTGGCTGCTTCAATGGCACGGCGGGTCTCGGCGGCACTCATTTTGGGCACGGTGCCGATGGTCTCGCCGGTGGCCGGATTGGTCACGGCGCAGGTTTCGCCGCTGTCGGCATCGCACCATTGCCCGTTGATAAATGCTTGCTGGCGCAGCAGCGTGGGGTCTTTGAGTTGCATCATGAGATTTCTCCAAGTTAAGGTTGGGATATTGACGACCGCTGAGCCGATTGCGGGCTCAGAAAACGGGCCGGTGGATGACAGCGGCGGCGGCGCATGTGGCAGAAGATCACTCTCCCAGTCAGAGTCAGGGAATTCGAGCATTCAGTCAAATGGAAGTATTGAAATCCTCCAGATTGCTGGTCACAGAACTTCAATTTCGACGAAAACCACCTCATGAGAGGATGAGTTAACGACATTATGTTGAACCCCAACAGTGCGCGCGTATGACTGACCGGCCACCAAAGGCGCGGTCATTTGACCCTCTGGCGTTTCAAGCAGAAGTTCACCGTTAGTTTGAGGTACGACAACATAGTTGTGACCATGAGTGTGCCAACCAGTTTCAGCGCCAGGGGCGAAACGCCATTCAGTCACGATCACATGCTCGTTCGACACTTGCACGGTGGGCACTGCCTGGAGCCGTTCAATCTTGCTGTTTGATGGGTTCGAAAGTGTCATGGAAGCATTCATGGATTGATCCGACGGCCGTTCGTTGGACGAAATATTTAGGATACAAGGATGTCAAACCGCCTGAACGGCCGTCAAGGCTGCATCGATGATGGCCAGCCCCTCATCGACCAGCGCGTCGCTAGCGGTCAGTGGCACCAGAATGCGGATGACGTTTCCATAGCTGCCGCAAGACAACAATATCAGGCCTTTGTCACGTGCGTCGGCCACGATACGCTTGGTCAATTCAGGAGCGGGACGACTGACATCCCCATCTTCAAACAGCTCTATGGCCACCATGGCGCCTAGGCCGCGCACATCGCCGATGCAACAGTGCCGGGATGCCATGCCGTTCAATTGAGTCACCATGTATGCGCCCAGCTTCTTGGCGCGATCAAGCAGTTGTTCTTTGTCGAACACTTCCAGCACAGCCAAAGCCGCTGCGCAGCCAATCGGGCTGCCCGCATAGGTCCCGCCCAAGCCGCCCTGTGCTGGTGTGTCCATCACTTCGGCACGACCCACTACCCCAGAGATCGGAAAGCCGCCAGCCATGGATTTCGCCGTAGTGATCAGATCAGGCGCTACGGGCCACTGCTCACAGGCGAACCATGTGCCAGTGCGCCCGGCACCGGTTTGAATTTCGTCGGCAATCAGCAAAATGCCGTGACGATCAGCGATGGCACGCAGGCCTTCCACAAAATCGTTGGGGGCAATATAGAAACCCCCTTCGCCTTGGACGGGTTCGAGGATGAAGGCGGCAACACGGGTAGGCTCAATGTCGTTCTTGAACAGGGTCTCGACAGAGTGCAAAGCGTCGTCCACCGAAATGCCATGAAGGGGGTTGGGGAACAACGCGTGAAAGATCTCGCCGGGAAACGGTCCAAAGCCGATCTTGTAGGGCGCCACCTTGCCGGTCAGACCTAGTGTCATATTCGTCCGGCCATGGTAGCCGCCGGTGAATGCGATGACACCTGGCCGCTGGGTATGGGCGCGCGCAATTTTTATGGCGTTTTCCACGGCTTCGGCACCTGTGCTCAAGAGGAGACATTTTTTGGTGAAGTCACCGGGTGCTAGGGCGTTCATGCGCTCAGCTAATTCGACATAGGGTTCATAGGCTAGTACCTGGAAACACGTGTGGGTGTACAAAGCAAGCTGGGCTTGCACGGCACGTATCACATCGGGATTGCAGTGCCCCGTGTTCAGCACGGCGATGCCGCCCGCGAAGTCAATGTAGCGTCTGCCTTCGACGTCCCAGACTTCGGCGTTGTCGGCACGACTCAAAAAGATTTCATGGGCTTGGCCGACACCGCGGGCTACGGCCGCATGGCGGCGTAGCATCAGTGCCGAATTGGTGGTGGTTTCTTTTCGTTTCATAAGGACTCCAAAGTGGTTTTAAGACTGTTTGGCGAATTCAGTTAGCGCTTGGCAAGATCATGTGTTGGCGAAAATTGTCGGCAACCACGGCAATGATCAGAAGCAGGCCCAAGACCACCATCTGCAGATAGGAGCCAACGTTGGTCAGGTTCATGCCGTTTTGCACTAAGCCAATGAAGATGGCACCCAGCACCACATTGGGAACACGCCCGATGCCGCCGCGCAAGCTGACTCCAGCAATGACACAGGCTGCAATTGATTCGAGCGCGATGGTGCCGCCCAGGTTCGCCTCACCGGTCTCAACCCGGGCGGTCAATAACAGGCCGCTGATGGATGCCAATACCGCACACAACAGGTAGGCCATCAGCAGCACCTTGCGTGTATCAATGCCTGAAAGCGCAGCCGCCTTGGCATTTCCCCCCACAGCCAACAGGTAAGTGCCGGTGGGCAGTCGGTTCATCAACAGATGGATGGCAAGGACGCACACAACAGTCACCAACACCGGAATCGGCAGACCGAAGACGGCGCCAAATCCAAACAGATCACTAAAGGCTGGCGGCAGGCGGTTCACTGGAACTCCTCCCGTCAGGTAGAGTGCCGCTCCAAAACCGATGGACTGCATGCCCATGGTCATGATGAATGGAGACACGCCGGCCCAAGCGACACCCAGGCCATTGAGTAGTCCAACAAGCATGCCGACCATCAATCCGGCAACACAGCCCGCAACAATGACCAGAGCGACCATGTCAGGTAGGCTACTGCCTAGGCTCTGCATGACCATTGCAGAAACTACCGAGGTCAATGCCATGATGGTCCCTACCGAAAGGTCAAAGCCACCCGTGACCAAAACCAGCATCTGCGCCGTGGAAACCAGGATTAGGTAGACCGATTGGCGCATCAGGTTCATCAGGTTCTGCGCGGAGAGGAATTGGTCGGACAGCGTGCCAAACACGATCACAGCGAGTACCAACATGAAAGGCAAGACACCCAGTTGGACAAATAGTCGACGCACCCCCCAGGACACCTGTTCAGTGAAAGATATAGAGGCCACAGGCGAGACAGTGGCGTTAGGGGTATTCATGACTTGCCTTCCTTGGTACCAAAAAATAAACTCAATAGACCACTCTCGGTGATCTCGTTGCCTTGCAACTCCCCCATCACCTCACCGCTGCACATCACATAGGCCCGGTGGGCCAGGTGCAGAACTTCGGGCAGATCGGAAGAAATCAATACCACCGCAGCACCACCTTCACATAGTTGCTTGATCACTTCATACAGTGCCGAGCGCGTACCCACATCAACACCAACCGTTGGCTCATCGAACACATACAAGGCCATGTTGCTGGTCAGTCCCTTGGCAAACAGCGCCTTTTGCTGGTTTCCGCCAGACAAAAGGCCCACGGCTTTGCCTAAGTTGCGGGAAGTGAGTTCGACCTGGTCGCCCGCCCTGATGGCCATGTCTTTCAAGTCTTTCTTGCGCAACCACCCACCCCACCCCTTCAGCGAACCTTCCAAAGCGTGCAGGGTGATATTGGAGGTACTTCTGAATCCCAGCACCAAGCCTTCATGTTTGCGATCTGGAGGCAAGTAGAAGTACCCCAACTTCAAACTTTGCGCTGTGCTGGCGTTGGTGTGGTCCCGTCCCTTTAAACTCACCTTTCCGTGGGTCACTTTGTCAAGCCCATAGGCTGCTCGCAGCAACTCTGACTTTCCACAGCCCACCAGACCCGCGAGCCCCACCACTTCACCACGACGCGCAGTAATGGACGCATTGCGCACGCCACTGCGCGTGCTTAGGTTCTGGATTTCAAGTACCACCTCACCGGGTCGGGACTCGATGTGTGGGTAGATTTTTTCTATGCTCCGACCACTCATCAGCGTAATGAGTTGATCGTGCGTGGTCTCTGCAGCTTTCACTGTGCAGACTTTGCGGCCATCACGCAGCACCGTCACGCGATCCGCAATCTGAAATATCTCCTGCATTCGGTGTGAGATATACACAATGCCCACGCCTTGTTCCTTGAGTCGCCCAATCAGTGCGAACAGATGGGTGGTTTCAAGCTCGGTCAGAGAAGCCGTAGGTTCATCAAGAATCAGCACCGACACTTGTCCACGCAATCCTTTGGCAATCTCCACCATTTGTTGCTGAGCCCGGCTGAGGGTCGCGACGAGCGCCGAAGCGTTGACCTCAAAGCCCAACTCATCTAGGCTGTTTTGGGCACGCTTTAAAAGCCCCTGCTTGTCCAGCATGCCGTTGTGCAAAGGTTCTTCGCCAAGGCACAAGTTTTGTGCAACCGTAAGGGTTGGAATCAGCGAAAACTCCTGAAAAACTGCGCTGATCCCCGCCGTGCGAGCTTCATGGACGTTGGCAAAGTGCTTGGCGATGCCTCGCACATAGATGCTACCTGCGCTTGGATTGTTGGCCCCCGCAAGCAGCGAGATCAGTGTGGATTTACCCGCACCGTTCTCGCCAAACAGGACGTGAACTTCGCCTGCCGCCAGATCAAAGTCCACTGCATCCAGTGCACGAACGCCAGGGTAGTACCTACTCAGTCCTTCAGTGTGCAAGAGATGAAAGTCGTACATGCCGTTGGATTGCAAGCTCGGACCTTACTTGACCTGAAACGTCGGTTTAAAGGACGCTGGCGGCAAGATGTCGTCGAAGCGAACTGTTTTGTAGTTGGAAGAATCCACCACGAAGATCTTTGGGCCGACATGGCGTATTACGTCTTTGCCTTCCAGCAAACGCACCGCCTGGTCGATCGCGATCCGTCCTTGAATCACCATGGAGTCGGCGGGCGCTGCCAGGATGCGACCCGACTCAATCCCCTGGTAGACGCCCGGGGTCATGTAGAAGGACAGCAGTTTCACCTTTTTGTCTAGGTTGCGACTGCGCAAGATACCCACTGCTGCTTCAGCGGTCACTGCGGTTCCAGCCACATAGGAGAGGTCGGGGTTGGCCTGCAACACGTCTTCCACCAGCTGTGAC
>JAGXGP010000122.1 GCA_024636775.1 Hydrogenophilales bacterium
GCTGAAAATGCCAGGGCACGAACTTGAGATGGTGGGGCTGGTGACCCGGCAAAACGTTGACGACCTGCCCACCGGCTTCTTGCCAGGCGACCGTGTGGCGGTTTACTTGCCCATGGGCTACATGATTGGCGGCTACACCGTGTTCGTGCCACGCGAATGGGTGCAGCCATTGGACATGACGGTGGAAGAGGCCATGCGCTCGTCGTTATTTGCCTGGATGAGCAGAACCAGCAATACAGGCCAGCCCACCCCACCCTGATTGGTTGCCACAGACTGCGGGTGTAAAGTTAAGTCCATGCAGATCGAATGCTACGCACAGCGGTTGCTCAACCCGTTTCGTGGGGTGGTCCACACCATTCGCTACCAGTCCGCCGAAGCAGTCACCACAGACGGGATTGAGTGGGATATTTATGTGGCCAACGATGCCTTGCTCGAAGGTCTGGGCCCAGCCGGCCGCCGCGCCCAGATTTCCGATATCCGCTATGGCCACTGGTCGGCGGAAACAGGTCTGAAACGCGGGCCACTGTTTCCCTCAGAAGACTTCAAGCGACTGGAAAACATGGGGGCAGTGGTCTACGAAAATCTGCTCCAGATGCACCGTGCAGTGCCTTTCGCTTTCCGCGACCAGTTCGAGCTATGGTTGCTCGACCGACACAACCTGCCGCTGGCCTTGTTGCACAGTGTGCGTACCAACACTGAAACCGACACCCAGCCGCCCCTCGACTGGCGGGCGGGCATGGCCGCGCGGGAAAGCTTCCAGAGCACCGCGGTTCCCCACATGGGTGAACCGGCCGGGGTGTATCTCTCTGAATATGTGAACAGCTTGTCTGACGGCGTCGCGCAGTGGTTTCGTCGTTCGGATGATGGCGCCGGGCTGGGGTTACATGCCCTGAAAGGGGGGGAATCGCTGCGCGGAAGGGTGTTGGAAACCGAGGCTTTCCCCCCGCTATTCATTGCCACTGCCGGCATGGATGAACACCACATTCAGCTGGTGCACGACTACCACGCCTGGCAAGCCCCCTGGATGTTGCTGCTACCGAACCTCGACCCCGCCGGGCGCAGCAAGCTGGAAGTCAGCGCCTGCCGGCAAGCCGAACTGGTTGAAAAGCATTTCCGGTTGTATCCCGCCGTCATCGATCAGCAGGCCTTGCTGGCAGCGCGGGTGGCGGCGGCATTGGCTCGCAATCAACCCAAGCCCACCCCCCAGGCAGACGAGACCATGTCGATGTTCTACATCGAACTCAGCGTCAGCGCAGACGAATAATCAGGACACACACAACCACGCCGAAACATTACATCCGGATCGGCTCAAACGTTGCATCCAGGTTCTGGTCATCACAGTAATCCAGAAAATTGCCGCGTAGCGTGGCGATGTGGGTATCGGCCGGGATACCCAGCGTCATGTGGACTGCAAACATCGGGGCACCAGTGTGCGGAGCCGGGTAGGTTTCCGTGTCGAGTTCTTCGATGTTGATATGCAGCCGCGCAAAAAAATTCGCCAGACTGTTGACGATGCCGGGCTGGTCCAACGCGGCCACTTCGACGGTGTAGGGAATCAGGGGCTTTTCGGAACGGGTGAAGCGGGTGCGCTGCAGAATGAGCGACAGCCCCAGCTCTTCGCCTACCGCGGGTAACCGCGCTTCGAGCTTGGCCAGTGCATCCCAGCTGCCAGACACCCGCATCAGCAAGGCAAAGCGGCCACCCAATGCAGCCATGCGCGACTCTTCCACATTGCAGGCCGATTCGCTGATGCGGCGGGTGAAACCTTCCACCAGGCCTACTTTGTCTTCGCCACAGGCGGTGATGACGAGTGATTCGGTGTCGCTAGACATTAAATAAGCTCCCGGTCTGACAATTCTTTTTTAACATAGGCATAAATGATAGGCGCCGCGATGACACCCTGAACCCCAAATGCAGCTTCCATCACCACCATGGCGATGAGCAGTTCCCATGCTCGCGCCTGAATCTGCCCGCCGATGATGCGTGCATTCACGAAATACTCAAGCTTGTGAATGACGACCAGAAAGGTCAGCGATGCGGCTGCAATGTAGGGCGAGTGCGACAACGAAATAATGACGATGACCGAATTGGACACGAGATTGCCCAGCACCGGCAGCAGACCCACAATAAAGGTCACCACAATCATCGTTTTGGTGAAGGGCAATTGCACCCCGAAAGCAGGCAGCACCAGTACCAGATAAATCGCGGTCAGCAACGCATTCAGCGCCGAAATGCGGACCTGTGCAAACACCACCCGGCGGAAACCATCGGCCAGACGATGAACACGCTCACACATGGCCTGAGCCATCGGCGCCAGTGTCTGGTGAACGCGCGCCTGTCGCAGGGCGATAAAACTGCCGATGATGAGTCCAATGATGAAATGCAGCAGGACCCTTCCGGCGTCTCCGCTGATTTTTCGGATATCCAGCGCATGGGTACGTAACCAGTCGACCAGCTCAACCCGGATTCCGGTTTTATCACCCTGCGGTAACCAGCCTGCTGCCCAAATCGGCAACAGTTGACGCGCGTTTTCGATAACTTCGGCCATCTTGGTCAGTAATCCGGCCAGCCCCCCCTCGGACCGCAGGTACAAAATCACCCCCGCGGCAAACCCGCCAAGCGCCCCCAGCACAATCAAGGTAATCAGCGACACCACCAGCACTTTGGCCCAACTATGGTCGAGCCGACCGACGACGAACCGCGGCGCCAGCAAGTGCACCAACTGCACCACCAGCAAGCCGGATAGCAGTGCAGGCAGCAGGTGAAGGGTCAGCGTTAGCAGTAGTGCTGCCGCCATCAAAAGCCAAGCGGCAATTTCGTATCGAGAGGCGGGATTAATAGGCGGCGAGGTCATGGTCAGCACAGTGCCAAGAAACCCGTCAATCGGCAAGAACTAAAGTAGGCAAGCACGCAATACGTATGCTGAGTGCACGCTCGGCAAGGTGCATTTCAAGGGTATTCAAGGTATGGGAGGGCTGGCCCGGCAAACCGATGCCATCTTCGGAGCCCATCACCACGCTGGGGTTATCTTATTTGCGTCGCTCGATCATGCGATTCGCGCCGAATCGGCCTCAACTTGCAGCGCCACAGCTCACCCTCTAGAGTGCTGAGCTGTCATGATGCGCATCGGCCAACAAATCCGCACCAATCTGGTCGCCCTTATCAGCTTGCTGGTGGCGCTGTCTGCACTCGGCTATACCGCCTGGCGGCAGGAATTGACCGAAGACAACCGGACGTTGCGTGTGGCGGCATTCAGTATGCTGCAAACAGCAGAAGAATTGCAGAGCGTGGTGGATTTTGCGCATTATGATGCGGATCTCAAAGCAGGCAATCCGATCAAAGGCTGGGGCAAAGTGCTGTATTTACGTGATCTTGGAATTATCATGCCGCCTCCGGTGCAGAAACAGGCCCGGGATTTACATCGCACAAGGGAACAAGACTGGAGTGTCATGGAGCAGGATGAAGCGGCTGCAATGCTTATTACACAAGCCATTGAGCACCTGCGTGCCGAAGTGCGCGTCCTGCTGGTGAGTCTGCAATGAGTGACATCCGCTCACCCGTTTTCCTGAAAGCACTGCGCAAGCTGCTGCCGCCGGAATCCTTTCTCACCGCGCCGGAAGACACGCGACCGTTCGAGTCGGATGGGCTGGCGGCGTATCGCAATACCCCCGACGTTGTGGTTTTGCCTGACAGCGAGGCGCAGGTAACCGCCATTTTGCGTTTGTGTCACGCCCACCAGGTGGCAGTGGTCACACGCGGCGCTGGCACCGGTCTGGCTGCAGGTGCGCTGCCGGTCGACGGCGCGGTGTTGCTGGTGCTGGCTCGGCTCAACCAAATTAAAAACATTGATCCGCTGGCACGTACCGCCGTTGTGCAGCCGGGCGTCCGCAATCTTGCCATCTCCGAGGCTGCCGCTGCATACAGCCTGTATTATGCGCCCGATCCTTCGTCGCAAATCGCCTGTTCCATCGGCGGCAACGTAGCGGAAAATTCCGGCGGGGTGCACTGCCTGAAATACGGGCTGACCGTACACAACATTCTCAAATTGCGCGCCTGGACCATCGACGGCCAACTGCTCGAAATCGGCAGTGACTCGCTGGATGCACCCGGTTACGACCTGCTTGCCCTGATGACCGGATCGGAAGGCATGCTGGCAGTCATCACCGAAGTCACGGTCAAGCTGCTGCCGCGCCCCGAACGCGCACAGGTGGTGCTGGCAGCGTTCGACGATGTGGCCAAAGCCGGCGCAGCGGTCGGCAATATCATCGCCGCCGGCGTCATCCCGGCCGGATTGGAAATGATGGATCGGCTGGCCATCCAGGCCGCCGAAGATTTCGTCCACGCCGGTTATCCGCTCGACTGCGAAGCCATTCTGCTGTGTGAAGTAGATGGCGTAAATGAAGAAGTCTCGGACGACATCTTCACTGTGCACGAGGTGCTCGCCGCCTCTGGCGCGACCGAAATTCGCACCGCCGACAGCGAGGAACAACGCCTCAAGTTCTGGGCCGGTCGCAAAGCTGCCTTCCCCGCAGTGGGCCGGTTGGCGCCCGATTACTACTGCATGGACGGCACCATCCCACGCGCGCAGCTGCCGCATGTTTTAAAACGGATCAGCGAAATGAGCATCGAATACGGCCTCGCGGTCGCCAACGTGTTTCACGCCGGCGACGGCAATTTGCATCCCCTCATTCTGTTCGACGCTAATCAACCGGGCGAGCTGCACCAGGCTGAAACCTTCGGCGGAAAAATTCTCGAACTGTGCGTTGAAGTCGGTGGCACCATCACCGGCGAACACGGCGTCGGGCTGGAGAAAATCAACCAGATGTGCGCGCAATTCTCCACGCCAGAGCTGACGCGTTTTCACGAGGTCAAGGCTGCATTCGACCCGGATGGTTTACTCAATCCAGGCAAGGCCGTGCCCGAACTCCACCGCTGCGCCGAGTGGGGCGCGATGCACATCCAGGGCGGCCAACTGCCCCATCCGGAACTCCCCCGCTTCTGATGTTGAACACCTTGATTGCGCGCATACACGCAGCTCACGCCGAAAACATGCCCCTGATCATCCAGGGCGGCGGCAGCAAGACGTTCTACGGCAACGCCGATGAGGGTGAAATCCTTGCTACGCGCACGCTCAACGGCGTGGTCGATTACCAGCCCAAGGAACTGGTGCTGACTGCGCAGTCCGGAACACCGCTTGCTGAAATCGAAGCCCTGCTCGCCGAGCACAACCAGATGCTGGCGTTCGAGCCACCGCATTTCGGTGGCGCCGCCACCTTGGGCGGCAGCATCGCGGCAGGGTTGTCCGGCCCGCGTCGACCCTATGCCGGATCTGCGCGCGACTTCGTGCTCGGCGTGCGTATGGTCGACGGCACCGGCCAGGCACTACGGTTTGGCGGCCAGGTGATCAAGAACGTCGCTGGGTACGATGTCTCGCGGCTGATGGTGGGTGCACTCGGCACGCTTGGCCTGATCACCGAAGTCTCGCTGAAGGTGTTACCCAGTCCCGGCGCTGAAACCACGCTGCAGTTCGAACTCGATGAAGCCGCTGCGATTGTGAAAATGAACACCTGGGCTGGCCAACCTTTACCCTTGTCAGCGACCAGTTGGCATGCCGGCCTGCTATCCGTACGCCTGTCGGGTGCTCGCTCAGCCGTGCACGCGGCGCAAGCCAAACTCGGCGGCGAAACGGTCAACGATGCGTCCGCCTTTTGGCAACGGTTGCGCGACCAGACTACGCCGTTTTTCGACAAGCGCCCGTCAACCTGGAACCAAAGACTGTGGCGGATGGCCGTCAAACCCACCACGCCACCACTCAAGCTGGGTGACGCACAATGGATCGAATGGGGCGGAGCCGTACGCTGGCTGATCAGTGATCTGTCGGAAACCACCTTGCGCGAAGCTGCTCAACGCTGCGGCGGCCACGCCACGCTGTTCCGCGGCAATGCGCCAATCGACGGCGCCTTCACCCCGCTCACGCCGGCTCTGCTGACGCTGCATCGCAACCTCAAGCAGCGCTTCGACCCCAAAGGTATTTTCAATCACGGGCGGCTGTACCCGGATTTCTAAGATGCAGACCAATCTCGCTGAACCCTATCGCAACACACCCGAAGGCGAAGCTGCCGAACAGATACTCCGCAGCTGTGTGCACTGTGGATTTTGTCTCGCCACCTGCCCGACCTATCAGATACTCGGCAACGAACTCGACTCGCCGCGCGGTCGAATTTATCTGATGAAACAGGTACTCGAAGGGGCTGAGCCCACGGTCAAGACCCAGCAACATCTCGACCGCTGTCTGACCTGCCGCAACTGCGAAACCACCTGTCCCTCGGGTGTCGAGTACGGCAAGCTGCTCGACATAGGCCGTCACATTGTTGAAAAGAAAGTGGGGCGCAGCACGCGTGAAACACTCACTCGCGCTGTCCTTAAAAATGGGCTGGCTTCGCCAGCGCTGTTTAACACTGCACTGAAGCTGGGGCAGGGTGTGCGTGCGCTGATGCCCGGATCCCTGCAAACGCGCATCCCGGTCGCAGAAGACGCCGGTACGTGGCCCGCGCCGCATCACCCCCGAAAAATGCTGGTGCTGCAGGGCTGTGTGCAACCCGGGCTCAAACCCAACATTAATGCAGCGACTGCGCGTGTGCTCGACCGTGTTGGCATTTCGCTCATCGCTGCTCCTGAAGCAGGATGCTGCGGCGCGCTGGCGCATCACCTGAACGACGAAGCCGAGGGACGCACCGCAATGCGCCGCAACATCGATGCCTGGATTCCGCATCTGGACGCCGGCGTGGAGGCCATTGTGATGACGGCTTCGGGCTGTGGCGTGATGGTAAAAGAATACGCCTGGCTGCTGCGTGACGACCCGCATTACGCCGACAAGGCGGAGCGCGTATCTGCGGCCACTTGGGATATTTCGGAAATTCTCGTGACGGAAACGGACGCGCTGGTGGCTCTTGCAAGCCCGGCTCCGGCCGTCAAGAAGCGTCTGGCTTACCATCCCCCTTGCACGCTGCAACACGGACAAAAACTCACTGGCGATGTCGAGTCCTTGCTCACGCATGCGGGTTTCGAACTCGCTCCGGTTGCAGAAAAGCATCTGTGCTGCGGATCAGCGGGCACCTACTCAATCTTGCAGCCGGAGATTTCAAACGCGCTCAAGATACGCAAGCTTGAGCACTTGCAGGCTGGTGCGCCAGAAATAATCGTCACTGCCAACATCGGCTGCCTCACGCATCTTCAGTCGGGCAGCGCGGTGCCGGTCAAACACTGGATCGAAATCCTCGACGAGGCCCTCGTGCGTCCTAGCGATAAACCGAGTTAAGGCGGCCGTCGCTTTGCGGTCATTGCAGCAGCCGGCTTTCCTCTTCCAGATAAATCCGATAGGCATTGCCCCGATTGCTCGCCTCAAAGGCGGGTAGCTTTGCATACTTCGACCAGTCGGTATTGCGATAAGCCTCATCAAACGGCACGAAATTTCTCACCGCGGCGGCCATCGCCTGACGCACGAATAGCAAATAGTCGCGCGTCGCTACAACCACTTCCTGCGGATTCTTCGACAACACGCCATGACCGGGGATGATGTAGCGCACGGTGGCCTTCAACCTTGCAATGTAATCCAGCCCCTTCAGCCAGCGATCAATATCCGTTTCTGGGCTATCAAGAAATGGCACACGACCGCCATACAGGACATCGCCGCCAAAAAGCACACCATATTTTTTGACCAGCATGATCGAATCGCCGGGCGCGTGTGCCGGTCCCAGGTGTTTGATCTCGAAACGAACGCCCCCGAGCTGGAAGCAGAATTCCTTGTCGAATACCTGATCCGGCGCGACGATCACCGTCTTCTCGTCCACCCAGGGGAATAGTGCTTGTCTGCGCTGTTCCAGCCGTCGCTCGCCATCCTCGCCCTGGCTGGCAACCGATCCACTGGTGTAGCCGAGCGTGCCGCGCTGGGCGAGCACAGGGGGCGCACCACCATAATCCTTGAAGGCCTGCAGACCGTAAATATGGTCGGCATGGTAATGGCTGACTACAATGCGCTTGACCGGTTTGTCCGTCACTTCGCGAATACGCTCAAGCAGGCGATAGCCGAGTGCGGGCGTGCCAAGCGCGTCAAACACCACCACCCCCTCGTCGGTCACCACAAAGCCCGCATTGGACGTATGCCCCTGGTTGACCGAGTCGGGCACCCCCGACAGACCCACCACGTAATACACCGGAACGTCCGGTATCTTGTGCAGCTTGAAAGGCAGCGTCACCGCGGCATACGGTGGCGCTTGTACCGTCACCAAGCTTTTCGGAAGGGGGCTGGCT
The DNA here is from genome assembly GCA_024636775.1 of Hydrogenophilales bacterium. Taxonomy (GTDB): domain Bacteria; phylum Pseudomonadota; class Gammaproteobacteria; order Burkholderiales; family Thiobacillaceae; genus Thiobacillus. The sequence continues at coordinate 8,311 of JAGXGP010000122.1, forward strand.
GCGTTCACCAAGGTGGCGGTGCAGCCCAACACTAGGGCGATGAGGCGCAGCGTTGGTGTGGCACGATACATGGCATATCTCCGGTTTATTGCGTTTCGGCTGAAGCCCTACCCTATCCCACAATTCACTTCGGCATCAAGCCGGGTACAGATGCCGTTGCGCGGTTGCGACTGCGTATAGGCGAAGCGCGCGGCTTGAGCGGATTATCCACACCAACACAGATAAAATATCCCTCCCCTGTATCGCCTGCAGCGGCCTGAATGTGCCAATCGGTGAACTTGTGCGCGAGAAGCCAGACCTACACTCACTTACCGGAGGCCTCTATGATTTTCAAACAACTGTTCGAGCCTGTATCCAGCACCTACACTTACCTTCTCGGCTGTGAAAAAACCGGGCAAGCGTTATTGATCGACCCTGTGCTGCCAGCCTGGGAACGCGACCTTGCCGAGATCAACCAACTAGGACTGAAACTTGCCTACACGGTGGAAACGCATATCCATGCCGACCACATCACCTCGGCCAAAAAACTCAAGGAAATCGCCGGCAGCCGAATTGCCGGTCCCGCGCTCGATCAGTTGCCGTGCACCGACGTCGGCATCGTCGAAGGCACACCGTTTGCGATGGGCTCGGTCGAACTGACGCCGATCCACACCCCCGGCCACACCGACAACCATTTTGCCTATCTGCACGATGGCCGGCTCTACAGCGGCGATGCGCTGCTGATCGAGGCTTGTGGCCGTACCGACTTTCAAAGCGGCGACCCGGCCGCGCTGTATCACTCGGTACGCGGCAAGCTGTTTGCCTACAACGACGACACCCTGGTTTATCCCGGACATGATTACGAGCAGCGCCGCATCAGCACCATCGGCCAGGAAAAGGCACGCAATCCTCGACTGGGCGGCGACCGCACGCTGGAAGATTTTGTCGTGCTGATGAACAACCTGAATCTCGACTATCCCAAATTCATCGATTACGCCGTGCCCGGCAATAAGGGGTGCGGCAGTTGCCCGCCCGGCGTACCGGAGCATTTGCAACAATATTGCGCACAGATTGCAGAAAGCCGACAAGGCTGATTGAGCTTGGCGCCGGCCAGGATGATTGGGCGGCATTGCCGACAAGGCTAAGGATGGAGCGCCGGCAGGCGCTCAAGACAGAAGGTCGTCGGGCGTATTGAAGTTGGCCAAGCTGGCAGCTTCGAAGCATACCGTCGTCGAACTCAGCCCCGCCTGCCAGTGACGCACCGCCCGCTCTCCGCGCGCAAGAAAAGCGGTGAGCGTGTCGCGCTGATCGGTTCGCACGATAAAGCAGGTGTGGTGCATACGCGCTTCATCTACCGCAATTGCCAACGGCACTTTTTCCTGCACTGCGGCATCCTGCAACCGCGCCACCAGGTCGACAGGCACATGTGGCGTATCGCAGGGCACGACCACCAGCCATTCGGACGTCACTGACTGAAATGCCGCCAGCACACCGGCAAGCGGGCCGGGGAAATCAGGCAACGCATCGGGTAAAACACGATGGCCGTACGCTGCATAAACAGCGAGATTGCGGTTGGCGCTGATAACGCATTCGCCGACTTGCGGCTCAAGGGCGGCAAGCGCCCACTCGATCAGCGGACGGCCCCGATACGCGATCAGTCCTTTGTCGACGCCACCCATGCGACGCCCCTCTCCGCCGGCCAGGATGACGGCGGCTATCCGCTCAAGGTCGGACATAAAGGTAGAAGCGGTCGGAGCGATCGCCGGGGCGCGAACCTTCCCATTGCTTGACCCAGCCGACCGGCACAATCGGCGCGCCTTCGTGGCGGCGGGTTTCCATCAACAGCCAGTTGCAACGTGCTTCGTCGGCGAGCTTGCGACCGCTGTGGTAAGCCAGCAACCAGCGTTGCTGATGACGGATCTTATAGGGCTGGATACATTCGGCGGGCGGCACCCGGGCGGCCAATACATCACCCACGCTGGCATAGCTCAACCGGCGATCGAGTGGCGCCTGAAACAACGCCATCAGCAGCACCCAGATAAAGGTCATGCTCGCGGTCCAGACCAGAATGGGACGCAACGGTGAGCGCTGGACGCGGGCAAGAAAAACGATCCAGCTCAGGGTGACCACCGCGCCCAGCACCAACGCCCAAGGACGAAATTCGCCTACACCGGTTAGCCCCAGCTTGATCAATCGTCTGGCTAGACGAGCGGGCATTCCAAAATCGTGTGCGCTCCAATACACCCAAAATACCAGTCCGAGAAAGCCAAACAGCATGAACCCGAACCAGAGCAATGCATTGGCCGCACCGCGCTGCAGCGTAAACAATCCGGCCGCGGCAAGCAGCGTAAGGGGTAGGAGCAAAATGAGGCCCTGTTCCTCGGAAGGACGGGCATCGAAAGCATACAGGCTGAGCAGCCCCAGGAACGCGCCGACGGGCATCACCACGCCTGGCGTTTTCCACTGACGCCGGCTTCGGTACACCGCCCAGGCCGCCAACGGCCAGGCCGGCCAGGCATACCAACCCAGAATGCTCAAGTAGTAAAACGGATCCTTGCCCGTGTCGCCGATCCAGCGCTGCAGATTGAATGCGCGTGCAACCGGTATGCCCTGCGTCGTCAGATAGATCAGCCAAAACGAGCCTGCAACCAAGGCCAAACCCGCGGCCCAGACAAACGCACGGCGAGCGAACGGCGTTCGGTAATCCGCCAGCCAAATCATCATGCCGCCGGCCAGCAGCAGGAACAAGGCCGCTTCGGCTGCCCCGCCCGCGAGCAGCATCAACACGGCACCCGCCCCCAGCACCCAGCCGCCACGCGGATCACGCGGCAAACCAGCAAGGCCATACAGCATGATTGCGGCAGCGGCAAACTGGGCAGTGGCGGCATTAAGTTCGTGGCCGCGCACCAGCAATCCCATGCAACCCAACAGGGTTAGCGCAGCAGCCCAGCCGGCCTTGCTGCCATATAAAACGCGGGCTGCACGTGCGATAAAAAACAGCGCCAAGGCAATAAACAGACCCGAGGCCAGCCGCGCGCCATCCGCCAACGGCAAAAAAGACGAAGTCAACCACGCCGTGGTGGTGGCCACCCAGTAATACAGCGGCGGGGTGGCAGCAACGGTTTGGGGTGCCACCCCGTCTTGCATCAGCCTCCACAACTGAACAAAGTGATCGCCATCGCCCCCTTTCCAGGGCGCGTGTCCGACCAGCCCGGGCAGCAGCCAGGCCAGGGTGAGGAGCAACAGACCTAACTGCGGTAGGGAAAACGTGCGTTTATTGAACAATTTTAAGGAGCTGGCCAGGCTTGGGCTCGCCACGCGGGTAGAGACCATTCATCAAACGCAACTGGTTTTCTGCTGCAACACCCAGTGGCGACTGCCGGGCCAGCGCAGCAAAAGTCATGCCCGGCTGAGCGGTGACCAATGTCAACGCATACGCCCGCGCTGCCAGCCTTTCGGCCGGCGTAATGGCGTGGAAACTGTTGATTGTGCCGCGCAGCGTAGTGCGTTCTCGATTATAGGTGGGCTTGTCCTTTACCATGCCGGCAATCAGATACTGCGTGCCATTGAAGACGACGGCGGTGGCCACCACTGGTTTGCCCTGTTGCGCACCCGCCGCAAACGCGGCCGGATAACCGCTGAGATTGCCACTGTCGTATCGCGCACCCGTATCCAGCTTGAGACCTTTTTGCAAGGTCTCAAGGGGGTTGTCATTCTTGGGCCCCTGCTGCAACTCAACCAAAGCGTCACCTTGCGGGCTGACTGCCATGACCCGGTCGGGGCGATTTTGCACTACCCATCCCTTAGGGAATTGGATCGCCAGGCCGAGTTTTTCATGTAACAGGGCATTGTTGCGGATCACGCCCTGATCGGGGCTGTCACCGAAATAGACGCCTGCCATTTTGTGCAGATACTCGCTACGACTCTCGCGGGGATTGGCAACGGTGTGCTTGTTGGCCTCGCTCACCACCTGCTTGAGACGGGCATCATTACTCGGATGGGTGTCGAAGGTGCCGTGATAAGTGCTCGGCTTCTTGCCGTCGCGCTTGGCCTGCTCCGCAGCAAATAACTCCTGGTTTTTCAGGACGCCGATGACCTCGATCATCGCCTGCGGGTTGTATCCGGTTTTGGCGAGATACTGTGCACCCAGCCGATCCGATTCCAATTCGTGCTCACGGCCATAGCCGGCGGTCCAGGACTGCGCCAGCGTTTGCAGCAGCGTCGCGCCAGCCTGGTTGCCCAGACCCGGTACCAGAATCGACCCCAGCACCGCCCCCAAACCCGCCGCGGTAGACGTACTCTGCTGACGCACGCCATGGCGCGCTGTCACATGGCCGATTTCGTGTCCTACGACGCCGGCAAGCTGAGCCTCCGAATTCAGATAGGCCATGATGCCGCGTGTGATGTAGACATACCCGCCCGGCAGGGCAAAGGCATTGACGTCAGGGCTATCGACTACAGTGAAATGCCATTGCAGGTCGGGCCGATGGCTCTGCTTCGCCAGCCGCTGCCCAACCTCGTCAACATAAGCCTGCAAGGCCGGGTTATCCAGCGCGGCATACTCCTTCAGTACATCCTGATGCGCTTGTGCGCCCATCTGGATTTCCTGCTGCTCGGACATCAGCACAAAATCCTTGTCACCCGTGACCGGATTTTGTGCACAGTGGGTGAGCGTCAATGCGCCCAGAACAATCACTACAGTACGGCGAAAAATTCGGAGATTCACGTCTGTATTTTCCTCGGGAGGGGGATGACCCAAATGATACCGTTGCCGCGCCGCAAAAATGCAAAAAGCGGCCGAAGCCGCTTTGGATTGCATTGCGCCAAATCGCGCAAACCGCTTGCTTTATTCCGCTGCGGCCTTGATGCCGTAACGCTGACGGAATTTCTCGACGCGGCCAGCCGTATCGACGATTTTCTGTTTGCCGGTATAAAACGGATGGCAGGAAGAACAGACTTCGATATGAAGCGAGTCCTTGCTCATCGTCGAGCGCGTTTTGAACGTATCACCACAGGAGCACGTCACGGTTACTTCTTTGTAATTGGGGTGAATGCCGGCTTTCATGGCAATTCCTTAATAATTCGGAGAACGCGGGAGTATAAAGGATATGCCAAGCGTAATCAAGCAACCCGCTATCAATTAAGAAGTGCACCCCCCGCCTCCTCCAGATTACGGGTTAAACACCCGTTGATACTCAGGCTTGCCAATATTCCGGAAATTATCGTCATGACCAACAACCTCTCTTCAGATGCACTGGTTTTGTTCGGCGCCACGGGCGACCTTGCCCGACGCAAAATCTTCCCCGCGCTCTACGCCATGCTCAAACATGGTCGCACGCTGCCACCCATTGTCTGTGTTGCCTTTTCGCCCGACTGGGATCTGGATAAATTGCGTGCTCACGCACACGATGGCATTACACACTTTGGTGGCGGGGTGGACGAGTCGGTGTTTCGAAATCTCTCCAGTTTGCTGACCTATATCAACGGCGATTACGAAGACCCTGCGACCTTTGAAGCGCTGCGTCGCGCGCTAGCGGGCCGGAAACGCCCATTGCACTACTTTGCCATTCGCCCCTCGATGTTTCCTGTGGTGGTGCGTGGGCTGGCCGCTGCAAGCTGCACCGAGAATGCGCGCGTGGTGGTTGAAAAACCGTTTGGGCGCGATCTGGAAACGGCACGTTCACTCAATGCCACGTTATATGAAGCCTTGCCGGAATCCAGTATTTTCCGCATTGATCATTACCTTGGCAAAGAAGCGGTACAGAACATCCTGTATTTCCGTTTCGCCAATTCTTTCCTCGAACCCATCTGGAACCGCAACCACATCCGGCAGGTTCAGATCACGATGGCAGAAAACTTTGGCGTAGAAGGCCGCGGACGCTTTTACGACTCCGTCGGCGCCATCCGCGATGTTGTGCAAAACCACCTGTTGCAGATACTCGCGCTGTTGGCGATGGAACCGCCACTGGGAACCAGTGCAGAAGCCATCCGGGATGAGCAGGCCAAACTGCTCAAAGCCATCCGACCCCTGGCATCCGGCGATCTGGTGCGCGGACAATATGAAGGTTACCGCAGCGAAGAGGGGGTGGCGCGCGGTTCTGACACCGAAACCTTCACTGCCGCGCGATTCTTTGTGGATTCCTGGCGCTGGGCAGGCGTACCGTTCATTCTTCGCACGGGGAAGAAACTTCCGGTCACGACCACAGAGATACGGGCCGAATTCCAGTTGCCTCCGCAACGCGTCTTCTCACTTTCCGAAACGGGTCCGCTGGCCCCCAATTACCTGCGTATGAGGGTGTCGCCTACGGTGTCCATCGCACTGGGCGCACGCACCAAAAATGCAGGCGACCGCATGGTCGGTCGGCCGGTCGAACTGTATGTCTGTAATAACCACCCGGACGAGATGAGCGCCTATGAACGCCTGCTCGGCGATGCGATGGATGGCGAAGCCATGTTGTTTGCGCGCCAGGATGCGGTGGAAGCCGCCTGGAATGTCGTAGAGCCCGTGCTGACGCGACGCGACCCGGCTTATGCGTATGAGCCCGGAACCTGGGGGCCGCAGGAAGCTGACCTGCTGCTTGCCGGCGGCCGTTGGCATAACCCGCGGCCGCCACAAAGCTAAGCTTCTTTCATTCCGCGTAGTGCAGGCGGAAGTTAACCGCGTCGCATCGAATCGAAAAAGTCGGCGTTGTTTTTGGCCGCGCGAATCTTGTCGATCAAAAACTCCATCGCTTCCATGTCATCCATCGGATAGAGCAATTTGCGCAAAACCCATACCTTTTGCAGCAAATCGGGCGGAATGAGCAGCTCTTCGCGACGGGTACCGGAACGATTGACGTTGATGGCAGGGTACTGGCGCTTCTCGGCCATCTTGCGGTCGAGGTGGATTTCGAGGTTGCCGGTGCCCTTGAATTCTTCGTAGATCACATCGTCCATGCGGCTGCCGGTTTCGACCAGCGCGGTGGCGATGATCGTCAAGCTGCCGCCTTCTTCGATGTTGCGTGCGGCGCCAAAGAATCGTTTGGGCTTTTGCAGCGCGTTGGCATCGACACCGCCGGTGAGCACCTTGCCGGAGGCAGGCTGCACGGTGTTGTAAGCGCGCGCCAGACGGGTGATCGAGTCGAGCAGGATCACCACGTCCTTCTTGTGTTCGACCAGGCGCTTGGCGCGCTCGATCACCATTTCGGCGACCTGCACGTGGCGGCTGGCGGGTTCATCAAAAGTGGAAGCGACCACTTCGCCGCGCACGGTGCGGCTCATTTCAGTCACCTCTTCCGGACGCTCATCGATCAGCAGTACGAACAGCACCACCTCAGGATGGTTAGAACTGATTGCGTGAGCAATATGCTGCAGCATCACGGTTTTACCCGTTTTCGGCGGCGCTACCAGCAGACCGCGCTGCCCTTTGCCGATCGGCGCGACGATGTCGATGACACGGCTGGTGATGTTTTCTTCGGCCTTGATATCACGCTCCAGCTTGAGCGGCTCATCCGGATGCAGCGGGGTGAGGTTCTCAAACAGGATCTTGTTCTTGCTGGCTTCAGGTGGCTCGCCGTTGATCAGGTCGAGCTTGGTCATCGCCGAATAACGTTCGCCATCCTTCGGCGTGCGAATTTCGCCTTCGATCTTGTCACCGGTGTGCAGGTTGAAACGGCGGATCTGCGACGGCGACACATAGATGTCGTCGGTATTGGCCAGGTACGAGGTTTCAGGTGACCGCAGGAATCCGAATCCATCGGGCAGCACTTCCAGCACCCCATCGCCGTAAATGCTCTCGCCGCGCTTGGCCAGCGTTTTCAGGATCGTGAAAATCAGTTCCTGTTTTCGAAAACGGTTCGCATTGTCGATGCCATTGGCAGCGGCAATCTCGAGGAGCTCGGTGATCGGTTTTTGCTTGAGTTCGGAAAGATGCATGTGAGAGGCCTGAGTGGGCTCGCTTGAAAGAGCCGGACTGGAAGGGGAAGGGGCCGGATCGTCACTACTGCTGGCAGGCGAGGGGGCCAACGTGTCGTCCGGTGAAAGCCGGGCCTTAGATATTGCTGTCAACGAAAGCTGTCAATTGTGATTTGGACAAGGCGCCGACCTTGGTTGCTTCGACGTTGCCGTTTTTGAAAATCATCAGCGTGGGAATACCGCGGATACCGAATTTTGGCGGGGTCGCCTGGTTTTCATCGATGTTGAGCTTGCACACCTTGAGCTTGCCGGCATATTCCTTGGCGACTTCATCGAGGATAGGCGAGATCATTTTGCAGGGACCGCACCAGTCCGCCCAGTAATCCACCAGCACGGGTACGCCCGCCTGCAGGACTTCCTGTTCGAAGGAATCGTCGGATATGTAATGAACATGTTCGCTCATCGGTGAAGCTCCTATGTAAGTATGGGGGGTGGCCGGAAGCGGCCCAGGTTGTTTGCAGCTGACAGTAAAGCTGGAAAAATCAGAATTGTGCCGATATCCTACATCAAAATGGCCCAATGCAAGTATCCGGGCATTATCTTCAATTATTTGGGTAAATACGAATGACCTATGTTGTAACCGAGGCCTGTGTGAAGTGCAAATACACCGATTGTGTCGATGTCTGCCCGGTGGACTGCTTCCACGAAGGTCCTAACTTCCTCGTCATCGACCCCGAAGAGTGCATCGACTGCACGCTCTGCGTGGCGGAATGCCCGGTTGAGGCCATTTATGCTGAGGACGACGTGCCGGACGATCAACGCGCCTTTATTGCGCTGAACGCCGAGCTCGCCAAGGGCTGGAAAGTCATCATTGAGCGCAAAGACGCGCCTGCTGATGCCGACGAATGGGCTGGCGTCAAAGACAAGCTACAGTATCTGGAGCGCTAATCCGTTTGGAAAACCCTGGCCGCTTGGAAACCCTGGGCGGTCCCTCTCTGCCGCACGCTGTCGCCCACGCCCTGCTCGCCCAATACGCCGACCGTCTGCCCGACTTGTCCGGGCTGACGGTGCTCGTCCCCAACCACCGCGCCGGGCAGGATTTTGCGCGGGTGCTGGCGCAAACTGCCGGCCGCCCTGTTCTGATTCCGCCCAAGATCACGCCGCTCAAGAGTTGGGCGCAAAGCGTGGCCGTCGACCACAGCGAACCCCAATCCCGCCGACTGGCAAGGTTGCATGGCGTGCTGCGCCATATCGACTGGCTCGGCAAGATTGACCGCTGGGCGCTCGCCAACGAGCTGCTGGCGCTCGCCGATGAACTCTCAGCCGCACGGCTCGGCGGCGAAATCGCCTCGCAGATTCGCGCGCTGCACGCCGACACGCTCGACCGTGAAACGGCCTTGATCGAAGCCGTATGGCAGGCGCTTAACAATGACGGCACCGATCCGCAGGCACGTTATGCGCGCGGACTCGACGCCATCCTTGAACACAGAACCTCAGCGCCACAGCCTATTGTGGGCTACGCATTGGGCTTGCTCACCGCGGTTGAGCAACTGTTCCTGAGCCGTTGCGCCGAGCAGGCACCGGTCAGACTGTTCGAACTCGGCGCCGAAACAGCCGACGCCTACAACTTTACCCTGCATCAAGCATGGCGCATGACTGAACCGCCGTTGCGTGAACGTGCTGCCACGCTCGCCGCGCATCACCCAGAATCTCCCGCCCTTGAACGCATGACGTTATTCCCTGCGCCGCATCTCGAAGCCGAAGCGCGCGCCGTCGCGACGTGGGTAGCCAACCAGTTGCAGGTCGGAACACGCACTATCGCGCTGATCGCACTCGATCGCGAAACCGCGCGCCGGGTACGCGCCCTGCTCGACCGCATGGACGTGCTGGTGGCCGACGAAACCGGCTGGACGTTGTCGACCACTGCGGTCGCCGCCGTAATCGACCGCTGGCTTGAATGCGTCTCGAGCGATTTTCCGCACATCGAACTGCTCGACCTGCTGAAATCGCCTTTTCTGTTGGGCGAACTTGCTGAGCGTCAGGATCAGGTGTTGCAGTTCGAACTTGCACTACGCCGCCAGGGAATTTCGCACGGAATGACCGACATGCTGCGGCTGGCGCATGCCCAGTTTGACGAACTGCCGTCGTGGCTGGCGCTGCTGTTTGGCGCCAAACAAAACTTCGCGCAGAACCGGGCGCCGCTGACCATCTGGCTCACCCGGTTGAACGACAGCCTCGTTGAGATTCAGGCCATCGATCCGCTCAAAGCCGATGCCGCTGGCGCCAGCGTGCTCGACACGCTCGAAACTTTGCGCCGCGACCTGGCCGACGACACCGAAAAATACAGCTTCGGCGAATGGCGGCGCTGGCTTAATCTGGCGCTGGAATCCGCCAGCTTCATCGACGAAAGTGTGGTCAGCCCCATCGTGCTGACCTCGCTGCCCGCTGCGCGCGGTCGCGTATTCGAAGCCGTCGCTATCATCGGCGCCGACGCCCAGCATTTGCCCGCGCGGCCCGCGCCCGGCCTGTTCAGCCAGGCCACCCGCGCCCATCTCGGCCTGCCCACCGCCAGCGACGAGGTCGACGCCGCCACCACCGACCTGATGCACCTGCTGGCACAGGGGCCTGCCCTCATCAGCTGGCGGGCGTGGAACAACGACGAACCCAATCCCGCCTCGCCACTGGTGCTGCGCTTGCAGGCGCTGCACCACGCCGCATGGGGCAGCGACCTGCCTGAGCAGGCCAGCGGCGAGCCACCCACCCAGCCCAGTCCGTTGCCCGGCGCCAGCGCGCAGCCCGCGCCGACCGTGTTCGCCGAGCAGTTGCCGCGCCGTTATTCGCCCACCGCCTACCAGACCCTGCTCGATTGCCCGTATCGGTTTTTCGTCAGCAGCGTGCTTGGCATCCGCGAACTCGACGAAGCCGACGATGCGCTCGATAAAAGCGATTACGGCAACGCCCTGCACCGCATCCTCAACACTTTTCACGACAGCGCCCCACCGACCAAGCGCGATGCCGCACTGACGCTCTTAAGTGAAATTTCCATCGCCGAATTCGCCACGCTGCCCGCTTACACCGCAACCGCCTGGCACATCCGCTGGGCAAGCATCCAACCCGCCTACATCGACGGCTGGCTAGATTGGGTTGCTCAGGGCTGGCGCTATCAGTCGGGCGAAGCCGCGGTCGAAATGCCATTCAACGTAGCGGGAATAGGCGACATCACCCTGCATGGCCGCGTCGATCGCGTCGATGGCCGCATTGATCAGAACGGTGGGGACGCCCGCACCGTCATCGACTACAAAACCGGTGCCGCCGCAGGTCTCAAGAAAAAACTCAAAGACCCCAGCGAAGCCGTTCAGTTGCCGTTTTACGCCTGGCTTGCTGACGCCGCCGCCGCCTACCTGCCGATCAACGACACCCCCGTCGCACTGCTTGAACTGGACGGCGAAACCGACGTCGACGCCATCAGCCGCCGCCTGCCGGAACTGCTCGGGGCGATTGCTGCGGGGGGAATGCTTGAGGCCAACGGCGTGGACACAGTTTGCCAATATTGCGAAGCGCGTGGACTGTGCCGAAAAGGGATGTGGCATGAATAAGCCACTGGACAACACGGTCGCGCTGTCGCCCACTCGCTCGTCGGTCGTGGAAGCCTGCGCCGGAAGCGGCAAAACCTGGTTGCTGGTGTCGCGCATGATTCGGCTGTTGCTGGCGGGCGCCAAACCCTCGGAGTTGCTGGCGATTACCTTCACGCGCAAGGCGGCGCAGGAGATGACCGATCGTCTGCACGAATGGCTACGCGTGCTGGCGCTGGAAGACGACACGACAGTGCGGCAGTTCTTGCGTGACCGTGAAATCCCGGAGAGTGAAATCGATGCACTATTGCCGCGCGCGCGCGGGCTGCTGGAAACAGTGTTGACGTCACAGCCGGGACCGACGGTGACGACCTTCCACGGCTGGTTCCTCGATCTACTTAAACGCGCGCCATTGGAAGCGGGATTGCCGTGGGGCGCGCCGCTGCTGGAGCGCGAGAAGCAGTTACAAAATGAAGGTCGTGACGCGTTGTTGGCACGTTGGGCAGCCGCGCCGGAGTCACCAGAAGGTGCCGCGCTGCGGGTCTTGCTAACGGACCTGGGCGAACACAATCTGCGTGCGCTGCTGTCACATTTTATGCAGGCACGGGCGGAGTGGTGGGCCTACACCGATGGCCAAACTGATCCCGTGGCGTTCGCGCTGGCTCAACTGCGGCCCGGTCTCTACGAAGATCTCGACACCGACCCGGTGGCAGCCTTCTGGTCGGACGACTTGATGGCGGCGCGGGTGAAGCGGGTGGGGGTTTCCTTGGAAAAAGGCGGCAAGAGCGAACAGGCGCGCGCGCCCGAAATCCAGCGCAGCCTGAATCTGCCACCCGACGATGCGCACGCCGTGCTGATGAAATATCTGATGACAGCAGGTCAGCGGCGTAAGAAGCAGGCAACCAAGGAGCTGGAAAAAGCCCTCGGCGCCGAACTCGACACCTACCTGCGCGATCTCGACGCGTTGGAAACCGCGCTCGAAACCCTCACCGCGATCCAGACCGATATCCGCATCTGGAATCTCAACCGCCATGGCCTGCTGCTCGGCCACGCACTGGTACAGGGCTATCAGGAGGCCAAGGCCCAGCAGGGGATGATCGACTTTACCGATGCTGAATGGCTGGCGTGCCGCCTGCTGCAAAGCGAGGAACACGCGCCGGGGCTGGCGCTGAAGCTGGACGCGCGTTACCGGCATCTGCTACTCGACGAATTCCAGGACACCAATCCGCTGCAATGGCAGGCGCTTTCCACCTGGCTGATGGAGGCACGCGCTGCGGATAGTGCGATGACGGTGTTCATGGTGGGCGATCCGAAGCAGGCGATTTACCGCTTTCGACGCGGTGAGGCGCGGGTGTTTACCGCTGCCGCAGAATTTTTGCGTACACATTTCGACGCGCCACTGTTCAGCACGACGATGACGCGGCGGCTATCGCCTGCGGTAGTGCAGGCAATCAATCCGGTATTTGCAGCGGTCGAAGGCTTTGCCGCGCACAGCCACGCACCAGCCAATGAAACCCGCCCCGGCGCACTGCGTTGCCTGCCGATTCACGTGGAAAAAACCGAATCCCACGTCACTTTCGGCCTGCGCAATCCGCTCACCACCCCCTTGCCCGAAGCCGAGGATAGGGCGGTGCACGTCGAGGCGAAGACCTTTGCCGAAGTGTTGCACGACGAAGTGCTTGGACGCTGGGGGGTGGTGGACAAGCACACGAAGCAAACCCGCCCCGCGCGCGCCGGCGATGTCATGGCGCTGGTGAAAAAGCGCACCCACCTGCATCTGTACGAACGTGCACTGGAAGCGGCGGGCATTCCCTTCATCACCTCACGACGCGGTGGCCTGCTGCACGCGCTGGAAGCGCGGGACGTGATTTCGCTGCTGGAAACCCTACTGCTACCGCATGCCGATTTAAAGCTGGCACATACGCTGAAAAGTCCGGTATTTGCTTGTAGCGACGAAGACCTGCTGGCCGTGTTTGCGCCCTCACCCGCACACGAAACACGCGGATGGAAGCGATTGAACACCCTGGCAGGGCAGGTGGATTGCCCGCCCACGCTCACGCGTGCTGCGCGCCTGCTCAACCATTGGCGCACCCGCATCGGCAGGCTGCCCGTGCACGACCTGCTCGACCACATTTATTTTGAAGGCGACCTCGAAGCACGTTATGCCGCTGCCGCGCCTGCCGCCATGCGGCCGCAAATCGCCGCCAATCTACGTGCCTTTATGCAGCTGGCGCTAACGCAGGACGGCGGCCGTTACCCAACATTGGCGGGCTTCATCCGCGAACTGGCTTCGCTGACCGATGATGCCGACGCCGCGCCCGGTGAAGGGCTGGCGGCCGACGGCGAAAACGCCGTTAGGCTGATTACCATTCACGGCTCCAAAGGCTTGGAAGCGCCGATAGTCTGGCTGCTTGGCGGCAGCGACCACGCGCGCGGCGACAGCTACAGCGTGCTGGCACCGTGGCCACCGACGGCGCCGCAGCCCGAACACTTCTCGCTGTTCGGCAAACAGGACGAGCGCGGCGCATGGCGCGAGCCCTGGTTTGTGGAAGAGGCCGAACTGGCACAACGCGAATCCGACAACCTACTCTACGTGGCGCTCACCCGTGCCGAGCAGGGGCTAATCGTCAGCGGAGCGGCGGACAAAAGCGCCTGGCTGCAACGCGTGGATGTGGCATGGCAGGGCATGGAACTACCGGTTGATTTGCCCCTGGCTGCTTCCCCCGAAGCATTGCCGAGGGTAACGGCGCTGCCGCACATGACCGCACCGCCCATCGGGCAGCGGCTGGCGCCCGCAACCGCCAATCTGGCGGCGGCGAGTGGCGAGCTGTTTCATGCCTGCCTTGAACATCATGCGCCCCCGAGTGCAACGCGCGATCTGCCCGCGCTGGCCACCCGACTTGGGATGACCGCCGAACTGAATCGCATCGAAGCCGATGCGCGCGCATTGCTGGCTCAACCGCATCTGGCGCGATTTTTCGACCCTGCGCAGTATCAAACCGCGCACAACGAACTGGCGTTGCTGGATGCCGGTGGCCGCATGCAGCGGCTCGACCGCGTGGTGGAATTTGACGATGCGGTGTGGATCATCGACTACAAAACAGGCGATGACAGCCTGGGCCTGCCGGACGATCTGCTGACTGAACGCCACCGCCCGCAATTGTTGAACTACCTAACCCTGCTTGCCGGGCTGTATCTCGACAAGCCCATTCACACTGCATTGCTGCTGGCAGATGGCCGACTCATCCCGCTGCCCGCGCAATAAACGGGAGTCACCCCTTGAGCAACAAACCATTTTCCGAATCCTGCGTACAAAACCGCGACCCAATTCTGACCGTGCTGCGCGAAGCGTTTGCCGAACGCAACAACGTGCTGGAAATCGGCAGCGGTACCGGCCAGCACGCCGTGGATTTTGGCGCTGCGCTGCCGTATCTGCGCTGGCAAACCGCGGATGTCCGACCACACCACACGGGCATCCAGATGTGGCTCAACGACGCCGCACTGCCCAATGTGCTGCCCCCGATCGAACTGGACGTGAACCAGCAAGACTGGCGCCATGGCCGCTATGACGCGGTGTTTTCGGCCAACACCCTGCACATCATGGGCTGGGATTCGGTTGAACAGTTTTTTGCGGGCATCGGCGCTGTATTGGAGCCGGGCGGCGTGCTGGTGATTTATGGTCCGTTTAACTACAACGGTGCGTTTACCTCGGAAAGCAATGCGCGTTTCGATATCTGGCTGAAGTCGCGAGATCCGGCTTCGGGCGTGCGCGATTTTGAAGCGGTGGACGCGCTGGCGCGTGCGCAAGGGTTGTCGCTGCAGCAGGACATCGCCATGCCGGCCAACAATCGCACGCTGGTTTGGAAGCGAATGGACTGATTCCTGCTTTGCCTTGTGCGGGTCTTTGCTATAACAAGACCATCGCAATGCATAGGAAAGCGCATGCGCATCGCCGAACTGATTCAACGCTGGGGCAAAGAAGGACATGAGCGCACGTCCGTGCGGGCTTATACGGTTCATTTGCCGCTACGTGATGCCGCCCGCATCGAAGCGCTGCACGTCATGTATCCGGGGCGCAGCGAGTCCCAGTTGATGGCCGACCTCGTTCGTGCAGCGCTCGACGAGCTCGAAGTGGCCATGCCCTATATCCCCGGCAAACGCATCATTGCCGAAGACGATTATGGCGACCCGATCTACGAAGATTTGGGTCCTACGCCGCAGTTTTACTCACTTTCGCACGAGATACTGCGCAAACTCGCAGCCTTGCCGTTAGATAAATAACTGTCGGATTTGTTTACGCTTGACCATAGGTTCGGCTTCATCCGAATACCCAAGCCGTTGTTTTAACTGGCCTTGGGATCGCTGGCACAACGATTGCTCTGGTGATTTGCATAAAGATCACAATAACGGAGTGTTATTCCATGTACCTCGGCCCTATGCTTCTTTTTGCCGCGTTTGCCAGCCTGTTTTATGTTCCCGGCTTCATGGACATTCCATTCGGTGTGCTCACACCGAGCCAGCTCCTCTCTGAATGTCTGTTTCTCATATTTGGCCTGATCGCACTGGCCGCGCTGGCGCGTTCAATTGAACACGATCCAGTATGGCCATGGCGGCCGGAATTCCGCCGTAGGGTGAACGCACTGTTGAAGCGCGCACCGTAGGCCGTCCCATCAAAAAGCCTGACCGGCTTAGAATAACGGTTTTCCATTCTGCTAAACCGCCATGCCCGTCAACCTCAGTGCCCCCGACCCTGCTTCCCTGTTACCTGTCACGGGCATCCGAATCGGCATTGCCTCTGCCGGCATCAAAAAACCCGGTAAGCGCGACCTCACCCTGATCGAACTCGCACCCGGCAGCCAGGTTGCGGGCGTGTTCACGCAAAACCGCTTTTGCGCGGCGCCGGTCACGCTATGCAAACAGCATCTGGGTCAGAATAATCAGTACGGAGGCAGCATCCGCGCACTGGTGATCAACACCGGAAACGCCAACGCCGGCACCGGCGAGGAAGGGCTAAACCGCGCCCGTCAGACCTGTGAAGCGGTGGCGCAATTGATGGATTGCACCGCAGAAAGCGTGCTGCCATTTTCCACCGGCGTGATTCTGGAACCGTTGCCGATCGACAAGATCCTGCCCGCGCTGCCCGCCGCACAAGCTGACTTGGCGCCGGCGCACTGGAGCGAAGCCGCCCACGCCATCATGACCACCGACATCGTCGCCAAGGGGGCCTCGCGCCAGGCGCAGGTCGGCGGCAAAACCATCACCGTCACCGGGATCGCCAAGGGATCGGGCATGATCCACCCCAACATGGCAACCATGCTGGGGTATGTGGCAACCGACGCGGCGATTGCCCCCGCACTGATGCAGCGGCTGGTGAAAGACGTCGCCGATGTGTCATTTAACTGCGTCACCGTGGATGGCGACACTTCCACCAACGACAGCTTCATCCTGATTGCCACCGGGCAGGCCGGCAATGCGGAAATCAGCGATGCATCCGGCACCGATTACCTTGCGCTGAAAGCCGCCGTCAGCGCGGTTTCAATTGAGCTCGCGCAGGCGATGGCACGCGATGGCGAGGGCGCAACCAAGTTCATTACCGTGCAGGTAGAAGGCGGCCGCGACCATGCGGAATGCAAGCAGATTGCCTATGCCATTGCACGTTCGCCACTGATCAAAACCGCGTTTTTCGCCAGTGACCCCAACCTCGGTCGCATCCTCGCTGCCATTGGTTACGCTGGCATCACAGATCTTGATGTGAACATCTTGCAGGTATATCTGGGCGACGTATTGGTGGCTGAAAAAGGTGGGCGGGCGGCGAGCTACACTGAAGCACAGGGCGCCGCTGTCATGAAGGAAGCGGACATCACCGTACGCGTGGCACTCAACCGAGGTGCCATTTCGGCTACGGTGTGGACCTGCGATTTTTCGTACGACTATGTGAAGATCAACGCGGAATACCGCACCTGAATCGCGCTCCGCGGCGACAGTACGGTTTACTCAAACCTCTCCCTGCATCCTGGGTTCACCTTTCAAGGGGTGAACCGGGCGATATTATTTACCCAGCAATTCCGCCACGGGATGCAACTGCTCTACATGTTGCGACACGACTTTGACGATAACGATGATCGGCAAGCCCAGCAGCATGCCCCACACGCCCCATAGCCAAGCCCAAAACAGCAGCGAAACAAACACGGCGGCCATGTTCATTTTGGCAAATTTTCCGGTCATCCAAGTGGTGACAAAGGTGCCGACGAAGGTCGCAATCAGCAGCGACGCGCCTGCGATCAACAGCCCCACAGTTAGTGAATCGAATTGCATAAAACCGGCCATGCCGAGGATGGCTGCGGTGAAAGCGGGACCCGCATAGGGGATGAGATGCAGCAATCCGGCAGCGACGGCCCAGGCACCGGCGTTTTCCAGACCCATCCAATGCAGCGCGACCCAGGTCAGCAACCCCACCAATACGTTAGTCACCAACAGCATGAACATGTATTTCTGAATGGAATTATTAATGTCATCCAGGATGTGCACTGTGATCTTTTTTCTCGACAGCGTCGGGCCCGCGAGCCGTACCAGCTTGCGCTTGAACAGATCACCGCCAAGCAGGAAAAAAAACACCAGGAAAAACACCATGGCCGCCTGACCCATGATCGTAAGAACCCCTTTGGATCCCACCAGTAGGGCGTTACTCAGCTTGAAAGCAGGCTGGTCGATTACGACATGCGTGGTGCGTGATTTGGGCGGCGCCGACAGGTCAGCTTTACTCGCGGCTTTTTCAATCGTGTCTGCAGCAACCTGAACATGCTTCATGTTGCTCTGCTGACCACTGCGCATTTTGTCGAGCCCGGTCGACACCTTGCTCGCCGCTTCGGGCAATTGCGCAATGATTCTTTGAACCTGCCCGCGCAGCGCATAGGTGCCGAATACGAGTGCACAGATTACGGCTAGCATGACCAGGCTGGTGCCCACGACGCGTGGTATCCTGATCCGCTCCAGCCACATCACGAGTGGGTTCAGGGTGTACGCAAAGAGGATCCCCAGCAACAGGGTGATCAGAAACGGTTGCGCCCAGTTCAGTGCGAATATCAACGCCACGGTCGCCATGATGACGAGCGCTACGCCGCGTGCATCTACGGGCAAAGGAGCGGTGTGCGGAATGGCATCAGCAACCGCTGGCTCGGCTGCTGAATTCCCACTTGATGATGCTGGAAGGGAAGGGGGAATCATAGGGTGCAGCCCCTCAAGAAGGCCAGAACGCTCGGTGCAAAAAAGGGCCTAGCGTTTGTTGCCGCCAAAAACAAGCAGCGCTCCGCCAATCAGAATGGCCCCCACTCCTGCCCAGACGGGGATATTGACGCGCTCCCGGTCTGTAACCGAAAACTCGATCGGCCCCAACTTGGCTTCATGCGTTTCCTTGGTGTAGCTGAATCCACCGTATGCCAGGCTCAGTATGCCCGCCACAATCAGCACCAATGCGATTCCTTTAACAGCGTTCATTTTTTCTCCTTATGGTGCGTGGGTCAACGAGGTGTGCAGTGAATGCGCGTCACCTGCAAAGAGACCATGGTAGATGTTTCAACATCGGCCCCTCCTTCTGACATCACATTCCGCGTCAAAAATAATACAAGCAAACAGCTTAGCTGGCGCAACCGGACCCATCAGTTCGGTAACGCACATACGGAACTACTTGGGTGCGGGGCGCTCCGGGTTGGCAACGGTCATTCCACCCGGATCAAACTACAGCCAGTATTCTGCGAGCCGCGCCGTCCACTCTTTCAGCCGAAACAGCCAGGGCCTGCGCTCCCAGCCCGCAAGATCGATGACGTCAGATTCTGCAAGATCCCGGGCGAACATAGCATCCATTTGCCCTGAGAAATCAGGACCGAGTATCACTGCATTTATTTCGTCATTGTGTAGAAAGCTGCGCCAATCCAGATTGGTTGAACCAATGGTGGACCAGACGCCGTCGATGGAGGCCGTCTTGGAATGCATTACCGCGCCGCGCCGCTCATAAATCTTGACACCCGCACGCAACAGCGTTGAATAATGCGAGCGCCCGGCGTGGAATACTGCCCAGGAATCGGTGTGGCTCGGCAAAACCAGCTTCACGTCGGTGCCGCGCCGCGCCGCGTCGGTCAAGGTCTTGAGCAATTGAGGATCGGGAACGAAGTAGGCGTTGGTGAGGTTTACACGCTGTTCCGCATGGTCGATCGCCGAAAGCAGTGTGAGATAGATCAGGCTGTGAGGATCCTCGGAAGCGCTGCCGATGGCGCGCACGATCGCGCCTCCTCGGTCGTCGAGTTTGGGGAAGTAGCTTTTCTGAGCCAGTGGCTGACCTTCCTGCTTCACCCAGGTGTCGATGAACAGCTTTTGAAATTCCGCCACCACCGGCCCTTCGATCTGCAAGTGGGTGTCCCGCCACCCAATGGGCTTCGCGTCCTTCTTCCGCGTCTTCCTCAGGGAGGGCCCGCTGGAATACGATTCACTGATATTGATGCCGCCGATGAAAGCGATGCGGCCATCAACCACCAGCAACTTGCGGTGGTCGCGATTGTTGAGCAGCCACCCCTTCTTGTTTCTGGCCAAGGGGTTGACTGGATTGAACTCGAGCACCTGGATGCCGCCGGCGCTCAGACGCTCGAAGAACGCCTTGGGTGTATTGAGGCAGCCGACGCTGTCGTAGATTAGATTGACCTGAACGCCCGCGGCCTGTTTTTCCAGCAACAGATCTGCAAACTGTTTGCCAATCTCATCGTCTTCGAAGATATAGGTTTCCAGGTTGATATGGTCTTTGGCCACGCGCATGGCCGCGAACATGGCCTGATACGTCGCCGGCCCGTCCTGTAGCAAAACCAGCTTGTTGCCCAGCACCAGCGGACTGTCGATGTTAATTTTCTGCTCCAGGGCCAAGTGTTTCTGCAGAATGTCGATGTTGCCGGATTCGCTCTTGAGCTCCTTGATAATGGCCGAGTTCTTATTTACGGAAACAGGGCCGCGTGCGTTATCGAACGCCACGGCCTGTACGCGTGGTTTGTCTATCTCGCGTTCTGCCGCGGCGTCAGGGATGCTTGCGCATCCAGCAACGGTGAGCAGGCAGCAGGCAGCTACCGCCATGCGTCTGATTACCGCGGAGGAGAAAGGAAGTGGGCGCGATGGCACGGGTTGATCAAAATTCTGGCAGGGCATTTTCTCTATTATTCTGGTTAGCATACGACCCGCGCCCATAACACGGCCGTTTCATCGGGTATCAGACTGATGACCCGGTTTGTAATGCTCAATGCCTACGCAACCGGCGCCCAAGCTGCCACACCATCAAGCCATGCTGAAGCCATCTGCCGACGCGTTTCGGGCGCAATGCTGCAAGTAAAAGCGAGGCGCCCACCATTAGAACGGGATGGCGCCTGACATAACGCAACACAGCCACCCCGCGGTCCACCTGCGCCAGGCGCGTACGCCACGGTTCGAGGGTGTCCGCCAAGATGGCTCGTTGCGCGTCCGACTGTGCCACCAGTTGCTGGCGACGTTCGGCCAGCTGGGTAAGTTTGCTGTTCATGATCCAGACCGGAGTTGCTGCCGGTCTTTGGATAGCTCAGCCAGGCTCGCTTCAAATAACCTCGGCTTGGTTCTGACTCGATGCAGGGCAAACCACCCCAGGCCAATGCCGGCCATCAGAAAAAGTCCGGTCATGCCAGACAGCGCCAACAGTCGGTGCGTGTCCCAGAAGACGACCACAACCAGAATCGTCAGCAGCACGATACCAATACCCAGACACCCCAGCGCAATCAGCACCAGCACCAGAAATGAGGTCAGCTGCTCCCGCTCTTCAGCCACGTCCGTAGACAACAGCTCAAGTCGGGTATGAACAATGCTGACCAGGCTCACTGACAACGTTTTCAGGGACTCAAACAATCCCCCTGACGCCGCTTGCGATTCTTCAGCCATCGCCTGTCTTAACGCCGACCGATCAGTAGGCCGATCACCACGCCAACCGCTGTGCCGACACCAATGGCCTGCCACGGATGAACATGGACATATTCATCGGTCGCCTTGGCGGCAGCGCGGCTCCTGGCCAGCAGCGCTGCCTGGGCTTCGCTCATTTTTTCCTTGGCAACGGCAAGCGATTCTTCAGCCTTGGCACGCATGGCGGCCACCGCCTCTCCACCCTGGCCGGCTGTGGCTTTAATCAGCGCCTCAGCATCTGCAACCACGACCTTGAAGTCCTGGATCAGCTGCTCTTTCGTCACGTCATTTGTGTCCGTATCACCAGACATGCTCTTAGCGTTCATGGATATATCCTTTTTCGTTCATGATAAAAAAGCCCGGTTATCAGACAGCACACTTGGATGCCAAGCTGGTAACGCACACTGCCTTTCGATAACCTTACAATCAATTTCAAGTTTTGCATATCAAGCATGAAAGCCTGAACGCACATGGCCAGTACCAGAACTCAGTTCTAACACTGGCTCACGTCAACTATCGTTTACTTGAGGCGCATATCGTTCTTGACGGATACCACGCCTTTGACGCTGCGGGTAACTTCAATCGCCTTGGGAATGTCAGCAGCGGTATGTACGAAGCCGCTTAATTGAACCACGCCCTTGAAGGTCTCGACGTTGATTTCAGAAACCTTCAGGCTGGGCTCTTTTAAAATGGCTGCTTTCACCTTGGTGGTGATGACGCTGTCATCGATGTATTCACCCGTTCCTGAATGCTTGGCTGACGAAGCACAACCCACAACGGACACCAGTGTGACGGCCAGAAGCGCTGCGGAGAGATATTTGTTGAATTGGTTCATGGTTAATACTCCAAATGTTAATTAAGCGTGCTGTTTAACACTGACCTCTAACCGCTAATCGACACGGTCTGACCCAAGTGTTTTCAGTTTCGACCCGGCGGGGCTCGGTCCTTTGAGAGTGCTTTGAGCAAGTCCGTGTCGATACCGTAAGAATAGATTAATCTCGCTGTTAATCAGCGTCTGTGCGTTGACGAACATAGTACGGGAACGCTATCTGGATCGATCTTCGTCGCAATCACGACAACGCATTGATACCAGACAGATTCCGCTACCGAGCCGACCGGCGCACGTCCAACTTGTCCGGCGCTCGCCCGAGCGAGAAACGGATATCCCTGAAACAACCCTTGGGTTCAGCGGATACCTAAGTATCCGAATGCTTATGCGCGATCGGTTTTTTGGTGAACATGTATTCATGCAGCTCTTTGGAAAACCGGGGGTCTTTGCGCCGAATCCATTCCAGCACCATCGCTGCATGCTCTTTTTCCTCGTCTCGATTGTGCTCGAGGATAGCCTTCAGTTCCACATCTTTGCATGCATCCGCGCGTTGGTTGTACCAATCCACGGCTTCCAGTTCTTCCATCAAAGAAACAATGGCTCTATGCATGTCGCGCGTTTCAGCGGACAGCTCCTCTACAGGTTCGTGATAACCAACGCTGGACATTTCTTTCCCCTAATGATTTTGTGGTTCTTGCTTGGTGGCCGGACGTGTACGCCAGGCACGTCCGGATGACTCGGTTGCGTATCGGCACCTTTCCGCCATGTGGTGGCGCAATACATCTGATAGTCCGTGTTCTCCATATCGCCGTTTGGCTTACCACGGTCCCTGAATTAACAAGGGTCGCCGGCTCACGCGCAGATTTCCTTCCCAGCCGCAGACCATCGAACGGCAACGGTAACGGCTGATCCATACAAAGCGGCTCATGAGCCAATCCACCAAGCGACGCGGGACGCGATACGCTGAGCCCTTACAACGGGGGCATGCGGATACTGAAGCGGTATTGCCAGTTTCGGCATCGCGATCGCGGACAGCAGCAGAAGCGGTTTTCATGCGTTCAGCCGTCTCTCTACAACGTTGCCGCTTTGACGCACGCAATACAAAAAGCTCACGTGCGACTTCGTGATCGGCGAGGGTGTGACCCCAATAGACCTTACCCTCTTCCATTAACAGCTTCAAGTTGCATTTATCGGTATCTCGATCCATCTCTAACTCCTGTTATTCAGTGTGCGCCTGGCTAAATTTTCAACCAGACACCCTTCGTTCGACCTGCCTGCACGTGTGCTCTCCAAACAGCGATACGCTGCCGAAGAAACTCTATGACGTTGGATGGGTTGCCTCGCTCGGTGAGTCCAGGCTTTACGCCTTGGGCTCACCCCACTTGTTAACGGTCACGGTAAGTCCGGAGGGAGTGCTCATCTACATGTGATGCGCTTGGCCGCAGAAGGTATAAGTCACCTCCCAATAGTCGGGACAAGCTTGGCGACGGCAATCGTTGACGGCAGCCGGAACCGGCGCGTAATAATGGTCATCGGTGCGTGCGTCTGGGCTAATTGCCCTTACCAATGAAATCCGTTTATTCAAGCCCATCGCGGCCAACGAGGGATACTGGCCCGGACGCAGGACGACACATCGCCCGTCGAACCGGACATCCTCACAAACCTCCCAGCGGTCGCGAAGAACCTTGACCGACGAGGCGCGATTATTGAAGCCATAACGCGTGAAATTGCTGATACGTTTCTCCCTGGTGAAAGACCGGCCGTTAATACCCTGTTGTTATTAAAACGTAATCTGGGCTGATACCTGCGTAGAAAGCACCACGCCCACCACCGCCAATGTGATTTTCAACATAACGTTTATGACTGTCCCTAACGTTATGGAGTGTGAAGCCCATGCCAAGCTTGAATATTTGATCCTGACGTTCGGCACAACCAACCATCAATATGGCGCACCCTCAACCACTAAGTCTGTGCGGGCCCGAACATAGCAGGCACGCATGGCATCCAGCTGCTAGCTCGTCATCAGTTGCAATAGATCACGTCTATGTTCGCCACCGCACTGAACTGCGCATGTCATGCGTCTACGCTATTGATCTGCCGAGTGCGACCTTTCAAGTCAAACCGGTTTGTTTGCGGATGGCTCGAAACCTTTCGCACCACCATTTTTCATTTAGGGGATTGACCATGAACCGTTCGATACTGATTTCCGCAATGCTTGCTACGCTTACCCTTGCCGCTTGTGACAAGCCCACCGTAGTTACGGTGCCTGCCTCGCCAGTAGCTGTGCCAGGTCCCGCAGGTCCTCAAGGCGAGACCGGTAGCCAGGGTTCAACCGGCTACCAGGGCGACACCGGCGAACAGGGTGCAACGGGCTATCAGGGCAAGACCGGCGAAACCGGTGAATCCAACACCGTGATCGTGGTGCCGGCCGAACCTGCCCAATAACCTCACTCACACTTTCTAGGAGAACCCCATGGGCTTGGGAACCATACTGTTAATTGTTCTGATCCTGATCCTGATCGGTGTCATCCCGGCTTGGCCACACAGCAAGAGCTGGGGATACGGTCCCAGTGGCGGATTGGGATTGATTGTCATCATTCTGATTATTCTGCTGTTGCTGGGTAAAATTTGACGGGTGATACATCGCGCCGTTGTGCGGTCATATGGTGTGACCGCACACGCTGCTGCTGGCGGGTTACGTTTCAAACAAACCTGAAATCGACCCATTAGCTGTAGCAGGCGCTTTTGAACGGCTTTGAACGAGTCGAATGCGGCAGGCCACCATCACCCTGGCAATACTTTGCGCAGGCCTTCTCGTGGCTTATCTGCGCCCCCTCCTGCTTGACCAAACCCGATACACACGGCTGAACTCCGTTGCAAGTCCCTTACGTCGGCGACACGATCGAACCGGCATAGAACACTTCGCACGCACTGCCAGGCAAGATGTTTTCAACCTGCTTGAGCAACTTGACTACCGGTCCGCTGAGTGACTTGATCGCACCCGGCTTTTCAACCACCGGCTTTTTGAATGCGCC
The DNA here is from genome assembly GCA_024636775.1 of Hydrogenophilales bacterium. Taxonomy (GTDB): domain Bacteria; phylum Pseudomonadota; class Gammaproteobacteria; order Burkholderiales; family Thiobacillaceae; genus Thiobacillus. Next base: position 33,576 of record JAGXGP010000122.1, read on the forward strand.
ATGAACAGCTTGCTTCGCCGTGATGCAGCCCCTGTTATCGACCAAGGTCACGTTACCGAACCGCTCATTGACGAAATCAAGCCCGCCCTTGAGAGCTACCCGGTTCTGCTTCGTCGCCATGGCCACATCCTGCGCCACGCCGCGCTCGACTTTCCAACCTGAAACGAGCGTCCGGATCTCGCTGCGGCCCTCCGATGTCTGAAAATTGCTCGCAAAATTGTAGCCCTTGGTAACCGCCAGACCGGCCGGGCCGGCAAGGAAGAGCGCGGCCACGTCCACGAGATTGAAGTTTTGACTCGACCCTTACCGGGCGAACGCCCGATCGATATCGTGGCCATGGAAAATGAGGTGCTTGCCACGTAGCGAGACCTACCCCTGCGCGGTCTGTCTCAACGCCTTTATGGTTTTCCCCTGCATCGACAAGTTCGCGGAAAAATCCATCGGCCCTGCTACGACCTTCTGCGGCGCCAGGTGCTTGAGGAATGCCTCGATGCGGAACGGTGATAGGGAATATCGAACGTGGTAGTTAGGAAGCGAATCTGTAAAACTCGCCCGGATACTGCCCGAACCCTGACCATCGAATACACGCATCGTGACAGGCTTGAGATCGAAAATCCCACGCTCCCCGGCAACCGAAAACCGCAAGCCGGATGCGGCATAGTCCTCGGTCCGGATTGCACCGCAGGTGGCTTCCGCGGTGAAGGATAAATTCTTCATGATGCCCGGGCGATTCCGCTCCGTTAGCCGCAACCGGTTCACGTCCAGGCTGCAATCCGCCGCCTCGAATCCCCTCCCGGACTGTTTATCAGCGTAAATGATCGTGCCACCTGAAAGGGATATTTTTGCCAGGTTCAGGTCAGGCAATATTTTCCGGGTCGCCACGGCTTTCTCAAAGTTGAATGTGCCATCGTGATCCCGCTCGATGAATATCTTCGGTTGCTCAAGCGAAATCGCCTTGATCTGCACTCGCTTGTAAAGCAGGGGGAGAAAGTCGATTCGAATCCTGGCTTCATTTGCGGTGGCGACCTCCGTTTCCCGGTTACGGATGTGCACGTCTTCAAGGGTGACCAGCAAGTCAGGAAAAAGGCCAACGCCCAAACGTCCACCGATTTTGACTTCCATCCCGAAAACGTCCGAGACAGCCGCTTCAAATCGAGGCTTGAAAGCGTTTGCATCCAAGAACACAAACAGTGCGATTGCGACGAGGACAAGCAGCCCGATGAGCCCGCCAATGACAATGCTGAGGGTTTTAAGTGATTTTGACATTGGCCCGATCCAGGCATGTGCCCATTCTGGTGGCACGCCTCCACGTGATTACGACAATTTCATTAAAAGCATTTCAGCACGGTGTGTTTTGACCAGACATGCAGAACACGGCATGAACAGGCCAAGCCGGTATCAGCCCCGGCAGCCCAAACGGCTGCCAGATGAGGTCATCATTGACGGTTGCTGGATGGAGACGACTTCGAGCACCTATCCAGCGCCGTCCTGTAAACAGGTGAAGCCGCTCAACGCCGTATAAAACGCAGCAGGAGCATCACAATTGCGATGACCAGAAGAATGTGAATGAATCCGCCCAGGGTGTAGGCGGAAACCAAACCCAATAACCAAAGGATGATCAGGATGACTGCAATCGTTTCAAGCATGTTTTCAACTCCCCTATTCATTTAACTTCAACCCCATCAAAGACACCTCCAGACGAGGCGTTCATTGCGGGGAACCGGACTTCCTTGCCCACACTGAAACGGTAACAAGAGTCCTGCGCTGACCCTGGTCGGAATGTTCTCCGTCTTACCTGGGTCGTGCCGGTTATGCTGTTACACGCAATATCAGCATGAGTAGAAAAGTACACTCAATACCCAGTCCGTTCCGTTCGCCATCGCACATAGCGCCATGTTTCGTTGGGATCAGCACACCAACCAAGAATGCTGCACGCCGTTATCAGCTTGATCACCCACAGCCAGGGTATGCACAGAAATGACAAAGCCAGAAGCGATGACATTGCTTCTGGCCTTGTTTTGTCGTGCGCGAACGCGCTACGGACTGGACGTCTGCATCGACACCAAGACCTTATTTGTCCTTCTTGATGGTGAGATCAGTCCAGACCGATTTAACGCCTGCAGTACTACGCGCCGTCGTAACCGCCTGGTCGATTTCCGCCTGATTATTGGCTGTGCCGGTCATCCACACCACGCCATCTTTATCGGTATCAACCCGGATATTTTTCATGCTGCCCGGGTGATCCGCGGCCAGCTTGGCCTTGATCGTGGTTGTAATCATCGAGTCCTTGACCCAAGTCATGGGGTGCGCACGATCCGCACTCCGTTCGGTGGCATCGGCAGCAAGCGCCGCAACAGGGGCCAGCAGGGTACCAAGGATGAACAAGCTTGTGACGAGTTTGGTTTTCATGGTCTGTCCTTATATTCAGTGAGTTGGGAAGTGCGATGATTCAGCGATCTGTTCAAAAGTTCTGTTCGCTATCACACATAGCAGAAAACAGAACCATTCAGCACTTCGCGGGGGGGGGAAGGGTACAAAGCCCCCGCGACATTGCGAAAGGCGGTGCCGGGACAGTGACTACACCCATCCCTTAGCGGCCACGGTCGTGGTCTCGGCCACGGTCATCGCGATCCTTCTTATTTCCGCGATGGTCATTCCCACGTTCGTCACGACGATCATGATGGCGTTCCCGATAACGGGGGACGTACACGTTGTTGTACCAGTTGTCCTGAACAAAGTAGACCCGTTCGCCACAGGCATTGTATTGTCGACAGTGCTTGCGCCAATTCTTCGCGTGGCCGGGTGGCACGTGCAGATAGATCGGTTCTCTTGCCGCTTGCCGATAAATCACACGCGGCTCCCGATACATCAGTCGCGGCTGCGGATAGTCGCCGATGTCGATGCGGCCATAGAAGCCGGGGTCGCCGATGCTGATGGAAACACCGACATCGGCCGCGAGTGCAGGAACGGCCGAGGCGGCAACGGCAAGGGCTGCTGCGAATAGAACACGTTTCATGGTGTGGTTCCTGTTGTTAAAAAACGCGCCTAACGTTCCCGTGTGTTGACACGCTGCACGGGTGCCATCATCCAGTCCAACTATGTTGGGTGGATATTGCTTTCTGACTGCCGACATGCGTAGCCGAGTCGGCAGCCAAGTTACGGGCGGCTGTCCTGGTTGCTCTTTTCAAAGTCCTTGATCTGCTTTTCGGCTTCGTCCTTTGTGATGCCGTAGGACTCCTGGATCTTGCCCGCCAGTTGATCGCGCTTGCCGGCAATCACGTCGAGGTGATCGTCGGTGAGCTTGCCCCACTGTGTTTTCACTTTGCCCCTGAACTGCTTCCAGTTGCCTTCAACGATATTCCAGTCCATATCAAACTCCTTGTGGTGGATCCCGACTGGCGGAATTGCCAATCGCGCATCCTTCGTCCGGTCTACCGCCCCGGGTTGGCCTCGCCCAGCGACAGGCTGCAAATAAAACCAGAGTGAAACGAGGCAAACTTTTTGATAAAAACTTCGGATGCATTTGCAACGTTATCTGGATACGCAGGTGCAGTCTGTACGGTGGCGTACACAGGACGCTGTATGGCCCTGGCCTGGGCTTGGCAGGAATCCCTGCCGTAAGCAGGCCGCAGGTGCTCGCTCCTGTCACCCCGCGCGCAGAAACGGTGAATGTGCGGTGTCGTACAGACGAGTTCTCTCAAGTTGCTAAGATTAATTAAGACGTGGCGATGATTTCACCGGATCAACAGCGTTTACCGTGTGGTTTGGCAAGAAACCATCGCCTCGATGAAACAACGGAACATTCCGTTGGAAGACTGATGCGGGCGCGCCGAGGCAAGCGGCATTGACGCGCTGCGAGACCTGTCTCGAACGTTGCGCCGCCACGACTGACTAAGAGGAGATATAAAATGTTAGGAATGATTCTGCTGATTATTGTGGTGCTGATGCTGATTGGCGCTTTCCCGGCCTGGTCCCACAGCAAGTCATGGGGTTACGGTCCCACTGGCGGTCTGGGGCTGCTGTTGGTGATCCTGATCGTTCTGTTAGTGATGGGCGTGATCTAGCGCGCTGCCCATGCGTGTTTTCCGGCGCAACCCAGCGGAAAACACGCACCTTGTTTTCGTTTGAATCAGGCAGGACGGGGAAACCCTGGTGGCCATGAAGTTCTGGTCGGTGAACCGAATCTGGGTGGATCAATACACCGTCTGTTGCCGCACATACTCGGCACGCTTCATCTCAAGGTACGCCCCCCGATCCATCTCATGCAACTGCCGGGGATAGCGTTCGACCGCGGTAAACCAGCTCTGCAGGCGTTTCTCGAACCGGGCTGCCGGCGCGGCCGGCGCCACCCCTAAAAAGGCATCGATTGCGAGGTAATAACGCATCGTGTTGCGTTCCATCAGACCACGCACCCCACGGATATAGTCAGGCTGACCATCGGCTCGCTTGCCGACCACGGTAAACCCTACCTTGCTGCTGCCAATCGTCGCGAGATACGTCTTCACGGCCAGCCGTCCGGCAAAATTGATTGCGTAAGAATAAGTCAGATGCAAAAACGTTTGGGCGTTCGGGAGCGCCACGGCTTCCAGCAGGATACGGAAATCGCTGGTGCCCAGCGGCCCGTCCTTGGCGTTGAGCATGATCTCAAAATATTCCGGGGTCGCCGTAGCAACGCTGTAATTGAAATCAACACGCGACGCACTGGACAGTTCTTCGGGCGTCTTCTTGCCGATATTGACGTTCAGCACGGTGCCCGATGGCCCCTTTGCCGCATGACAGTATTTGGTGTTGAAGTGCAGGAGCATCACGTCACACCAGTGATCCGGATTATTCAACCCAGCACTCACCGTTCCAAATGGATAGTCGACAATCGCGTAAATATCGCCAGTCAAACGACTTGGCATTTCAGCGGAATCAAGAACCAGTGGTCGCTTGAATTGATTCTGCCGCAGCGGTTCCTTCAACAACACGTATTTTGCGCGCAGCGTCGTAACGGAATCCGGCGTTGCCACTGCGGGGCACGCCACACCCAGGGCGCAGATCAGAAAGAGACCCCTCAGCCCGTTCACGGGCCTTGACCCAAAATATTTAGACATGGCACCGCCTAAGCGCCCGGACTGGCCGTGGCGCAACGGAATGACACCGCCTGGATTGGCCGCGGCGCAACGAACGCATGATGCTCAGATTTGGACGACATGCCGCGCTGTGCCATCACTTGTCAGGGGTGTCGCCCTTTGCCGCGTCCTGGATATTCTCACCGACTTGTTCGATTTTCTCTCCAGCCTGCTCGCTTGCTTGGTCGATATCCTTGCCGGCTTGCTCTGCCGGGCCTTCCTGTTTCTGGCAGCCCGCTAGCGCAACGAGCAACGCTCCCACAGCCAGAGACGTTCGAGCCAGCTTGTCGTGTTTCATCATGTGGTTCTCCTGGTGACTGACTCGCCCAGCAACGGGCATGACCGCTTTGTTCATGCGTTCGGTGGACGCATTGCGATGATTAAGCGTGATGCAGCGGCCGGGTAGGCTGGCACTGAGTACGTTGATCATCATTTAGCGACTTCGTGGCCGATGACGCCGCCGACCGCTGCACCGCCGACGGTTCCGACCGCGCTGCCGCCCGTAAGAACGGCACCGCCGACAGCCCCTACACCCGCGCCGACGGCGGTGCTTTTATCCTGCGCCGACATGCCGGCACACCCACCCAGGCCGAGCAGCAAAGCTGCGGCAAAGGCACTTAGCGTAAATTTCTGTATGGCTTTCATGGCATTACTCCTTTTTTAAAGATCGTGTCCCGGTGATTCGCACCGGGTCGAGTTCGGCTTATTTACCGAAGCTAAGCTTGGCTTTATTTATGCACTCATCCTTCGTGCTGCCCGCGTAGGTGTCGCATTTTTCCTTCGCCACCTTGTATTGGGCTTCGAGTTTGTCTGCGTTCGCATCTTTGAAGGCATCAACGGCCTTTTCGGTTGCCTTGTCATTGGCCGCAGCGGCTTTTTCGTAGGCGGTCGTGTTCGCGTCCAGGGCTTTCATCTGTGCCTTGGCGTCAGCCTTGGCGCCTATCTCGGCCGCCTTCGCTTCCTTCACGCAGACATCCTTCACGTTACCGGCCTTGTCATCGCATCGCTCATTGGCCACCGCATAAACAGCCTCTGCCTTGGCCACGCTTGCCTTGTAATGGTTCTCCGAAGTGGGCTTGTAGTGCAATTCGAGTTCAGCCAATGCGACCTTGTCACGGCCCTTGGCTTCGGCCTCGCAAATGTCATTCGCGTTGCCTGACAATGGGGCGCATCCCTTCTTGGCCAATTTGTATTCAGCCGCGATCTTGTCCTTGCCCGCCTTGTAGTCGGTCTTCGACAAGCTTTGCGCCATCGCACCGGTACTGAGTGCGAGGCTAACTGCAAGCGCGATCACGTTGAGACTGAGTGTTTTCATTGCGTTCTTTCGGAAGGTTTGACTGGGGTGGCTGCAACGGCAGATCGTGCCGGGCAAGCATTTCTCTTCGCCAAGGACGTTCCGCACTCAAGCAGCACGTTGGGTTGGCTCCGATAATTGAAGCATATGGAAAAGACGCTACTTGGTCTGTCTGCTGACGCACATAAGCAGCAATCGAACTGTGCACATGCAAGGCAGGTTGCGTCCCGGCATCAATTGAAAAACCGGGTGGGGAGATTGGCTGGCGGGGGAAGCGGTTATGCGTTTGTTGTCGTGCTGTCCTGACGGTATTTCACATCGGGCAGGAGACGAATCAATTCTTTCTTGACGACGGCGTAGCATTCGCACGCGTGGCTCTCCAGCCCAGTGCGGTCGAGCACTGAAATGTGGCCACGGCGGTAACTGATCAACCCGGCTCGCTGCAATTTCCCGGCTGCCTCAGTAATGCCTTCGCGCCGCACCCCCAACATGCTGGCAACCAATTCCTGCGTCATGATCAACTCGTTCGTAGGCAATCGATCGAGCGTCAACAACAGCCAGCGGCACAACTGCTGCACCAGTGAATGGTGCCGGTTACATACCGCCGTTTGCGCCATCTGTGTCATCAATGCCTGGGTGTAGCGAAGCAATAAGCGTTGGAACAAACCCGCACGACTGAATTCTTCCTTCAGCCTTTGCCCCTCCATTCGGTAGGCGTGGCCTGCGGTTTGCACCACGGCCGAACTGGGGGTGGTCTCTCCGCCCATGAAAAGCGACACCCCAACGACACCTTCATTGCCCACCCCCGCCGTTTCAGCCGAGGCGCCCGATTCGGTCACATAGTGCAGCGACACGATGGCAGTTGTGGGGAAATAAGCGTGCTGCAACTTTTCGCCAGGTTCGTACAGACTTTCACCGAGCCGCAACGGGACCAGCTCGAGATACGCGGCGAGGGCATCGAATTCCGCCGTGGGCAGCGCGCCTAGTAGGTGATTTTGATTGGGATTATGAATTGATGACATTGTTGACAGCCGGGATCCTGGGTTCTATTTCTTTCCAGTGAGTTCCACGCCGATTCCGCGGTACCCGACAAAGCGGCTGGACTGATTGAACATCGGCTCCCCGCTCACCTGAAACTGTTGACGTGAACCATCGGCATTGACACGATGGAAGACAAAATCCAGAAATGGCTGGCGCTCGGCAATGATGGTCTGTAGCGTCTTCCGCTCAGCTTCATTCCAGCCCACATCCTGAGCTTCGAGCGCCTTGCCCGCCAGGGCATCAACCCGGATTCCGAGCATCTCAAGAACCGGGCCGGACACCTTGGTAAAGTTCATGTTCTCATCCTGTTCCCAGTACCAGTCGGAAGCCAGCTCGGTCAGGCTGCGATAACGGGCTTCACTTTCGCGCAGTTCAGCGGTTCGTTCCTGCACCGTTTGCTCCAGTACTTTATTGTAATTCTCGAGCTTTTTGTACAGCAACCGCACTTCCAGCATGTTGCGGATGCGCGTCCTGACTTCGACCAGATCGAATGGCTTGCTGATGAAATCCTTGGCGCCGGCCTGCAGCGCACGCAGCTTGTGACCCGGTTGGGCCGTGATCACAAGGACGGGAAGATAGCCGTCCGTATCGTTAGTCTTGAGCCCTTCCATCACCTGAAATCCATCCATGCCGGGCATCTGCAGGTCAAGCAGGATCAGATCGTAGTGGTTGGCGCGATGCAGCGCGCAAACGGTATGCGGATCCATCGTCGACGTCATGCGCTGATAGCCCACTTCACGCAGCAAATCCTCCAGCAATCGCACATTGGCTTCCTGATCGTCCACGATCAGAATGCTGGCGTTATGAATGTCTTGTTCGCTAATCATGGTATCCGTCCGATTGCTTTCATTAATACTGTGACTCAGTGCTTTGGGGTTCATTTACGTCACCTCTCCACTGCTAGCCGCTCTGTGTGCACTGCGATGCGGTACTTGTTCTTGCCCGCGTGCTTGGCTTCATACAGGGCCAAATCCGCGCTCTTCATCAGCGTCTCGACTTCCTCGCCATGCAGGGGATACATGCCCACGCCAACACTCGCAGTGATACTCACGTCACGACCCTGAATCAGATAGGGTTGTGATACAGCCTGAATCACTTTTGATACCAGCCTGGCGACACCTTCGGCATCACTTATTTCCCACAAGCCGATCACGAATTCGTCGCCCCCCATGCGTGCCACCGTATCCTCTTGACGCACCGCGGCCACCAGCCGATCGGCGACCATCTTCAGCAGCATGTCCCCCGCATCGTGGCCCAGGCTGTCGTTGATCTGTTTGAAGCCGTCCAGATCCAGGTACATCACTGCCATGGCGCTCTTGTTTCTGTGCGCATGGGCGATGGACGACGAGAGCCTGTCCGTTAAAAGTCGCCTATTTGGCAGCCCGGTCAATGCATCATGCATCGCCATGGACTCGAGAGCGCGGCCGTATTGCTCGAGCTGCTTGTACAACAAGCGTACCTCCAGCATGTTGTGGATACGCATCCTGGCTTCCATGAAATCAAAAGGTTTGGCGATAAAATCCTTAGCGCCTGCAGTCAGCGCCCGCAACTTGTGTCCGGGTTGAGCCGTAATCGCGAGGACGGGGAGATAGCCGTCGGTTTCAATTTCTTTCAAGCCCTCCATCACCTGAAATCCGTCCATGCTTGGCATCTGGAGGTCGAGCAGGATCAGATCATACTGATTGTCGCGATGCAGCGCACAAACGGCATGAGGGTCCCGCGTTGAGGTCACGCAGCGATAACCGGCTTCACGCAGCATTTGCTCCAGCAAAAGCACATTGGTTTGCAGGTCGTCGACGACCAGAATGTTGGCATTCAAAATGTCGTCTCGACTAATCATTCCGCGGCCTCGATCGATCTGCGCGCGCTGGCGCTTTTTCCGTATGCTCCAGCGCGCTATCCAGCGCCTTCATGAATTCATTAATTTTGATTGGCTTGGTCAGGTAGCGGAAAAATCCCGCTGCCAACCCTTTCGCGATGTCGCTAGGCATGGCATTCGCACTCAGCGCAATGACCGGAATGTGCCTCGTTGCCGTATCATTTCGCAGAACTTTAAGGGCTTCGATACCGCTCATGCCGGGCAGATTGATATCCATCAGGATGACATCCGGGAGATGGGTGCGCGCCAGTTGAACGCCGAGATTGCCATCACGCGCACTCAGCATGCGAACGTGGGTGTGGGTCTCAATAATTTGCTCGACCAGCATCAGGTTGGCCGGATTGTCTTCCACATACAGCAGGGTGCGCAACACCTGGTTTCCAGCGGCCTTCAACTCAAGGTCAAGCTCAACAGGCATGATGCTGCCCGTGGCAAGCTGCGGCGCAGCGTCCACGACCAGCTCGATCCAGAATTCACTTCCTTCGCCAACCGTGCTTTCGACGCCGATTGTGCCCCCCATCAACTCAACCAGCCGCTTGGTGACAACCAGGCCGATGCCCGTTCCTTCCTCACCACCCGTTTCTTGCCCAAGACGATTGAACGGCTGGAATAGCTGCGCCATATTTTCTTCTGACAATCCCTCACCGCTGTCCTTGACGCTGATGCGCAAACGATTCGGCAGGCTTTCGGTGCAAGCTACCTTGACGGTTCCAAGCTTGCGGTTGTATTTGATTGCATTGGAGAGCAGGTTGATCAGAACCTGCTTGACGCGCGTTCGGTCGGCATTGGCAAACCAGCTATGGTCAAACGGGAGGAAATCTATATGGATGCCGCGTTGTTCAGCCTGCGGTTCGATCATGGCTTGGCATTCGCGCATGACATCGATCAGCGACACGGCTTCTCGCGACAGCGAAAGCTGGCCGGACTCGATCACCGCAAGATCGAGAATTTCATTGATTAGATCCAGCAAATACCACCCTGCCTTGATGATCTGGTGCAGCCTGACAAGCTGGGCGGCCGTTGGCGGCGGCGAACCCGCCTCCAGCAACTGGGCGAAGCCAAGTATGGCATTGAGTGGGGTACGCAGCTCATGGCTCATGCTGGAGAGGAAATCTGATTTTGCCAGGTTGGCTTTCACCGCCACGAACCGCGCGCTTTCCAGCTCGGTGTTCTTGTCCTGCAGCACCTGATCCAGGCGTTTGCGTTCGGTGACGTCGCGTGCAGCGGCGAAAACACCCTGTAGCTTGCCGTCGGCATTGTAGAAAGTAGCCGCGTTATACGACACTACCGTTTCCCCTTCATGCTTGTGACGTGCGGTCAGTTCGTAGTCGGTGATTTTGTTTTCTTTCAGTGCCCGCTTGATACCTGCTTCGGCCCGCACCGGATCCGTAAAGTAATTCTTGAACGGCGTACCAATCAGTTCATCACGCGTGCATCCGGTAAGCGCCCCCATTTGCTGGTTAACGTCGGTGATGATGCCGGATGAATCGGTCGTCATCAGCGCATCGATGTTGGATTCGATGAGCGAACGCGTATAGAACTGCTGGTCGCGCAAGGCCTGCTGCGCCGCATATTCCCCGGTGACATCGCGGAACACCAGCACAGCGCCAATCACCACACCATCGCGATCGCGAATCGGAGCGTAACTGTCAGCGATATCGCACTCACTGCCATCACGTGAAATCAGCACGGTGTGGGTGGCCAGGCCCTGTATCGTTCCATGCGCCAAGGTATCCATCACCGGGATCGCGGCCGCCAGCCGGGTTTCCTTGTTGATAATACTGAAAACCTCATCAACCAAACGCCCGGCGGCTTGCGCCTGGGTCCAGCCGGTGAGCTTCTCGGCAAGTGGATTCAGGAGCGTCACCCGCGCCTCAGCATCGGTGGCGATCACCCCATCGCCGATGGAGTGGAGCGTCACGGCGAACTTTTCCTCGCTGACCTGCAAAGTGACGTTGGTCTGCTGCAGCTTTTTATTCGTCTCTTCCTGAACTTCGAGCAGATGCTGTCGCTCTGCCTCGACCTGCTTGCGCGCGGTGTTGTCGGTGCCGATCAGCAGATAACCGATGATGGCGTTTTGGTCGTCGCGCAACGCCGTGACCGATACGACTGCCGGAAAACGGCTCCCATCCTTGCGGATGTAAGTCAGCTCATAGATGTCTTCAATGCCGCGTGAAGCTTTGAACACCAGGGCCTCAAAGCCCGGCGTTATCAGGGTTTCGAGTTCGACGCTCAACGCCTGTGCACGCGCGACCACTTCCTGCGGGTCGGAAATGTCAGCAGGGGTGATCTTGTTCATCACTTCGGCAGCCGTGTAGCCCAGCATTCGCTCGGCGCCGACGTTAAAGATCTGAATCACGCCCTTCGCATCGGTGGCGATACTCGAGAAATTGGCGCTGTTGAAAATTGCGCTCTGCAGGGCGCCCGCCTTGAGCAGCGCCTCTTCCGCTTGCTTGCGCGCGGTGTTGTCAGTTCCAATCAACAGATAACCGAGGATGACGCCATGATCGTCGCGCAACGCGGTAACCGACACAATGGCCGGAAAGCGACTGCCGTCCTTGCGGATGTAGGTCAGTTCGTAAATGTCCTCGATGCCGCGCGAGGCTTTGAACACCAAGGCCTCAAAGCCCGGCTCGATCTGGGTGCCGAGTTCGGCGCTCAACGCCTGCGCGCGCGCAATCACTTCCTGTGGGTCAGAAATGTTAGCCGGAGTGATCTGGTTCAGGACATCGGCAGCCGCGTAGCCCAACATGCACTCGGCGCCCACATTGAAAATCTGGATCACGCCCTTTTCGTCGGTGGCGATGCTCGAAAAATTGGCGCTGTTGAGAATCGCATTCTGCAAGGCCCCGGTTTTAAGCAAAGCCTCCTGATGGTGGAGCTCGGTGATGCCTTCACCCTTGCCGGCTTGGTCGGCCACGCCAGCAAGGGTGGAATCGTTTACTATTTCGGACATGGTTGATTTCCGTTAAAAGCGAGCATCAACCCGGAGGCGGGCCATGCTAACCGAACCCGCAACAGATGATTACACCCGCTCATTCGAAGAAAAAACACGTCTTCCCCGAGGCGAGTTGGGATGATCACGTTCTTTCCGAAGCGTGTCTGTGTGCTGGGGCACATAAGCCGATCAATGGAACGCAGCTTTGCCCGGCATGGGGGCCGTTAGTCAAATGAGCACGCAGACACGATCCAGATCTGCCGTTCGCCCTGTCCGCACCCGGTACCGAAAATGAATCCGCCCACCCATCACGGGAATGTGCGCTACATCCCGGCAAAGCGCAGCCCGCTCGGTACGGTCTTCAGTTTCAACCTCATCGCCCAGAGAAATCGCACGTAACCACCCGTTTCCATTCAACAGCACGAGGTCGTCCGCTAGAATTCAGGCATGGACCCGGATCTCAAACCCCTATTGCCCCGCATCGAACGCTTGCTCGACCGTCTCGACAGCGCTTCATCCCCCACACCACTGAACTGGAAAACCACCCGCGCCGCCCGCTGGTCGGCACAGGCGGGCGGGTTGAAGCCGATCCTGCACCCGCAACGTGTTGCGCTTAAAGACTTGCTGGCCATCGACGAGCAAAAACAACGCGTGGAGTCCAACACGCGCCAGTTCGTAACCGGCAAGCCCGCCAACAACGTTTTGCTTACCGGCGCGCGCGGTTGCGGCAAGTCCTCACTGGTGAAGGCGGTGCATGCCAAATATGCGTCGAAAGGATTGCGGCTGATCGAAGTCGACAAGGCCGGGCTGCCCAGCCTGCCTGATCTGTTCGACCTGCTGGCGGATGCGGAATATCGCTTCATCGTTTTCATCGACGACCTCACCTTCGGTGAACACGAACCGGGTTATGCCAGCCTGAAGGCCGCACTGGACGGCTCGCTGGCAGGGCCGGCGGACAACGTGCTGATCTACGCGACCAGCAACCGACGCCATCTGATGCCGGAATACATGGCAGAAAACCTGGAGACGAAGCACCTCGGCGGCGAAGTGCATCCGGGCGAAGCGACCGAGGAAAAGATCTCATTGTCCGACCGCTTTGGACTGTGGGTATCGTTCCACGCAATGGAACAGGACACCTATCTCGCCATTGCCCGTCACTGGGCTACGGTCCTGGGCGCCCCCGCCGACGAAAGCTTTGATCGCGCGGCATTGCAATGGTCATTGGGGCGCGGGGCGCGCAATGGACGGGTGGCATGGCAGTTTGCACGTGACTGGGCAGGACACCACGCATGACCGAGATCACAGAAGTTGTGGCTGCAGTGATCATCCAGCCTGACGGTCGCATATTGTTGGCACAGCGCCCGCAAGGCAAAGCTTATGCGGGCTACTGGGAGTTTCCGGGCGGCAAAGTGGAGCCGGATGAGTCACTGGAAGCCGCATTGGCCCGCGAGCTACACGAAGAGCTGGGAATTGTCGTCACCCGCGCACATCGCTGGATTACTCGGGTGTTTGCCTATCCCCACGCCACAGTCAGGCTGAATTTTTTTCGCGTATTTGAGTGGCAAGGCGATCCGTATCCGCATGAGGGGCAGATTCTGTCGTGGCAGCGGTCCGATGCCGTAGAAGTGACGCCGCTGCTACCGGCGAATTTTCCCATCCTGAAAGCCTTGGCGCTGCCACCGGTGCTGGGCATTTCTCACGCCGAGTCGCTCAGTGTCGACACCTTTCTGGCGCGGCTGGACGTTGCGCTGCATAACGGCCTGCGGCTGATTCAGTTGCGCGACAAAACCCTGCCTGAAGACGCCCGCCTTCAACTCGCGCGTGCAACCGTGCAGCATGCGCGCCCGCATGGCGCGCGGGTGCTGGTTAACGGTAGCCTAGCGCTGGCCCTTGCCGCGGAGGCTGACGGCGTGCATCTCGATTCATCCGCCGCTGCCAAGCTGACCTCCCGCTCGGATTGTGGCGGGCCGGATTCGTTTCTAATTGGCGTGTCATGCCATGACGCCAGCGAACTGAGACACGCGGCAGCACTGCAAGCCGATTACGCGCTGCTATCTCCGGTGTTGCCGACGCTGACGCACCCGGGAGCAACGGTGCTGGGTTGGGATACTTTTGCCACGCTCGCCGCGGCCAGCCCGATTCCAGTCTATGGCCTGGGCGGTCTGGCATCGGCCGACGTGACATTGGCGCAATCGCATGGCGCGCACGGGGTGGCGCTGCTGCGAGGGGCGTGGCGTTGAAACGGGTCGCGGTGCCGCTGCTGTTGATTGTGATGCTAGTGGCGATCGCGGTTGCAGGCTACTGGCTCAAGCGCCCAGCCGACGTGCACGCGGTTGCCTGTGTCGACCCATTGGCAGGCTGTGCATTCAGCCATCGCGGCACAACCATTAAGGTGAGGCTTTTAACCCTGCCGACGCCACTTGAGCCATTTGATCTCAGCCTCAGCGCGCCAGGCGTAAACCGGATCAGTGCGGAATTTCAGATGAATGGCATGGCAATGGGCTTTAATCGCTATGACCTGCGCACCACAGGAAATGCGGTGTTTTCCGCAAGGGTCACTCTGCCCGTGTGCGTCAGTGGCCGGCATGACTGGACGATGTATCTTGACGTTGACGGAACCCGTTACGCGCTGCCCTTCAGAACGCAGTGAAACGCGCCGTTCATGCAAGCGTCATGTACGCGGCATATAATTGAAGCGGATTATTGGAGAGACCGAAAAATGCTAACCGAACACACCTACAAGCAGTTTGACGCCGAGCTGGAAGCCGTACGCGCAAACGTGCTGAAAATGGGTGGCCTGGTCGAAGAACAAATCACCAACGCCGTAGAAGCCCTCGTCAACGGAGACCTGGAGCTGGCCGCACGCGTAGAAGCCAACGACCACAACGTCAACGCGCTGGAAGTGTCCATCGACGAAGATTGCACCCACATCATCGCGCGTCGCCAGCCTACGGCATCCGACCTGCGCATGGTGATGATGGTCGTAAAAACCATCACCGATCTGGAGCGCATCGGCGACGAAGCCGCCAAGATCGCACGCATGGCCATTTTTATCCACAAATCCGAACGCCTCGGCCAGCCGCGCTTTACTGAAGTCAAATACATGGCGACGATGGTGCTCGACATGTTGCGCAAGGCGCTCGACGGATTTGCCCGCCTGGATGCGACGCTGGCGGTGGAAATCGCGCGCCAGGATCAGGACGTGGACGAAGCATTCCGCCTTAACCTGCGCCACCTCATCACATTCATGATGGAAGACCCGCGCACCATTTCGGTATTCATCGATATCCTGTTTGTCACCAAGGCGATCGAACGCATGGGCGACCACGCCAAGAACATGTCGGAGTACGTGGTCTACATGGTCAAAGGCAAAGACGTGCGCCACACCTCGCTGGAAGAGATCGAAAAAGAAGTGCTGTAATCCATTTGCACACCAAAAAAAACGGGCTCCAATTGGAGCCCGTTTTCTACAGCCATCCCGGCTTACTTGCTGGGTGTACCGGGAGGAACATAACCCGCTGCGGCATCAACTTCACCGCCGCCAAACAAATAGCGGTCCATCTGTTCCATCAAGTAGCTGCGCGCCTGCGCGTCAGCCAGATTAAGGCGATTCTCGTTGATCAGCATGGTTTGGTGACGCTGCCAGCCTCCCCACGCTTCTTTCGACACATTCTCGAAAATCTTTTTGCCCAGCTCGCCTGGCACCGGCTGGAAGGGCAGGCCTTCGGCTTCGCGCCCGAGCTTCACACAATTTATCATCCGCGTCATTTACTGCTCCTGAAAAATTCAATCCCCGGATTTTAACCCAAGCTGCTTCTCAATTCTTCGTGCAAAGACGCCCATCTCCTTGGCGGCCTGCTTGTCACCCCGCGCCTCGGCCACCACAATTCCTTGCTGGTACGCTGCCAAGGCCTCGGGCCAATCTTCGGTATCCGTCAACGCGCGGCCCAGCAGCTTCCACGCCGCAGAATATTTAGGATCATGTTCGACGGCTCGATTCAAGTGCTCGGCCGCCTTGGCTGCATTGCCCTCTTTCAGGTATTCATTCCCGAGCGAAAACCGCAATAACGCATTGTCGCGCCCTTGCGCCAGCATGGATTCAAAATCAGCGATGGATGGCATTACTTTCTCCAGAAAACCGGGGTGAGCACCACCAGCAGGGTAAAAAACTCGAGGCGCCCGAGCAGCATGGCAAAGCTGCACACCCACGTTTGAAAATCGTTCAGGATGGCATAGGTGCTGGCGGGCCCGACCTGTCCCAGGCCCGGACCGGTGTTATTGACCATCGCCACCACCGCGGTGAACGCAGTAAAAACATCGAGCCCGGAAGCTGAAAGCACAAACGACAACACCACGATCGACGCCACATAAATAAACAGAAAAGCCAATACCGCGTAAATGATCTTGTTGGGCACCGCCTGCTGGCCTACCTTGGTATGGATTTCGGCACGGGGATGAACCAGCTTCACCATCTCCCGGTACACCTGTTTATAAAGCAGGATCGCACGCAACATCTTGATGCCGCCCCCGGTTGAGCCGGAGCTGGCGACAAAGCTCGACAGAAACAACATCCACAATGGCGCAAAATAGGGCCACACATTGTAGTCCGTGGTTGAAAACCCCAGCGTGGTCGCGACGGAAACAGTGTTGAATGCGGCGTGACGCAGCGCCTCTGGAAGGTCGAGATAAAAGCCTTTGTACAACAGGAAAAAGGTCAATCCGAGGATGCTGACGCCGAGCACCGTAAAGTACCAGCGAATTTCCGCGTCGTAACGATAGGTGAACAGGTTACGGGTTCGAAACGCCATGAAGTGCGTTGAAAAGCTGATCCCGGCAATCAGGGCAAAAAGCATGACGATGGATTCGAGCAGCGGCGAATCGAAGAAAGCCATGCTGGCATCGTGCGACGACATGCCACCGAGCGCCATGACACTGAAGCCATGCACCATGGCATCGATTCCACTCATTCCTCCCGCCCATAATGACAACATGCAAACTACTGTGATCATTACATAGACCTGCCAGAGCCCCTTGGCGGTTTCGGCCATGCGTGGAGTGAGCTTGCTGTCTTTCATCGGCGTCGGAGTTTCGGCCTTGAACAGCTGCCTGCCACCGACCCCAAGCATAGGCAGCACGGCCACTACCAGCACAATCACCCCCATGCCACCGATCCAGTGCATCAAGGTGCGCCAGATATTGATGGAGGGAGGCAGGTTGTCTAGCCCGGATAGCACAGTGGCGCCCGTGGCGGTCAGTCCGGATACCGCCTCAAAATAGGCATCAGTAAAACTGAGGTCGGGCAGGTAGGCGAGCAGGGGAATCGTTGAAAACACCGGCAACACGGTCCAAATCATCACCACCAACAAGAAACCGTCCCGCGTTAACAACTCACGTTTGCCGCGGCGTGAAATCAACCACAAGATGAGGCCAGAAAAAAAGGTCGCCAGAAACGCCTCATCGTAGACACGATACGCACCATCGTTCATCACGATGGAAATGCCTAAAGGAAACAAAAACGCGAATGCAAACAGCATCAGCACTTTTGAAAAAATATGAGTAACCGCCAGAAGTTGTGACATCAAATGTTCCGCCAGACCCGCATCATCATGACCGCGATGTTACCAGCGACCGCCATCATGCCCGCCAAATGCTGTGTCTGAACAGCGTAAATCCTGGCATTTACCGCGGCGCCGTTAGTAGTCAAGGTGGATAGGGTTACGAATTCGCATCGGTAGAATGCATGACCGGCGCACGACGGTACTTGGTAATACTCAGAAAAACCCGAAGCCGACCTGAAACAGTTTTTCGATTTTGGGAATAATGCGTTTGTTGAGCGCGAATAAAATAAGGTGGTCTTCGGCTTCCATCATGCTGTCGTGGTGAGCCATCAAGACCTCATCCCCGCGGATGATGGCGGCAATTGCCGCGCCCTCGGGCAACGCCACATCGCCAATGCGACGTCCAACCACCTTGGATGTCTTCAGGTCGCCGTGGACAATAATCTCCAGAACCTCGGCTGCGCCGCGCCGCAAGCTGTGCACTGCGGCCATGTCACCGCGCCGAATTTTCGAGAGCAGCGGGCCCACCGTCGCCTGCGCGGGTGAAATGGCGATATCGATTTCGCCGCCCTGCACCAGGTTCACGTAAGCCGAGCGATTGATCAGCGCAATCACACGATGTGCGCCCATGCGCTTGGCCAGCAACGCCGACATGATGTTATCTTCGTCGTCATTGGTGAGCGCACAGAAGACATCCATCGAATCGATATTTTCCTGCTCCAGCAGATCTTCGTCGGTGGCATCGCCTGTCAACACCAGCGTGCGATGCAGGTTCTCGGCCAGCTGATTGCTGGCGACCTTATTGATTTCGATCAACTTGACCTCATAGTCGCGCTCAAGCCGCGCGGCCAGCCGTCGCCCGATGTTCCCCCCGCCGGCGATCATCACCCGTTTGACAGGACGCTCCATTCGACGCATTTCGCGCATGACGGCGGGAATGTCTTCTCGGCGGGCAATGAAAAATACCTCATCCCCCGGCTCGATCACGGTGATGCCTTTCGGAACGATACCGCGGTCACGCCGGTAGATTGCCGCCACCCTACAATCAATATCCGGCATGTGGCGACGGATATCCTGCAGCTCGTGACCGACCAATGGCCCCCCATGGTAAGCCCGCACAGCAACCAGCCTCACCTTGCCGTCGGCGAAATCCAGCACCTGCAAAGCTTCAGGGTGCTCGATCAGGCGGCGCAGGGTTTCGGTAACTTCCTGTTCCGGACTGATGATGTGATCGACGCCGAAGTGTTCGGCCAGAAATCCGCTCTCGATATCCAGAAAATCGGCCGAGCGTATCCGTGCGATACGGGTGGGGATATTGAACAAGGTCGCGGCCAGCCGGCATGCGACGAGATTGGTTTCATCGCTTTGGGTCACGGCCACCAGCATGTCGGCGTCTTCCGCGCCCGCTTTCTTGAGGATAGACGGATGTGCAGCGTGGCCCTGTATGGTGCGCAGATCAAAGCGATCCTGCAACAGCGCCAGACGGGCGAGATCCAGGTCAATGACGGTAATGTCGTTGTTTTCGGCAACCAGGCTTTCGGCCAGGTTGGCGCCAACCTGACCCGCACCGAGAATGATAATTTTCACGCGCGATCCTTAAAACTTACAACAGGTCTTCGTCCAGCCGCCTTCCGTGACGGATATTCAATTGCTTGAGCTTGCGATACAAGTGGGTCCGCTCCAGCCCGGACTTGTCGGCGACCCGCGTCATGCTGCCCCCTTCTGTCTGGATCAGATGCTCGAAATACATCCGCTCAAATGCATCGCGCGCCTCGCGGAGCGGAATATCGAACGAGATGCCGTGCGACACTGCGGGCGCGGCCTGCTTGATGGGTGCAATCACACGATTCACGTCGATGGCATCGATTTCGGCCGACAGCGCCGTCACCGCCAGGGTACGCACCACGTTATTGAGCTGTGGCAGATTGCCCGGCCAATCGAAGTTGCGCAGCTGGTTCATCGCGGGCGTGGTGAGTCGGCGTACCGGACAGGCGCCTTCCTCCACCAGATGCGACAACATCACATTGGCGATATCGGGCACGTCTTCGCGATGGTCGCGCAGCGGCGGCACCTGGATCGCCAGGCTGGACAGACGGTAGAACAAACGATTGTCGAACTCATTTGCCGCGACCATGGCATCCAGGCTGCGACTGCTGGCACACACCAATCGCGCGCCACCGCCTTCTATGCGATCGAGCAGCAGGCCCAAGCCTTTTTGCTCCAGACGCGCCAGCTCGCAGGCATCGGGCAGAAAGAGCGTGCCATTGCCAAGTGTTTCGAAGTAACTCAACGGATCGGACACCAGCCGCGCGCGATCCTTGATTTCCACCCACGGGGTGGTGGGCTGATGCAAAAAGCGGGCACAGATCTCGAATCCGCTGCCGGGTTCACCCAACAACAAAACGGGCGCAGTGTTACTGGCAATCTGGGTGAGGCGTTTTTTGAGCTCAAGGATCAGCGGGCTTTTGCCAAGGGACGACAAGTCCATTCCCGGAGAGCGCCGGGGCAGAACCGCGCCGCGCTTGATCGCTTTATTAACCGTGTCGAGCAGCTTGGCCAGGGTCACTGGCTTTTCCAGAAAATCCGTGGCCCCAAGTCTGGTCGCCTCGACTGCCGTGTCGATCGTTCCATGGCCAGACATCATCACCACCGGCATGGTGAGCTGACCGCTGCCCGCCCACTCTTTCAATAGCGTGACGCCATCCGTATCGGGCATCCAGATGTCAAGCAAAACCAGATCCGGACGCCGAGCGGAACGAAAGACGCGCGCCGCCTCTGCATTTTCCGCCAAGTGGACGTCGTAACCCTCGTCAGTAAGGATTTCCGACAACAATTCACGAATGCCCACTTCATCATCCACGACGAGAATATGCCCGCTCACGTGCTCTCCCCTGCTGCCGCAAAAACCGGCAGTGCAATGCGAATGGCCGCACCGCCCGACTTGCGATTTTCGATCTGAATTTTGCCCTGATGCTCTTCTACAATTTTTTTGACAATGGCCAACCCCAGGCCCGTTCCTTTGGCCTTGGTGGTTGCATAAGGCTCAAACAGCCGTGTCATCAAGTGCTCCGGAAATCCGGCTCCATTATCTTTTACGGTCAGGCAAACCGTCTTGTTTTTGAGTTGCGTACTGACCTCGACACAAGGCGCTGAAAGGTCGGCCAAAGCGTCCTGTGCATTTTGCAACAGATTATGTATTACCTGACGCAATAATGTGGTGTCGCCAGAAATACTTGGCAAATCTGTGTCGAGGCTTAACTGCAAGCCGAGTGCGTTGGCGTCATAAAGTGACAGCACCTCACGCACCAGCGAATTGATATCGAGCGCTTCCAGTTTGGCACGGGGCATGCGCGCATAGCCAGCAAATGCATCCACCATGCTTTTCATTGCGGCGACCTGATTGACGATGGTTTGCGTCGCCCGCTTCACAAATTCGGCATCTGCAGGCTGCAACCGTCCGTCAAGTTTGTGCGCAATGCGTTCGGCCGATAGTTGAATGGGGGTCAACGGGTTTTTGATTTCGTGGGCCAACCGGCGCGCCACTTCACTCCATGCCGCATTACGCTCGGCATCAATCAGTTTGGTCACGTCATCAAACACTAACACATAGCCACGCTCGACGCCTGGCGGCAGGCGCGTGCCACGAAGCAACAAGGTCTGCCTGATGCCATTGCCGGCATAATTGATCTGCTCTTGCCATTCGCCTTCGTTGTCGCCAAAGCGCGCCGCAACCATGACGCCAAAAGTGTGCAGCGCATCTTCCGGCTGACCCAATCCAGTCAGCGCTTGTCCATCCAGCACTTCGGTCGTCACATCCAGAATCTGAACGGCCGCACCGTTCATCGTGCGCACCCGCAGTGTTTCGTCCAGCACCACCACGCCAGATGACAGGTTCGCCAACACCCGTTCCAGAAACGCTTTGGCCTGCTCGGTTTCCTGGTGGTTTCTGGCAACCTGTTCACGCGCATCGGATAGTTGACGAGTCATCCGGTTAAACGACTGAATCAACACGCCCAGCTCGTCACGACTTTTCACCATGGGCATTTCGGAAAAGTCGCCCTTGGCCACGGCGCGGGTGCCACGTGCCAGCGTACGTAACGGCGCGCCCAGCCGCTCTGAGAGCAGGTACGCGATGACGAAGGTCATCAATAAAGCCAGCATCAGCGTCAGTGTGAGCGCCACCCCATAAATGCGTTTCAAGCCGAGGCGAGAAACCGATATTTGCTGGTATTCCTGATAGGCCAGACGCACGGCCTGCGCGTCACTCGCGAGGGTACTCGGAACCGGCTGCACCAATTGCAGTACGCGTGTCTCATCTGTCAACGCACTGGTGTAGACCGGCACGATCACATGCATGATGAGACCGCGCTCCGGTACTTCCTCAATACGGCTATAGGGTTTTTGTTGCCGTACCTGCCAGAGAACACTGCGCTCGGGCAGCAAGGGCAGCAGCGTGCCACGCTCGCTGCCGACGTGCGCGATGACCCCGCCGCGCTCATCGAACAAGGTTAATTCCTGTACCGCGCTCTGCTCGCGCAGCGTGGACAGGCTGGTGATGATGGAGCCCATACCTTCATCCGACAGCGACAGCGCCATACGCTGGGCTTTCTTGTCGAGTTCGCGCAACAGGTCGTCGAGTGCGGCCTGCCCCAGATTGACGCCGGCAGTCAGGGCATTATCGACCCGGACGTCGAACCAGGTTTCGATCGAGCGATTGAGAAAAAAGACTGAAGCGCCATACACCACCAGGCCGGGCAACATGGCGACGACGCCAAACATCAACAGCAATTTGAGGGTGAGCTTGGCACCAAAAACACCCCGCCTAATACGTTTTTGCAACCACCACAACCGCCAGCCCAGCAAGCCCAGCAAGATCACGCCCAATACGCTGCCGCCAACAAACAATGAGGGGAGCGTGTCGGAAAACACACCACTGTCGCCGCTGGCATAAAACAACACAGCCAAGAGAACAGCGCCCATGACCAGAACGACGGCAATCAGGCTACGCATCAGGGCAAGGATTGTGAGGCAGGAGCAGGGAGCGGGGCGGGGGCTTCAAACGACCAGTCATACCAGGGTGTGGTCATTTCCCATTTGTCGCCCGTGACGGCGCCAATTGAAAGCGGTTTGGGTAATTGCGCCGTATCGAGGCGTAGCCGCAAACGTGCATCGTAACGTTGCCCGGGTTTAAGGGTATCGCGATCCAGCACATGCCACGCCTCGACCCGTCCCAGCATGGCGAGTGCTTCGCTCAGGTTGGCTGCCGTCTGGGTGGTATAGCCCGTTTCAACGACATAGCGCCGCAGCAGCAGATGATAATAAATTCGCAACTTGCGCGCCGACTCGCCGATGTTTTCATCAAACCACCAGTTACGGGGCCGGCTCACTTCCAGTTCGAGCAGAAAATACAGATTGATGCCCTTGGTCAGCGCATTTTCCAGGGTGCGATTGAGCACAATGTTGACATCTGCATCCAGCGCATAGCCCTGTTGGGTTGTCTGAATAGCGGCCTGCTTGACCGCGCCCTTGTCTGGTGCGGGCGCGGCGACCGCACCAGACAGCCAGAAACCCAAAAACAGTCCTGCCAGCCAACGGATAGCGGCCTTACGTCTTGCGCAGCAGGGCGTAAAAAAATCCATCGTGCTCAGCATCGGGCAGCAAAGACCCATCGGATAAAGGTTCAGGAAGCGAACAACGGACAGCGTCCTCGGCATGACGCGCCAGAAATGCTTGCACTTGCCCATCGTTTTCAGCATTGAATATCGAGCAGGTAGCGTAAAGCAATGTACCACCGGGCGCCAGCAGCGGCCAGAGCGCATCCATCATAACGGCCTGTTGCGTAGAAAATTGAGCGATATCATCGGGACGACGCAACCACTTGATGTCGGGGTTGCGTCGCACCACCCCGGACGCGCTGCACGGCACGTCAGCCAGAATACGATCAAACAACTGACCATCCCACCAGGCTTCCGGGTGAGCTGCATCCCCTTCGATCAGGGCTGCTTCCAAATGCAGGCGATCGAGATTTTCCTGCACCCGCGCCAGCCGGGTTGAATCGATGTCGAGCGCGCTGAGCATGACGGGATTTGCATCGGGAGCAATGCGCTCCAGAATATGGCCGGTCTTGCCGCCGGGCGCAGCACACGCATCCAGCACCCGCTCTCCTGGCTGCGCATCCAGCAAGCGTGCGGCCCATTGTGCGCCCGCATCCTGTACTGATACCCAACCCTGATCGAAGCCCGGCAAGCTATGAACAGACACGGCCTTATCGAGGGTGACTGCGTCCACACCGGTTTGCCGCGCAGGCAAGTCCGCCTCGATCAGAAGCTGCAAATATTTTGTCGCGTCGCCCCAGCGCGCATTGACGCGGAGGGTGAAGGGGGGGTGCTGCAAACCGGCTTCCAGAATGGTTTGCCAGTGTGCCGGATGTTCCGCCTGCAGTTTTTCAATCCACCAGTCGGGATGCGACCAGCGTCCACGGGGCGAATCGTCAGCCATTTTTTCCAGTTCGGGACGGCGGCGCTGAAAATTGCGCAACACGGCATTGGCGAGACCACGGCGCCAGCCTTCGCCCGCCGCAGTGACGGCGTTGTGCACCACGGCATGCGCAGGGGCACGCGTGTAGGCCAGTTGATACAGCGCCACGCGCAACAGCCAGCCGAGTTGCGGATCGGTCAGCGGCCGCTCAAGCAACGCCTCCAGCCAAACATCCAGCCGGCCCAGTTGACGCAGGGAGCCATACACGATGTCCTGCAATGCACCCCGCTCGCCCGGCGTTTCCAGCTTCTGTAGGCGATGCGGCAACACTTGATGCAAGGCAGCACCCGCCAGCACGTCTTCGAGCGTGTCCGCCGCCAATTTCTGCAGCTTACGCATACTGGAACAAGCCTCGGTTTGAAAGGGGTTTCATTCGATTTCGATTACGGTAATTAAGCCAGGCATGATAACAGGGCACCCGCGTCAACCTGTACCCAACGCCGGCTATTTGCGCAGCCTTAGCTTCCAAAGCGCGTGCCTGGCAGCAGGGGTCGGCCAGCAAGAAAGGCTGCAGCCGTCATCCGCTTGCTGCCCGCGGGCTGCACTTCCTGCAGGGCCAGCGCACCGGTACCACATGCGATGGTCAGCTGTTCCGGATCGGCTCGCAACACTTCACCCGGTAAGCCACTATCAGAACAAGCCTGTACCGACCAGATTTTCAGCGGCGCCCCATCCAGCAATGTCCACGCACCTGGCACCGGATTATAGGCACGCACCGCACGGGCGAGTCCCTCAGCAGGATCGTGCCAATTCAGTTGCGCTTCGTCTTTTGTCAGCTTGGCAGCATACGTGGCCTTGGCGGCGTCCTGCGACGCAGGAACCCAGGCGGGGTAATCCGCCAGCGCAGCAACGATGGCTGTCGCCCCAGCCCGGGCCAACGCATCGTGCAAGCTGGCTGCGGTGTCGCTGTCGTTGATAGGAATGATGGTTTTCGACAGCATGGCGCCCGTATCAAGACCCGCATCCATCTGCATGATGGTGATACCGGTTTCTGCGTCGCCCGCCAGAATTGCGCGCTGGATCGGTGCCGCGCCGCGCCAGCGCGGCAACAACGAGGCGTGGATATTGAGGCAACCCAAACGTGGCAGATCCAGCACGGCTTGCGGCAAGATAAGGCCATATGCTGCAACCACCATGATGTCGGCGTCTACGGCGCGCAACTCAGCCTGCACCTCGGGCGTTTTCAGGCTGGGTGGCTGGCTGACCGGGAGTCCTCGCGCCAACGCGGCCTGTTTGACCGCGCCGGACGTAAGTTTCATCCCGCGCCCAGCCGGGCGATCAGGCTGAGTCAGCACGAGTGCAATGTCGTGTCCCGCATCGGTCAGGGCGTTGAGTGCTGCTGCCGCAAACGGTGGCGTACCCGCAAAAATAATACGCACAGCAGCCCGGACTCAGAGCGACGCGCGCACGGGCGGAGCGTCGGGCCGGTGTTCGCGGGCCTGCTTCAGGAGCTTGGCCTTGATGCGGTTACGTTTGAGGTTGGACAGATAGTCGACAAAGACCTTGCCTAGCAAATGATCCATTTCGTGCTGAATGCAGACCGCCAACAGGCCGTCGGCTTCCAGTTCGAAGGCCTTTCCGTCGCGATCGAGTGCGCGCACCGTGACGCGCTCGGCGCGCTCGACCAGATCAAACACCCCGGGCACCGAAAGGCAGCCTTCTTCGCCCTCGGCACGCCCCGACTGGGCGATGATTTCCGGGTTGATGAACACACGCAATGCATCGTGCGTTTCAGAAATGTCGATAACAATGACACGTTCATGAACGTTGACCTGGGTGGCAGCAAGCCCGATGCCGGGTGCGTCATACATGGTCTCAGCCATGTCGTCGATGAGCTGGCGGATGCGCGTATCCACAGCCGCCACCGGCTTGGCTACGGTGTAGAGGCGCGCATCGGGATAATGAAGAATGTCGAGTCTGGCCATAATGGATTCGGCACGTGTAAAGTTAAAAAAGTTCGCGAACGAGCAATGTCTGATCTACCAGCTTGGGGCGGGATGACCTGTATCAATCATAATTAATAAATGTATTTTTTGGCTAGTTTCCAACCAATCCAGCCAGGGAAATCCCACCTGCCCCCAAAAGCGAGCCATACCTACAGCACCTGTACTAACCAAAAAATGCTTTACGAATGAATGGGCTGGGTGCACACTTTGATGCAAAATCTGTATAACAAGGCGCCTCACCCTAAATATAAGGCCACAGATAGCCGTAAGCTAAGCGCACAGTATGTTTTCAATGCAGAAAAATTAGACAAGGTCTAAATGGAGGGTTCCCCCGTGCGTCAACTCGTTGTTTCTCTTGCCCTGCTGTTGGTTACCACCCCGGTGCTGGCCGATACCCTTAAATTACAGGACAACGCGCCTGAAAAGTATGTCGTGGTCAAAGGCGACACGTTGTGGGATATTTCTGGCCGTTTCCTGAAAGACCCGTGGCGCTGGCCGCAGATCTGGAATATGAACCGTTCGGAGATTAAAAACC
>JAGXGP010000123.1 GCA_024636775.1 Hydrogenophilales bacterium
CCGCGAAATCAAGAACCTCAACTCGTTCCGCTTCCTGCAACAGGCGATCGATTACGAAGTGCGCTGGCAGATTGAAACGCTCGAAGACGGCGGACGCATAGAACAAGCGACGGTGCTGTTCGACCCCGACAGCGGCGAGACGCGCATGATGCGCAGCAAGGAAGATGCGCACGACTACCGCTACTTCCCCGACCCAGACCTGTTGCCTGTCAAGCTGGACGAAGACTGGATCGAGTCCGTGCGCGCCGCTTTGCCAGAACTGCCCGCTGCCATGCAACTGCGCTTCCAGAGCGATTACGGCGTATCGACCTACGATGCCGGGCTGTTGACAGGCTCACGCGCACTCGCTGAATATTTCGAAACCGCCGCGCGCAGCTGTGGCCAGGGCAAGCTCGTGGCCAACTGGGTCATGGGCGAACTATCCGCTACTTTAAACAAGGCGGAACGCGACATTACGCAAAGCCCGGTATCAGCGGTTCAGCTCGGCGCGCTGGTTGCCCGTATTCAGGATGGCACGCTGTCGGGCAAGCTCGCCAAGCAGGTGTTCGAAGGCTTGTGGGAAGGGGCTGGCGAAGTCGATGCCATCATCGAGGCCCGCGGCCTCAAGCAGATGTCTGATTCCGGCGAATTGGAAAATATCATCGACGACGTGCTCGCCGCCAATCAAAAATCGGTTGAAGAATTCCGTTCCGGCAAGGAAAAAGCCTTTAACGCACTGATAGGTCAGGTCATGAAAGCCAGCAAGGGCAAAGCCAACCCCGCGCAAGTCAACGATCTGCTGAAAACCAAGCTGCAATAGTTGAGCTTAAAAAAACGCGTTGATGGGTTACCCCAGTCAACGCGTTTATTCACCCTGAAACCCCCGCTATCCGTCTAACAATCCCGATCCTGGCGTATCACTTTCGCGTCAGTTCACGAAACCGCACCTTGTCCGTATCGTATTTCTCACGCACCTTCATGAGTGATTCTTCATGGTTCAGAACACTGCGGCGCAACTCCAGGCTTTCCTTACTGGTCCGATCCAGTTGATCCTTTAGATTCGGGGGAATCGGTCGACCCGCTTTAACCAATCTGCTAGACCGCTCCTTCAATTCAGCAAGGTTATCGGCCACGGTTTTTGCCCGCAATTGTGTACCCTTGATCGCCAGGTTGTGGTGTGTCAGCGCACGGTCGCGTGCCAAATCGATTTCCGCTTCAGTCGTGTAGGTCTGGGTCAGCGCGCGGTCCTGTTGCGCCTGCTGTTGCCGCGCCTCCTCGATTAACCGCTCTTCTTCCAGTTGCACGCCCTCAGCACGCCGCTCAGCCTCGGATTGCGTGCGTTTGATCACCACGCCCTGCTTGCTCATTTCGGCCGCACCGCTTTTCTGATAGGTAGACGGCAACGTGTCGCTGTAATGCACGCGACCACCCCCATCGACCCAACGGTACATGCCCGCATGCGCTGTGCCCGCACTCAGCAGAACGGAAAGCAACAGGGTGCTAAACCCCATATGCAGTCCGGTATTCCGCCACAGCACGTAACTCCGCTTGTCTGTTTGCATCGCGTTCCAAAAATTCCAACAAATTATCCAGGGTGACCACGGCCACTACCGGAATCCCAAACTGCTCACGCACTTCCTGTACGGCCGACTGGGTACCGGTTCCACGTTCCATTCGGTCCAGCGCAATCACCACCCCGGCAGGTTCGGCGCCCGAATGACGGATCAGTTCCACCGATTCACGTACCGATGTGCCTGCAGAGATCACATCATCCACAATCAACACCCGGCCTTTAAGTTCCGCCCCCACGACCGTGCCACCTTCGCCATGATCCTTGGCTTCCTTGCGATTGAATGCAAACGGCACATTCATTCCCTGGCCAGCCAGGGCAACCACAATGCTTGCGGCTAGCGGTATGCCCTTGTAAGCCGGGCCAAACAACACATCGAACGCAATCCCCGAGTCGACAATGGCTTTCGCGTAAAATTCGCCCAGCCGTTTCAGTTTGTCGCCGTCGTTGAACAGCCCCGCATTAAAAAAGTAGGGGCTCATGCGCCCCGCTTTGGTTTTGAACGCGCCAAAACACAATACTTGTGAGGCGATGGCGAATTCCACAAACTCGGCTTTGTAATCGGACATTTTGTTAACTTCTTGAATCTATCTAGATGCGAATTATATCGGCCAACCTCAACGGCATCCGTTCTGCTTCCACCAAAGGCTTCTTCGATTGGTTGCCCAGCCAGGCTGCAGACGTTGTTTGCGTACAGGAACTCAAAGCCCAGGCAGCCGACCTCAAGCCTGAATTCATCCAGTGCGACGGCCTGAGCGGGGCCTTTCACTACGCCGAGAAAAAAGGCTACAGCGGGGTTGGCGTCTACACCCGCAACCCGCCGCAACAGATCATCGAAGGCCTCGGCGTTCCCGAGTTCGACGCTGAAGGCCGCTATATCGAAGCTGATTTCGGTCAATTAGCTGTCATTTCGCTCTATCAGCCTTCCGGTTCCAGCGGCGACGAGCGCCAGCAAGCCAAATTCCGTTTCCTCGACGCTTTTTTCCCTCGACTCGAAACCTTGATCAAATCCGGCCGCGAAATCGTCATTTGCGGGGACTGGAACATCGCGCATAAGGAGGCCGACCTCAAAAACTGGAAATCCAACCAAAAAAACTCCGGCTTCCTGCCCGAAGAGCGCGCCTGGATGACCCGCCTGTTCGATGAACTCGGCTGGGTTGACGTCTACCGCAATCTGTATCCAGAGCACACCGGCGAGGCCTACACCTGGTGGAGCAACCGCGGACAGGCCTATGCCAAGAACGTCGGCTGGCGCATCGACTACCAGATCGCGACGCCTGGAATTGCAAAATTGGCCCAATCCGCCCACGTTTACAAGGATCAGCGCTTTTCCGACCATGCGCCCCTCATCGTCGATTACGATTACACCCCATGAACGCACTCGCCCACCCTTGGCTCAGCGCCCTCAAGGTCTACACCCACCCACGCGTCGTCGGCATGCTGTTTCTTGGCTTTTCCGCCGGACTGCCGCTGCTTCTGGTGCTGGGCACACTTTCATTCTGGCTGTCTGAGGCGGGCATCGCGCGCGCGACCATCGGGCATCTAAGCTGGGTGGGGCTGGCATATGGTTTCAAGTTTCTGTGGTCGCCGCTGGTAGATCGCTTGCCGCTGCCGTTTCTGACCGCGCGGCTGGGCAAGCGGCGGGCGTGGTTGTTGCTGTCACAAATCTGCATCGCCGCCGCGCTGCTCGGCATGGCAAATACCGATCCGGTGGTGAATCTGACCCACACGGTATTCTTCGCGCTGGCAGTGGCGTTTGCCTCGGCGACGCAGGATATCGCCCTCGACGCTTACCGCATCGAAGCAGTCGAAATCGAGAAACAGGGTGCGATGGCGGCGACCTATCAGGCGGGTTATCGCCTCGCGATGATTACGGCAGGCGCGGGCGCGTTGTGGATCGCGGCGAGTGTCGACCCCTCCGAGGCGACCTACGACTTCCGCCCCTGGCAGGTGGCTTACACGGTAATGGCAGCGCTGATGGTCGTCGGCATGCTCACGACACTGATCATCCGCGAACCGGAAAAGAAGATCTCCCCCGTCACCACCGAGCGCGAAGCCCACACTCGGGAACGCTTTGCTGCGGCAGGGCTGTCGGGTCGGTTGCTGACTGCAACGGCATGGTTTTACAGCGCCGTGCTGGCGCCTTTCATCGACTTTATCCAGCGGTATAAATGGCAAGCCTTGCTGATGCTGGCGCTGATTGCCCTGTATCGCATTTCGGACGTGGTAATGGGGGTGATGAGCAACCCGTTCTATCAGGAAATGGGCTTCACCAAGGACGAGGTCGCCACCGTATCCAAGGTCTATGGCGTGATCATGACCATAGTCGGCGCAGCGCTCGGCGGCTTGTTGACCATGCGCATAGGGGTGATGCGCACCCTGTTTCTCGGCGCCGTGCTGTCGGCCGCGACCAACCTGTTGTTCGTGTGGCTGGCCGGGCGCGGGCACGATGTGAGTGCGCTGGTATTCACTATTTCGGCGGACAATCTGTCGGCCGGGATCGCCTCATCGGCCTTCGTTGCTTATCTCTCCAGCCTGGTGAACCAGGCGTATTCAGCCACGCAGTACGCACTGTTTACGTCAGTGATGCTGTTACTGCCCAAGTTCATCGCGGGTTTTTCTGGCGAATTTGTTGATGCCTATGGCTGGGCGAACTTCTTTACGGGGACCGCGCTGATCGGCCTGCCGGTGCTGCTGCTGGTGTGGCTGGTGTCCCGATACGCCAAACCACCATGATCGAGTTTTCGCTCCTGGCAGCCCTGCTTGCCGGGCTTCTGGGCGGCGTGCATTGCGTCGGCATGTGCGGCGGGATCGTTGCGGCATTTTCGTTTCGCGCCGACGGCAGCACGCCGCCGTTCCGCCTGCACCTGGCCTACAACCTGGGCCGCGTGTTTTCGTATGCGATCTTTGGCGCACTGGCGGGCACGCTAGGCGCCTCACTCAAACTCGCCGACTTTTTGCCGGTGCAGACCCTGCTATACATCCTGGCGCAGGCTGTAATGATCCTGCTCGGCTTGTATCTCGCCGGCTGGTCAAAATGGGTGCTGATTTTCGAGCGCGCGGGCGGCGCGCTATGGAAGCGAGTCAAACCGCTGTTCCAGAAACTGGTGCCAGTAAAATCCATGCCCCAGGCCGTGCTGGCCGGCATGGCCTGGGGCTGGCTGCCGTGCGGGCTGGTGTATTCGATCCTGGTATCTGCACTGGCGGCGGGCAGCGCTACCTCGGGTGCGGCACTGATGCTTGCCTTTGGCCTCGGCACGCTGCCGAATCTGCTCGGAATGGGACTGTTTGCCCGACAGATTCAACCCTTCATGCAGCAGCTGTGGGTGCGTCGTGGGGCGGGCCTGACGGTGGCGGGATTTGGTGTTTGGGGGCTGATGATGCTGGCTTATTCGACTTTCACAAACGTCTGATTTCGGCCCACGCGCAAATCAAAAAAACGCCCCGGAACGGGGCGCATTCAGTATTTCCTTATTTGTAAAATTTCTGCTTGAAAACCATCTCGCGAGCGGGTTCACCTGCCACTTCAACCGTGGTGGTGAACTTCAACGTATCCGGTGCGCTGACCCGGAATTCCCCCAAATAATAAATGGCAGTGCCTTCTTTTATTTCACGCATCTCGATATTGGCCAGTTGCTGATTGAGATTGGTGGCATAGACGGTGAGCTTGGCCGGAACCGGTGTCGGCACCCCGACACTGTTTTTCTTCAGCACCGACATGGTAACCATGCCACGTGTTTTACTGCGCTCGATTTTGTAAGCACGTGCAACTTCCGGTAGCAATTGATCCGTAGTCAATGCGTTGTAGTGAATTTTGAACGCCCCGAACTCCTGCGAAATTTCAGCATGGGATACGGCAGCAATTGAGCTCAAACACAGGGTGGCAAGTAGTCGTTTCATCGTCTCTCTCCTCTTGTTGTGGGCGTTGTTAACTTTTATTGTAAGGGTTTATCGAAAGGTAGCGAGCCAGGCGCCCAAGTCATCCAGCGCGCGACTGACGGCCAGATTGGATGCGGACGCAGCGCCTGCGGCATCGTAGGACGTCAACGGCACGTTTTGCTCGAAAATGCGCCGTCCCATCAACGCATGTTTTTTCAGGTCAACCAGTTCGGCACGCAACTCCAATCGTACATGACCCGGATTGCTAATGGCATCGTGATAAAACTCGACCAGTTCAGTATCCAGCAGGACATCGCCGTGAACATATCCGCCTGCAGTGCTGACCCGCCAGGCGTTTTGCTGGTCGAGGCGGGTACGCATCAGATCGGCAAATCGCTTTCCGGGACGCTCAGTCCAACGGGCAAACTGGTATTGGCCACGGGTCCCGGGGGCGCGACTGAAAACAAGTTGGTCAGTGTCGTAATAACGCGATGTGGTGGTATCAAGAACCAGCAGAGTAGGCGCGTCGGGACGGACGGCAGCAGGCTTGTTCCCGGGTACCGTATCGCTCATAACATAATTAACACCGGCAACCTTATCGCGTTGCTCGCTCAGACTGACGCAACCCGTAAGGGCAATTACAAAGCACAGCAATGCGAGGTTTTTGGTCATGGCAGTGTTTCTCCGGGGCCGAGTTGCTGCTTGCTGGGTCCAAACAGGATGCTCCGCGGATTAGATAATCGCTGACCAGCGGTGGTGAGAACATCCGCGCTGGTACGCACGTCGCGACTGACATTGGTAATTTCCAGTGTTCCGGTCTCGGCTAAGCGCTGTAAGTGCTCGGTAATCAAACCGGCATCTTGCTGCAACTGACCCAATGTAGCCGTCGCTTGCTTGAGCGTAGCGTCGGCATTTGTACTGACGCCGACAACGCTGCTTTCGATGCGCGAGGCGGCTTGGCTCACATTGGCAGCGGCAAGGCGTATATCTGCTGAAGCGTCACGTATTCCGTTGGCAGCCTCAATCAGGCTGTTCTTGTTTGCCGCCAGATGACCGGACAGCTCGTTTAAATTAGCAATCGTCTGGGTAATCGCACGCTCGTTTTCTGGCGAAATCAATGCGTTCATTCTCTCAAGCACTTGTGCCCCATTGACCGCCAACTGCGAAACGGCCGTGGTGACTTTGTCGATATCCGAACTGCCTTCGGCAATGACGGGATAGCGTTCTCCCGACTTGGTATCGAGCAGCAACGGACTGCTACTCAACCCGTTATTGATTTCGATGGTGGCAATGCCGGTGACCAGATTGCGCTTGATAAAGGCCGCTGCACCCTTATGGATGGGCACACCTTCGTCGATGCGAGCGGTCACGCTGACTGCTTCGTCCCCCCCCATCGCAAAGCGATAGCTTGCGACTGCACCCACCTTGATCCCGCGCATTTTCACTGGACTTCCCACCGCCAACCCATCCAGTGATTGCTGTTTGAAGTAAATGGTATAGGTCTGATACGCGATCCGGTCTGCCGCCCCCGTCAACCACAAAATGGCCAAGGTCAGCAACACGACCACGACCAGCACGAGTGCGCCAACCACGGTATAACGACCTTCAGTTTCCATGCGCATTTACTCCCTCTGGCGCCCGTGCGGCGAAGTAATCGCTTAGCCACGGGTCATCGATATTTTTCAGCTCAGTCACGGTGCCACTGCCGAGCACGCGGCCTTCCGACAGCACGATCACGCGATCGATAATTGAAAACAGTGTATCCAAGTCATGGGTCACGAGGAATACCGTCAACCCCAGGCTATCGGCCAGCAGCCTGATCAAGGTATCGAATGCACGCGCTGATATCGGGTCGAGTCCGGAGGTTGGCTCATCAAGAAACAACAACTCAGGATCGAGTGCCAGCGCTCGTGCGAGTGCGACGCGTTTCCGCATCCCACCCGACAATTCGCTCGGGCGTTTTTTGGCAGCGTCTGGAAGCAGTCCTGCCATGTCGAGCTTCAACCGTGCCAGCTGGCGACAGGTGCCATGTGCAAGCTGGGTATGTTCAAACAACGGCGTGGCGACGTTATCCTCAACATTCAGTGAGGAAAACAAAGCCCCGTCCTGAAACAGTACGCCAAAACGCCGGCGCAATACATTCATCTGCTCAGGCGTGCTGTCCAGAACGGACTGTCCAAAAAGGTCGATATGGCCCACGTCCGGTTTCAACAGTCCGATGATTTCACGTAACAGCACTGACTTTCCCGTGCCGCTACCACCGATCAACGCGATCACTTCACCGCGTGTAACAGACATATTCAAGTCACGATGAATGCTGTGTCCGCCCAGGCTGATCGTTACGTCACGGACATCAATCACTATTTCTGCCATCAGATATCCAGCCGTACGAACATCACGGTAAAAATCGCGTTGAGGATGATAATGGCAACCAGGCACTGCACAACAGTAGAGGTTGTATGTTCGCCCACGCTGCGCGCGTCCCGCGCAACGGACAACCCCATGCGGCAGGCAATGAGTGCAATAAAAACCGCGAATATCGGGGCCTTGAACAGCCCTACCAGCAAGGTTTTCAAGCGCAATACATCAGCTACCCGGTCCATGAACACGTAATAAGATATGTCCAGTTGTTCGTGCGTAACCAGCATGCCGCCCACTATGCCTGCAATGTCGCCAATAAAGACCAGGAGTGGCAATGCGAGCAACAAGGCAAGCACCCGGGGAATCACCAGCACAGCCATGGGAGACAAGCCGAGTGTGGTCATTGCGTCGATTTCTTCCGTGACTTTCATGGTTCCAAGCTGCGCGGTGATGGCTGCCCCCGTGCGACCGGCTATCAGCACGGCCACAATGACCGGAGAAACTTCACGCAGGATGGCCAGCAGCAACCCATCCACGACAAAAATATTGGCTCCGTATTGTTGCGCCTGGGACCCCAGCAAATAGGCGAACACCACGCCAAGTAGAAACAGCATGCCAAACACGATGGGAATCGCGCCGACGAACACCGCGTTCAACTGTGCGCCAAATTCACGCCAGCGCCATTGACTCGGGCGGCTGACAAGATAGATCAGTTCAGTGGACAGGTGTCCAATAAAATTGATCAGGCCGAGGCCATGCTTCCCCATAGCCAGCGTGCCACGTCCGGTAAGCGCCAACACGCCTTCATGCAATGGCCCGGGCTCCATCGCTGTGGATGCGCTGTGCCGCGCCACCAGTTCCAGTATCGCCTGATGCTGAGGCTGGAAGGCGCGCAACTCGGGGAGCGGGTCGCTGACTTGCCAGCCGGCAGCAGCAAGCAGCATCCACGCGCCATTGGTGTCGAGCTGCGTGACACCGGCACCGTCAATAATGTGGCTCGGGCTGTCCGGCAAAACAGGCAATGCCGCTAAAGATTCAGCATGCCAGTCACCGCTGACAATCAGCACACCTTGTGCCTCATCATAGTAAGCGCGGGCCTCGGTCACACCCATCCCAAAGGATTGTTGGGGTCGATCCCTGGCATGAAGGGCAATCCGCGTTCGCGATGCGTCACCTGATAAACACATCCAATCCAGTTTCCGACCACCGCCTCGGCGGAATCGTGCCAGGTGTTGTCGATCAGGGGCAATAAGAGTGATTCGGGGAAGACCAGGGTTTCTCCTGCAATGACCCGGCTGTTGAATTCAGCCAGAAAGGCTTGTGCCTGCAGGTTGAAATAACGAGCAGGATAAGGGTGAAACACCCGCTTCGGCTCATGCGCCACCATCTGCAAATCGCGTTTGTATTCTTTCAACAGTGAAACGGTGTCGTATTCAGGATGACCCTGAAAGAACACGGTGCGCAGACCATCCGGACTCACCGCCAGATGCACGCCCGCCTCTGCACTTTCAACCAGCACTTTGACACCTGCTGCCTTGAATTGTGCAGGCGAGACGTCATTCCAGCGCGAATGCGGTACATCAAAACGTGTATTGACATCGGTGACCAGGGGATGGCGCTTATCGGCTACGCGATGCTCATACACACCCCATATCTTGCGTGGCTGTTTCACCCGTGTCTGGCCGTGACGAAACTGCATCACGGCATGCGTGGCCAAACAGGAACACAGGGTGGAAGTGACATTACCCCAGGCCCAATCGATCACCTCGATCAGCGGATCCCAGAACGCCTCATCGGCGAGATTGGCATGACTGACATTGGCGCCGGTGATGATGAGCGCATCCAGCCCTGCCTCGCGGATGGCGTCGAAGCTTTCGTAATATTGCGCAATGTGCGCCTGTGCCGCCGCGCCGCGCGGCAAGGTCGGCAAGGTAAACGGGTGCATGTAGAACTGCGCAATCGGATTGGACGTACCCACCAGCCGATAGAACTGGCGTTCGGTCGCTTCCAGCGCGGCGTCCGGCATCATGTTCAGCAGGCCGACATGCAGTTCGCGGATTTCCTGCTGGGCCGCACGCTCGGGCGAGTGCACCACCAGACCGCCTTGACGCAGACGATCAAAAGTAGGGAGCGCGTTATGCGCGACCAGTGGCATGGTTAGCCCTGTCCCTTCCGCGCGATGGCGACTTCCAGCAGCGCCAGAAAATCGTGTTCGTCGCGCACCTGCGCGACTTCCTGCGACGTGACGGTATAGCCATGCGGTTTGGCAATCGCCTCGTAGCGTGGAAGGCGCGAATGAAACAGCCGCGGAAATACCCAGCGCGCAAAATCGTCGGGCTCGATCTGCGCGACGTATTCGATGCCCTTGTCCTTGAGATACAACGGCAGCTGTTCGGCGAGAAAGGCCGGGCGCAGATACAGCGGTTTGGGGTCGGACTGGGCGCGCTTGATCAGCGTGTCCTCTTCGTCGCGCGTGGTGGTCTGGATATACAGGATCAGCGTGTGCTCGGCCAGCAGTTCGACCACACCGGGTTCATCCAGCTCGCACAAGCTACCGCCGACGTCGTTCACAAAGTGCGGATAGCCATAAATTTCCTGGCCCTTGCGGATGAATTCCGGCACGTCGCGCATGGCCGCGATTTCACCCTCACGATACGCCGCCTGACGACGCGAGAACTCATCCAGCGGGAGTCCACCCCACTCCGGCCCGCCGAGCTTTCCAACGAAAGTCAGCACCGGCCCGAGATCGTGTATTTTGATGTTGTTCTTGATGTCGATCCAGTCGTTGCGCAGCAGATCACGCAAAAACGGAACGCTCATCGCTTGCTGCTTGATCAGGTCAAGAATCGGTTCGTCGAGATAACGCGTGCCAATCCGGTAGTCGCCGGAAAAGTGGAACCAGTCGTGACCGCGCAGCCGGGTAGAGATATGCGTCTTGCCGACGCCGGACATGCCGAGCAGGGTAATGCGCTTGGTTGGCCAGGCGCGAAAGGCGTCGAGGGTGAAATGCATGAGCTCGTTTTTCGTAGGATTAGCGCGAAGCCTACCTAAAAGCCATGCAATTAAAAAGGGTGACCCCATTACCTCCACTCAGTTTGGTGCACAACCCCCAGCCATACGCACCAATTCGGACCATGTAATCCGCACTCCCAACTGGCTGCGGCCATCAGCCGGTGAAAAAACCCCATTAAGGGCTGACACTTAGCCGGATGCTTGGGCCGGCCCATGGCTGGCACACGAGTTGCTTATATTGACACACGGGAGCGGCGCACTGCTGTCTACTTTTCCCGCGGATACACAGCCAGGGTTCCGATCCTTCAGGGGATGGCTGTTGGAGAGCGACCGGGCATATCAACAGGCCGAGCTCAACGGAGTGAGCGATAAGGCTGGGGGCATGTGTTTACCCAGGTTACGGGTCTACCCGTAACCTTTCCAAGGAGCAACCATGCTTCCGAATTACGATTTAGATCAATAGATGAAACTGAAAGCCATCTCTGACCAGCTCGCAAGCGAAGCCGCCCCGCTCGACATCACGCGCCTGCTCACCACCATTACCTCCAATCTGGTCGGCATGATCTACCGTAGCCGAGTGGATGCGACCTGGACCATGGAATATGTAAGTGACCACTGTCTCAGGCTGACCGGCTACCAACCCGACGAAGTCATGTTCAACAAGCGGATATCCTTCGATCAGATTACGCTGCCGGAAGACCGCGCGCGTGTCAGGCGTGACATTCATGCCGCACTGGAGAAAAACGAAATTTTCGAGCTGGAATACCGAATCCAGCGGGCCGACGGCCGGGTGTGCTGGGTGCTGGAACGCGGCGTAGGAATACGCGATGAATCCGGCCGGCTGGCCTGGGTCGAGGGGTACATGCAGGACATCTCCGA
>JAGXGP010000124.1 GCA_024636775.1 Hydrogenophilales bacterium
CGCCACCTTGCAACCTTGTTGAACTGACGAAATTCCGACGAATATGAAGATGGATGTGAAGATTCTCGACACCCGCCTGCGCGATCAGCTGCCGCATTACGCGACAACCGGTTCTGCGGGGCTCGATTTGCGCGCCTGTATTGATGCGCCCATCTTGCTGCAGCCCGGCGAAACCCAGTTGATCCCTGTCGGTTTGGCCATCCATTTGGCAGATCCCGGCTATGCGGCGCTGATTTTGCCCCGCTCAGGCCTGGGTCATAAGCATGGCATTGTGCTGGGCAATCTGGTGGGTCTGATCGACTCAGATTATCAAGGTCAGCTCATGGTTTCCGCTTGGAATCGCAGTCAGCAGGCGTTTGAATTGGCGCCGATGGAACGCCTCGCGCAATTGGTCATCGTGCCGGTGGTGCAGGCCGAATTCAATGTGGTGGACGATTTTGAATCAAGTGAACGAGGCACCGGGGGGTTCGGGAGCACGGGCCGCCAATAGTGTCGGAATTCTTTACACTTTGATGTATAAATAAACTTGATGGGGTGACTGGCTGGGAGTCCGAAGTTTGGGGCATGGATTTTGCTGAGTCTATTGGCATGTAGGCTGAACCCCCAGAGCGGAATCTGGATTTGGTCATTGCGGAAACAATAAACATAAAGAGGCGGAGCCTGCTGGCGCATCAAACATGCACCACACATCCATATTGCGGTTTGGTCTGATCCTTGTCACAGCCTTGGTGCTGTTGGCAGGTGCCGTGACGGCCGTCATTTTTCTGACGCGTCCGCAGTCTGTCCCCATTCCGGAAGAATTTGACAAGCCGGTGATGGCGACCCAAATCGAGTTTATGGCTGAAGCCATGCAACGCAGTGCCGCCCGCATTGCAGCCCATCCCCAGACGCTGGCATGTTTCACCACCGGGTCGCCAGACGTCTGTCAGGCGCAGGCAGCTAATTTGCATGCGCTAAATCAGGATGCGACCGTGCTGTTCGCCACCGATGGACAGCGCCAGCTACTGCCCGGATTTTTACCCGGCGACACCCGCAGGTTGTTGGCGAATGCCGGGAGCGACGGGATGGGCGCAACCGCTTCGGCCACCTTTAATTTATCGCTCTCGCATCCGGTTTCCAATAACGAAGGCAAGCGCCTGGGCTTTGTTATCGTCGAGCAGAGCGTGCCGCAGTTGCAGGCCTTGTTCGATACGCTGCCATTGCCGGACTCTGCCGCTTACGCTGAGTTACAACAGATTCAGTCCGGTGATGTTTCCATGGTGCTGATGCGGCGCGGCAATCAGGCAATTAAACGCCATGCGCGCGCCACGTTGATTGCACTGGCGGGTACGCCCTGGCAAATCGCTGTGTGGCGCCCGATCGTGCCTGTGGTCGAAAGCATCGCCCCCTATGTGCTGAGCTGGCTGGTGGCAAGCTTGTTGATCGCGATACTGGTGGTGGGGACCATTCTGGCAGTGCGTACCCGGGTGAATGACAGTCTGCGCATGCTGGTGAGATTTACCAACGACTTGCGGCAACAGCGTCTGCGCTCTGCCTATCCGGTCAGTCTGGCCGAATTTCAGACACCGCTGGCGACCATGCTGAAGCTGGGCAAGGTGATGATGGGGCAGCAGAAAGAAGTGACCTCCCAGGCACGACTGGATCACCTCTCGCAGGTCAATAACCGGCGCAGTTTCGACGAAAAACAGAAAGAGCTGTTTGCCAGCATGAAAGACGGCTGGTCACATAGCCTGTTGATACTGGATATCGATAATTTCAAGCAGGTGAACGACACTTTCGGCCATGAGGCAGGCGATCAGCTCATCATCAAGTTCGGAGACGCACTCAAAAACTGTTTGCGTAACAGCGACTTTATTGCCCGCCTGGGTGGAGATGAGTTTTGCGTCATGTTCCCCTTCACGCCACTGGATAGGGCGCAGGAACTGGCCGAGCGCCTGCGTGCCAAGATGCCCGAGAGCGTTGAACTGATTCCCGGGGTGACGCAGAAATTATCCTGGAGTGGTGGCTTGTCTGAATACAGTCGTGAAGACAAGCAGGAAAATGAAGCGCTGGCGCGCGCCGATACGGCCTTATTGGAAGCCAAGCGCAGCGGCCGCAACATGACGCGTATTAAGGACGCCGCTTAAGTCCGATCAGTAGCAGTCCAATACCCAGCACGCCCCACAGCACCAAAACGGGTGCATTGCCCCAACGCACGTAAGGCGTGCTGCCGGCGTAGCCCTGAATGCTGCCAGTGAGGCTGCCAGAGGTAAACGGGGGTAGGCTGGCCAGTATTTGGCCTTTCGCATTAATGATGGCAGTCAACCCGGTGTTGGTGGCGCGCAGCATCATGCGCCCGGTTTCCAGTGCGCGCATCTGCGATATTTGCGCGTGTTGCCAGGGTGCAAACGAATCTCCGAACCACGCCAGATTACTCACATTGACCAGCACGCTCGCGGCCGGCAACTGGCGGATGATTTCCTCACCAAAGACGTCTTCGTAACAGATATTGGCCGCCACCCGCTGGCCGCCAATGGCAAGCGGCGTTTGATTGCGATCGCCGCGCGCAAAGTCTGACAGCGGAATGTGCAGCACCTGTATGACCCAGCCCCATACTGCTTTCAACGGGATGTATTCGCCGAAAGGCACCAGATGCACCTTGTGATAATGCTGGCTGGGCGCGCTGCCCAGGCTGAGGACGCTGTTGTAGTACTTACCGTTCACCGATCCGGTCGGCAATCCCGTCAGGATGTCACCACCATTCTTCTGGCCAAGCGTCACCAGCCCGTCGCGATAGAAATCGGGCAGGTTGGATTCGAACAGGGGCAATGCAGTCTCGGGCAGCACAATTAACTTTGCCGGAGAGGCAGCAGCCATGCGCGCATAAATCTCGAGCGTGGAATGGATTTTTTCCGGCAGCCACTTCATATCCTGTGGAATGTTGCCTTGTAGCAGGGCAACCGAAGTGGGCGTGCCGTCCGGCGTCGTCCAGTCGATTCCACGTAAAGCCTGACCGCCTATTCCTAGCGCAAGCACGACCACACCAACCCAAATGAGTTGTGCGGGCTTACCGCGCAAGCTCACGCCCCATGCCAGTAGAGCGGCCGTCAGTGCCAGTAAAAATGACACCCCATAGACGCCGACCAAGGGGGCATAACCCGCCAACGGGCTGGCCGGCACTTGCGAATAGCCGATCGCCAGCCAGGGGAAACCCGTAAAAATCCAGCCGCGTACCCACTCCGCTACGCTCCACCCGAGCGGGATTAACACCAATAATCGTAACGTTGACGAGACGCGCCAGCGCGCCTGTAGTGCACCCACGAGCGCGGGAAACAGGGCCAGCAGCCCACAAAACAGGAAGGTCGCGAGCGCTGCCAACACCATCGGCATGCCGCCGTATACCGACAAGCTGACGTAGACCCAACTCACGCCGGTGAGGAAAAATCCCAGCCCCCAGGCCAACCCGATCAGAAAGGCGGTGCGCGCAGAAGCCGTTCGGGTAAACAGTCCAAACAGCACGACCAGACTCAAAATGGGTAATGGCCAAAGGTAAAAGGGCGCGAACCCGGCGACAGCCAGCGCACCGGATAACAGGCTGATCAGCAGCAAGGAAAAAGAAACACTGCGGTTGGCAGCGCGTTCATCCACTGGGGAAAACCGCGCGGCGCTCAATGCGCAAACTCAAAATCGATATGGCCGTCGATCAGGGTATAGCGGACTTGTCCCTGCATAGAATGGTTGAGGAATGGCGTGTTGTCGCCCTGGCTGGCGAGCGTCTTGGAGGTGGCGATCCACTCTGCCGTCTCATCAAAAATGCAGATGTCGGCACAGCTGCCAACCGATAGATTGCCGCCCGGTACGCCCAGAATTTGTGCCGGCTTCCACGAAATAAGATCGATGGCTTTGATCAGGGGGACGCCCATTTCGCGCGCCCATTTCAGCGTCAGCGGCAGCAGCAGCTCAACACCGGAGGCGCCAGGCGCCGATTCGCCAAACGGCACCTGCTTCACCTCTTCGTCAACCGGGGTGTGGTCCGAACACAGTGCGTCGATGGAACCGTCGCGCAGCGCTTCGCGGATGGCGTCGCGGTCACGCAGACCGCGTAGCGGCGGCACCAGATGCAGGTGCGAATCAAAACTGACGAGATCGTTTTCCGATAAATGTACGTGCGTGCTGGCGACATCGCAGGTGATGGAAAGGCCTTGCGCCTTGGCTGCCCGTACCATCGCGATGCCTTCACGCGTTGACAGCCGCGCAATGTGGATGCGGGCGCCGGTTTCGCGTGTCAGCAGCAGGATGGTAGCCAACGCCACGGTTTCAGCCAGCGCCGGAATACCAGGCAAACCGAGGCGAGATGCCACCGCGCCATCGTGTGCGACACCGTCACGCGCAAGCGACAGATCCTGTGGCCGTAACCACAGGCTGAAGCCAAACGTGGCGGCATATTGCATCGCGCGCAGCAACACCTGCGGATCGGTGGGCACCGCGTCGGCCTGGGTAAAGGCGCGACAGCCCGCTTCGGTCAGCTCGGCCATTTCGGTCAGCAGCTTGCCTTCGAGTTTTTGGGTCAATGCGCCGATCGGGTAAACGCGCGGGCCCGGCAGGTTTTTCGCGCGGAACTTCAGCATCTCGACGAGGCCCGGTTCGTCCAGCGGCGGGTCGGTATCGGGCGGGCAGGCGAGCGAGGTGATACCGCCAGCGGCAGCAGCGAGCATTTCCGATTCGAGGGTGGCGCGATACTCAAAACCGGGCTCGCGTAGCCGCACCGACAGGTCGACCAGACCGGGACACACCACCAGACCGCTGGCATCGATGACACGGTTGGCGTGAAAATCGGGGGGGGCTTCGCCAACGGCGACAATTTTTCCGGCCACCACAAATACGTCAGCAATTTCATCGCGCGCGTTCATCGGATCGATCACGCGGCCATTCCGGATATGGATTTTCATGCTGTCGTTCCTCCCGCCAGAATCGCCATCACCGCCATCCGCACCGCAATGCCGTAAGTCACCTGCGGCAGAATGACCGACTGCGGGCCATCGGCCACTTCGGAGTCGATTTCCACGCCGCGGTTCATCGGGCCCGGGTGCATGACGATGGCGTCGGGTTTCGCAAGTGCGAGCTTTGCCGGCGTCAGGCCAAAGAACTTGAAGTATTCCTGTGCGCTTGGCAGTAGCGCGCCTTTCATGCGTTCGCTTTGCAGGCGCAGAGTGATGATCACATCGCACCCATGCAGACCGGCTTCCAGGTCGTGGTAGACCTTGACGCCCATCTGCTCAACGCCGGTGGGCAGCAGGGTTTTCGGCGCGATCACGCGAACTTCCGGCACCCCCAGCGTGGTGAGGGCGTGGATTTGCGAACGCGCCACGCGCGAATGCAGCACGTCGCCGACGATGGCCACGGTCAGGTTGTGGAATTCGCCCTTGAAGCGACGGATGGTGAACATGTCGAGCAGGCCTTGCGTCGGATGCGAGTGGCGACCGTCGCCGGCGTTGACGACCGAAATATGCGGTGCGACATTGCGTGCGATGAAATGGGCCGCGCCCGATTGCGCATGGCGCACGATAAACATGTCGGCGTGCATCGCTGCGAGATTGTCGACCGTGTCGAGAATCGCCTCACCCTTGGTCTGGCTGGAGGTGGCGATATTGAGGTTGACCACATCGGCGGAGAGGCGCTTGGCGGCGATCTCGAAAGTGGTGCGGGTGCGTGTCGAGGGTTCGAAAAACAGGTTGAAGATCGATTTTCCACGCAACAGCGGGACTTTTTTCACCTCGCGCTCGCCGACGTCCATAAAGGATTCTGCGGTATCGAGAATGTGCGTCAGGATGGTTCGCGGCAGGCCGTCGAGCGTAAGCAGGTGGCGCAGGCTGCCGTCAGGATTGAGTTGTAGGTTCATGCGAGGGTGAGGGTCAAATGGCCATCGTCCAGGCGCGACAGGTTGATGTTCTGAGTGTTGGGCACGGTGAGTGTGTGGCCTGCAAAGTCGGGCCGGATCGGCAGTTCGTGGCCGCCGCGATCTACCAGTACCGCCAGCCGGATCGAGGCGGGGCGACCATAGTCGAACAGCTCGTTCATTGCTGCGCGCACCGTACGCCCGGAGTGCAATACATCGTCGACCAGCAGGATGTCACGGCCTTCGAGATCAACCGGCAGGTTGGAGGGTTTCACCTGTGGGTGCAGGCCGATGCGGGAAAAATCGTCGCGGTAGAACGAGATATCGAGCGTGCCGAGGGGTTGGGTGCACCGCAGCAAGGCATGCAGGCACTCGGCCACCCACACGCCACCGGTATGAATGCCGACGATGAAGGTG
The DNA here is from genome assembly GCA_024636775.1 of Hydrogenophilales bacterium. Taxonomy (GTDB): domain Bacteria; phylum Pseudomonadota; class Gammaproteobacteria; order Burkholderiales; family Thiobacillaceae; genus Thiobacillus. The sequence continues at coordinate 6,293 of JAGXGP010000124.1, forward strand.
TTGGGGGTGAGCGTGGGCGCAATGGCGTCGGCGAGTCGCGTAATCAGGGTGTTGGCGTCAGGCAGTGAGGCGGGCATCGAAAAATCCTTGGAGTATGAGTTTCGCGGCAACGGCATCCGTCAGCGCCTTGTTCTTTTTGCCGTGGATCCCGCGCTCATGGAGCTCGGACTCGGCCGCCGTACTGGTGTGGCGTTCGTCCACCAGAAACACCGGCAGATTGAAACGCGATTCTAATTTACGTGCGAAGTTTTTGGCCACTCGGGTCATTTCGTGTTCGCCGCCATCGGCATGGGTGGGGATGCCGAGTACCAGCAATACTGGTTGCCATTCGGCCATGAGTTTGGCGATAGCCGTGAGCCGTGCATCGGTAGAGTCGGCCTGGATGACCGTGAGTGGGTGGGCGACGCCGATGGAGAGATCGCCCGACGCGACGCCGGTGCGTTTCAGGCCGAGGTCGAAGGCCAGTACCGTGCCGTGAGTGGATTCAGGATTCAAGCGTGTCCGGCTTCGTCTGACAAACTGGCGAAATCGATGCCGAGCAGTTTCATCGCAGCGGGCAGGCGTTCTTCAGGCGTCAGGTCGAAGATGACTTGCGGGTCGGCGGCCACCGACAGCCAGGCGTTTTGTTTGATCTCCTCTTCGAGCTGACCAGCCCCCCAACCCGCGTAACCCAACGAGACCATGAATTTTTCCGGCCCGACATCCTGGCTGACCGCTTCCAACACGTCTTTCGAAGTGGTGAGGCTGACGATATCCTTGACGGTGAGGGTGGAACTGAAGGTGTGGGGCGGCGTATGCAACACAAAGCCGCGCTCGGTCTGTACCGGGCCACCGAAATAGACGATTTTGTCGCGCAGGTGCTCGGGTAGGGTCAGCCCGATCTGATCGAACAGCGTCGACAGATCCAGATCGATCGGCCGATTGACCATCACGCCCAAAGCCCCTTGTTCGCTGTGGTCGCAGATATACGTCAGCGAGCCATGGAAATTGGGATCGACCATGCCCGGCATGGCGATCAGGAAATTGTGGGTGAGGTTAACGGTTTCCATCATGGCCCCTCCATTGTAATCTGCCTTAAATCCAGCCAACACCTCTTTTCACACAGACTCCTTACACTATAGCGACTCACATGCTCTATGTCTGAATACCCACGTGCCTTGGTCTGGTTTCGGCGCGACTTGCGCGACTACGATCATGCCGCCCTGTACCACGCACTTAAACGTGCCCGGCAGGTGTTTTGCGTGTTTGTTTTCGACCGTGAAATACTGGATGCTTTGGTCGATCCGGCCGACCGACGGGTCGAATTCATCCACGCCAGCGTAACCGAGTTGCAACTCGCCTTGCAGGCCAAAGGCGGTGGCCTCATCGTCAAATACGGCATTGCCCGTAACGAGATTGTCCAGTTAGCGGCCGAGCTTCGGGCGGATGCCGTGTACTACAACCATGACGATGACCCCGCTGCGCTGGCGCGCGATGCCGCGGTTGGGCACGCGCTGAACGCCCACAATATTGCCGTTCATCATTGCAAGGACGCCGTGATATTTGAACGTGAGGAAGTGCTCACAGCCGGCGGCACGCCCTACAGTGTTTTTACGCCCTATAAAAAGGCCTGGCTGAGAACATTGACGCCTTATTACCTGCAAGCCTATCCGGTTGATCGCCACGTTGATCGGCTGGCGGCACGTTCAACGGACATTCCCACGTTGCAGGCTATGGGATTTGTCCCGACCAATCTGGTCGAACTCAAGCTACCTACCGGCATGTCGGGGGCTGCGCTGCTGCTGGATGATTTCATGGGTCGCATCGACCGCTATCAACAAACACGCGATTTCCCTGCGATTAAAGGGCCGTCGTATTTGTCGGTGCATCTGCGCTTTGGTACAGTTTCGATCCGCCAGCTTGCGGCGGCCGCCTGGCAACAGGGTGGGCATGGTGCGCAAACCTGGCTATCCGAACTGATCTGGCGCGATTTCTATCACCAGATTCTCTGGCATCGACCCGATGTGGCAGCAGGCCACACCTTCAAGCCGCAATATGACGACCTGCCGTGGCCCAATCCACCGGGGCATTTCGAAGCGTGGTGCGAGGCGCGTACCGGCTATCCGCTGGTCGATGCTGCCATGCGTCAGCTCAATCAAACGGGCTACATGCACAACCGCTTGCGTATGGTGACGGCTTCGTTTCTGACCAAGGACTTGCTGGTCGACTGGCGCCTGGGTGAGCGCTACTTTGCTGACAAGCTGATTGATTTTGATCTGGCCGCCAACAGCGGCGGCTGGCAGTGGGCGGCGTCGGTGGGGTGTGATGCGCAGCCCTGGTTTCGCATCTTCAATCCGGTGACGCAATCCGAGCGGTTCGATGCGAACGGCACGTTTATTCGTCGCTATGTGCCCGAACTCGCCGGGGTGCCGGATAAGCACATTCACGCCCCGTGGAAGCTGTCGTCAGCGGCGCAGCAGCAAGCCCAATGCCTGATCGGGCGTGATTACTCCGCACCGATTGTCGATCATGCCATGCAGCGGGAGCAGGCGTTGGCCTTGTTCAAGGCGGCGCCATTAAAACCTGAGTCGCCGTAAAACAAGTCGGTGCCCAATTGTTTGGACGGGCTGATGGCGGAAGCCAAGTGGCTTGCGTGGCTTGGATATACGATAAGTGGGCGTTTACTCAACTCGCCCAGAGTTCGTCGAGATTCTTGATGCCCCACGTGGCGGCATCCTCGCGGCCGACGATCTTTTCCGACACGCTTGGATGGGAAAGATCGAGTACCTCCGGCACGAGGTAAGTTTGCGATTTGGTTGAAAAAAACACCTTGATTCGCGGTGCTAGCAGGGACTTTTCCGATTGTTCGAGCACGACCGCCAGACGGCCGGAACCGAGTTTCACCAGTGATCCAACGGGGTAGATGCCGATACTTTTGACGAAGGCCTGGAACACGTGTTCGTCGAAATGCCCCTTGCTCCACTGCGACATTTTCTGGATGGATTCGGCCGGGTCCCAGCCTTTTTTATAGGGGCGATTGGATGTAATGGCGTCATAGACGTCGCATACCGCGCCCATCTTGGCGTAGAGGCTGATCTGGTCGCCTGTAAGTTTGTCGGGGTAGCCGCTGCCGTCGACTTTCTCGTGGTGATGGCGGCAGACGTCGAGCACGATGTCACTGGCGCTTTTGCCTTCGAGCAGCAGGCGGTGGCCCTCGGCCGGATGGTTCTTGATGGTGCGGTATTCATCGTCGGTCAGCTTGCCGGGCTTGTTCAGTACGTCCATCGGCATCATGGCTTTGCCCAGGTCGTGTAGCAGGCCGGCCATGCCCGCCTCCCGGATTTCCTGCTCGCTTAGGCCCAGCTGCCGCGCCAGCGATGCCATCAGTGCGCATACTGCGACGGAATGCATGTAGGTGTAGTCGTCGGCGGTCTTCAGGCGTGCCAGGCTGATCAATGCGCCAGGATTGCGGAGCACAGACAGGGTGATTTCTTCGACCAGTTCGCCTACGGCTTCGGTGCTGACGGCATTGCCCATACGGACTTCACGGAACATGGAGACGATAGCCTGCTTGCCCATGTTGCAGATCATGGCAGCACGCGTGAGTTCTTCGCTCATCGACGTCGGCTTGGGGGCCTTGCCGTGCTGAGCGATCTCGGCC
>JAGXGP010000125.1 GCA_024636775.1 Hydrogenophilales bacterium
AACCGTTACAATGCGCGCCTTGGAAGCGTGGCCGAGCGGTTTAAGGCACCGGTCTTGAAAACCGGCGAGGATGTGAGTCCTCCGTGAGTTCGAATCTCACCGCTTCCGCCAGATTTCGCGTTTTGGCGCTGTCGGCCCAGCCCGTACGCCAGGATCAAGTTGTGTATTCGGAAACGGTATGATCCGGCGCTGCGCGCTTGATCAAAACAACCCGCTGGGTGTTTTTTTGTTTTCGCCACGCAGTTAATGCGAAAATCCAGCCATGGCACTGACTGCACCCCTCACTCCAGAAAACCATAACCGCGACACTGCGGGGATGACTTATGTCTATCCTGTTGTCTCGCGCCGCGCGGGCGGCGTATCTGTGGGCGTCAACCTCAATCCCAACAATGCTTGCAACTGGGCATGCGTGTATTGCCAGGTACCGGATCTGGTGCGCGGTACAGCGCCGGATATCGATCTGGTGCAACTTGAAGCCGAACTGCGCACAATGCTCACTGATATTCTCCACGGCGACTTCATGCAAACGCGGGTACCCGAGGAAGTCCGGCGTTTGAACGACATTGCCCTATCGGGAAACGGTGAGCCGACCACTGCCAAGGCGTTTCCACAGGCGATCGAGTTGATCGGCCGGGTGATGGCGGATTTCGATCTGACCGGGAAGATCAAACTGGTGCTGATCACCAATGGGAGTCAGACCGACCGGCCGCGGGTGCAGGACGGCCTCAAGAAAATGGCCGCATTGAATGGCGAAGTCTGGTTCAAGTTCGACAGCGCAACACCGAGTGGCATGCGTGCGATTAACCAGACCCGCATTTCACCGGAAAAACAATTGGAACGCCTGGCCGTGGCAGCGCGCCTGTGTCCCACCTGGCTGCAAACCTGCGTGCTGGCGGTGGATGGCGCGCCTCCTTCCGCGATGGAACAAGAAGCCTATCTGGCCGCTGTGAAGCGCATCCGGCAACAACAGATTCCGGTTCAGGGTGTCTTGCTCTACGGGTTGGCACGCCCCTCCATGCAGCCGCAAGCCAGCCATCTCTCTGCCCTGCCCATTGAATGGCTGAACGCCTATGCCGAGACCATTCGTGCAGCCGGTTTGCCGGTGAAGGTGACGCTTTGATTCACGGCGTAGGCACCGACCTGCTGGACGCCGACCGGATACGCAGCGGTCTCGCCCGCTTTGGCGAGCATTACGCAGACCGCATTCTTGCCCCGGCCGAACATGCGGGTTATTTTTCCAGCCGCGATCCGGCGCGGTTTTTAGCCAAATGCTTTGCGGTCAAAGAGGCGTTTGCCAAGGCCACCGGAACCGGGCTGCGCGCGCCGGTATCGCTACGCAACATTGCGGTGTTACGAGACGCACTCGGCAAACCTCACATCGAATGCGCACCCGAACTCACCGCCTGGCTCGTGGCACGCGGCATTACTTCGCATCATGCTTCCCTGTCGGATGAGGGGGACCTTGTGCTGGCGTTTGTCGTGCTGGAGCAGTCCGGCGACCCGCAAAACAGGCTGGACAATCCATCGTGACGCCAAACTTTATAAAGGAATGACCATGACGCTGGGCCCCTTGATGCTCGATGTTGCAGGTACCGAACTCACTGATGAGGACCGCAAGAGACTGAGTCATCCTCTGGTGGGCGGCGTGATTCTATTCACCCGCAATTACTGCGATGCCGCACAGTTGTCCGCACTGACCGCAGAAATCCACGCCCTTAAACCTGCGCCGCTACTGATCGCTGTTGATTACGAAGGCGGACGCGTGCAACGGTTTCGCGAAGGCTTTACCCGGATTCCGCCGATGCGAACGTTCGGTGAAATCTGGAACGACCATCCGCAACGCGCGCGCGAGTTGGCGCGTGAAACCGGGTTTGTGCTGGCAAGTGAATTGCGCGCACACGGGGTCGATTTCAGTTTTGGGCCGGTGCTCGATCTGGATTATGGCGCCTCTTCGGTCATTGGAGACCGTTCATTCCACGCCGATCCTCATGCGGTGTTTCAACTTGGCCAGGCCGTGATGCTGGGCATGAAGGACGCGGGGATGGCCGCGTGCGGCAAGCATTTTCCCGGTCACGGATTTGTGGTGGCCGATTCGCATGTCGCCATCCCGATGGACGAGCGCACGCTCGCCGACATCGCCATCGCTGATCTGGTGCCCTTCCGTCTGATGATCGAAGCCGGGCTTGCTGCGGTCATGCCGGCTCACGTGATCTACCCCGAGGTCGACAGCCTCCCCGCCGGATTTTCGAAGCTATGGCTACAAAAAATTCTGCGTCATCAATTGCAGTTCGACGGCACCGTGTTCAGCGATGACCTCTGCATGGAGGCCGCGGGGGTGGCGGGCGGCATGGTTGAGCGGGTTACCGCGGCAATCGAAGCAGGCTGCGACATGGCCCTGGTTTGCAACCGCCCTGATCTGGCCGACGAAGTCCTGGCCAACCTGAAAGTGGACTGGCCCGCACCCGCCCGCGCCCGGCTGGCCCGTATGCACGGCCATCCACATCCGGCAACGATGACTGAATTGCGCGAATCCGTCCGCTACGTCAATGCGCTCCACCACATTGCCGGACTGGGCCAGGAATCCGCCGACCTCAACCTGCAAATCGACCCGACCGATTACTGTGCCCGCTCCTGACCACAATCACGACAGCCATGACCATGCTGGCCATGGACACGGCCACCATCACACAGGGCAAGGCGCCACCCTGATCATTGCCCTGGTGCTGACGCTGTCGTTTTCCGGCGTCGAAGCGCTGGCTGGCTGGTGGTCCGGCTCACTCGCGCTACTTTCCGATGCCGCCCACATGCTGACCGATAGCTCCGCGTTGGGTCTGGCGGCCGGTGCGGCCTGGTTGGCTCGGCGCCCACCCAGTGCAAAGCATTCCTATGGACTGGTACGCGCCGAGGTCTTGGCCGCACTCTTCAACAGCCTGCTGATGCTGGTATTGATCGGCTACATCGTGCACGAAGCCATCGACCGCTTCGGCGCCCCGCGCGACATCAAGGGCAGCGCCGTTATTGGCGTAGCGGTCATCGGCCTCATCATCAACCTTGTCGTCGCCTGGGTGCTCTCGCGCGGCGAACATACGCTGAACAGCCGTGCGGCATTGCTACATGTGTTGGGCGACGCATTGGGCTCGGTGGCCGCGATCACCGCAGGCATCGTGATCGTCACCACTGGCTGGACGCCGATCGACCCGCTGCTCTCTCTGCTGGTGGCCGCCCTGATTCTGGTGTCGGCTCTCCGCCTGCTGCGCGAAGTGGTGCACGTCCTGATGGAAGGCGTCCCCGGCCATGTCCGGCTTAATGTTGTCGGACAGGATCTAGCCAAGCTTGACGGCGTGCTGCGCGTGCATGATTTGCATGTATGGACCCTCTCTTCCGGCACCATCGCGCTTTCAGCGCATCTGGAAATCCGCGAACTATCTGATTGGCCCGACATCCTGGAAATCGCACGTCAGACCATGGATGACCAGCACGGTATTCGTCACATCACCCTGCAACCCGAAGTATTGGTGGCTCACCCACTGGTCCGCGGCACTTACCCGGTGCCCACCTCGCACGCCTGATCGAAGCGGCGGCTTTTACAGAGTCGCCCGATCAAGCCCAGCTCAACGCATACCCGAATAAAAAAAGAATCTGGCACAGCCCCATTGTTTTATTTATTGAGAATCGTTATCATTCTTGTCTCAATTTGTATAAGTAATCTCACTAACCAGCCCGGCTACCCTCTGATCCCGCTCAACATGCCCAACACTGCTCCCACTCCTGCTCGCCTGCCAAATGAAGTCGCACAACGCGGCCTGCCAACGGACATCGTTCCGGCAGACCGTCTGTTCCAGGGCAGCCAGGAAATTCTGATCGGGCATAACGGCGACACCTATCGTTTGCGCATCACCAAGAACGGCAAGCTGATTTTGACCAAATAAGTTGCCCGCCAACATCTTGCCCCCCTCTACCCGCCGCCGCCAGCAGACCCTATGACCGCTTCCGCCATCGCCCTCGTCGGCAACCCCAACGTCGGGAAATCCGTACTGTTCCATCGCCTGACCGGTGCGTATGTGAACGTCTCAAACTATCCTGGCACGACCGTCGAAGTGGCACGAGCGACAGCGCGCTTCGATGCAGCGGTTGACCTCATCGACACACCCGGCGTGCTGACCCTGCCGGCACGCAGCGACGACGAACGCGCCACCATGCGTGCGTTGTTGCACGAACCCTTGCGCGCAGTGATTCAGGTGGGCGATGCCAAGAACCTGCGCCGTACCCTGACGCTGACCGCGCTGCTGGCCGAGTTGGGCGTACCCGCTGTACTGGCGCTCAACATGCACGACGAAGCCGGCGCGCGCGGCGTGACGGTGGATGCGCAGGCACTGTCGAGCGCGCTCGGCATTCCGGTGATTCCGACCGTAGCAACCGGCGGCGAGGGCATGGCGCAACTGACGCGCAGCCTTGTCGACGCGCGTGCGATGCTGCCGTTGCTGCATTACGACACTGACACCGAAGCCGCGATTAGCGACCTCGCCAATCGCATCAGCCTGCACGCGCCCCATCCCCGGTTGAATGCGCGCGGACTGGCCATACTGTATCTGGGACAAGACAGCGAGGTCGAGGCCTGGCTGTCCGAGGCCGCGGGCGAAATTGGCGCCGACTTGGCGTCGGCCCGTGCCGCCGCCCAGGCCAAGGGCGTGATGCCCGCCGCGTTGGCACACGAACGCGGCGAAGCCGCCAGCACCCTGACCCGCCGCGTGACGGCCCGCACTGAGCAGGCCAGCCCACTGCTTGCGCATCGTATTGGTCAAATGATCATCCACCGCTTCTGGGCCTGGCCGATTTTGCTGGGCGTGCTGTTTGCACTGTACGAATTCGTTGGCGTGTTTGGCGCAGGCACGCTGGTCGGGCTGATGGAAAACGACCTGTTTGGCAACATCCTGAACCCGGTGGTTACGGCGTTCGTGCGGGAGCACATTGGTGTGGTTTGGGTTGCCGACCTGCTGGTCGGCGAGTATGGCTTGTGGACCATGGGCATGACTTATGCGCTGGCGCTGATCCTTCCCATTGTCACCACCTTCTTCATCATCTTTGGACTGCTGGAAGACTCCGGTTATTTCGCGCGACTGTCGGTGCTGGCCAACCGCCTGTTCAAGCTGATTGGCCTGAATGGCCGCGCCGTGCTGCCGATGGTGCTGGGGCTTGGCTGCGTCACCATGGCCACGCTCACCACGCGTATTCTGCATAGCCCGCGTGAGCGGCTGATCACGATCTTCCTGATGGCATTGGCCATTCCCTGCTCGGCACAGCTCGGCGTGGTACTCGGCCTGCTGGGTGGCATTTCGTTCACCGCCACGCTGATCTGGGTGGTGTCGATGGTGGGCGTAATGATGCTGGCGGGCTTTCTTGCCGCCAAGATAATCCCGGGCCGGCGTATTCCGCTGGTGACCGAAATGCCGCCGATCCGGCTGCCGCTGTTCGGCAACGTCGCCAAAAAAACCGTGGGGCGGATCAAATGGTATTTGATCGAGGTGATTCCGCTGTTTCTCCTGGGCACCCTGATCATGTTTTTGTTAAACCAGTTCGGTGCGCTGCCAGCCATCATTCGTGCCGGCGAGCCGCTGGTGTCAGGCTGGCTGGGTCTGCCCCCGGAAGCCAGCGCCGCCTTTGTGATGGGTTTTCTGCGCCGTGATTTTGGCGCCACCGGCCTGTTTGCCTTGAGCCATCAGCTGTCGCCCATTCAAGCGGTCGTCGGCATGGTCACCATCACCCTGTTCGTACCGTGCATCGCCAGTGTGATGATGATAGTGAAAGAACAAGGTGCGAAGGTTGCAGCCGCCATGATCGCGTTCATCATTCCGTTCGCCTTTTTGATCGGCGGCCTGCTTAACCATTTACTGCGGGCGGTGTGGTTATGAGCACCCACGACCACAAAGCCCGGGTGCCGCTGGCATTTTTGCTGCCCGGGGCCCGCGCCGCGGTCGACGCGCTCGACGATGCCATCGACCCGACCCAGCGTGAACAGATCATCGCCTATGGCCTGGCACCGGGTCGTCCGCTCATCGTGTTGCAGCAGCATCCCATGACACTGGTGATGATCGACGAAGTTGAACTCGCGCTCGAAGATAGTGTGGCGCGCCTTGTATGGGTGACTCAAAAATGAAAGCCCGCCAAGTTTACTAACCGATATTTTTACCGATTTTCCGCGGTGCCTTGAGTCGGGTGCCGCACCTAAATAAACCCCGCCAGCCAGCCCGTTGCCAGCCAGCTTGATTTAAGAAATTCATCAATCTGAAAGGAAACAACATGGCTGTCAAATTCACCACAAGCATGACTGCGCTCGCCGCCGCGCTGCTGGCTCTGCCCGCACTGGCCGACGAAAACCTGCTGGGTTATGTGTCCGGCGCGGAAACCCTGCCCAAAGGCGCAAGCGAGGCCTATCTGTTCATGACTCATCGCTGGGACAAGGGACAGGGCCGCTACCGGGCCAACGATGTCAGCGCTGAATACGAATACGGCTTGACGCACCGATTGACCGCCTCGCTCGAACTCAAGGGGCAGTCGATCGACACGCAGGGACTGGTGATCGACGGTTATCTGCCGGGTGCCAAAAGCTACGGACTCAAGCCCTCCGGTGTCGAGGGCACGCTCAAATACAACTTCCTCAGCGCCGCCAAGGATCCGGTCGGGCTGTCAGGCACCGTGGCGCTGATTCAACTGTGGCGCGATCCGCATTCGGGCCAGGACAAGGACACGACCAAGGCGGAGTTCGGCCTGCAATTGCAAAAGCTGCTGCTGGACGACCAGCTCACACTGATTGCCAACACCGGTATCGAGGCCACCTACGCCAAGCGCGCATCACTCAGTTCCTCCAGGCAAGCTAGCGCCGATGCGGCCATTCAGACACTGAACAACGATCCATCGGCCAGTTTCGAGTGGCCGACCGAGCCGGAAATGGAAATCGAATTCAAGCTCGGCGCGGGCGCCTCCTATCGCTTTGCACCCAACTGGTCGGTCGGCATGGAAGCCTTGTACGAGACCGAATTCGAAACCGAAGTCGGACAGGAACGCTGGAGCGTATTCGCCGGCCCCTCGATCCACTACGGCAGCAAGCAATGGTGGGCCACCCTTACCTGGTTCGAGCAACTAGCCGGCGGCAAGGAGCAATACATCAACCAAGCGGCAGACAACCTGCACCTGATCGAGAAAACCAAGCACGAGTTGCGTTTCAAGCTCGGCTACAACTTCTGAGGAAACGACCATGCAACATCCCCCCGTATGGCTGATCGCCCCTGCTATTGCCGCCTTTGTCGCTGCACCAGCCTACGCCGTGCAATACATGAATATCGAGCAGGCGCAGAAGCAGTTCTTTCCTCAGGCTGACAGTTTCGCGTCGATGCCAGTTGAATTCACGGCCGATCAAAAAAGCTTCATAGAGAAGGCGGCCGGCGTGCGCATGCGCTACAACAAGCAGCCGGTCTGGAAAGCGATCGACAACGGCAAGCAGGTGGGCTGGGTGGTACAGGACGAAGTGTTCGGCAAGCACGAGTTCATCACCTATGCCGTCGCAATCGACATGGCTGGCACCGTACTGGGAGTGGAGATACTCGACTACCGTGAAACCCACGGCCGCGAAATTCGCAACGCCAACTGGCGCGCACAGTTCCATGGCAAGAAGCACGGTGCACCGCTGCGACTGGACAACGACATCCAGAACATCAGCGGCGCCACGCTCTCATGCAAGCACATCAGCGAAGGGGTGCGGCGCATCCTCGCGCTGCACGAGACCGCATTGAAGTGAATCCGATCGCCGCCGCCTCTCCACAGCATGGCGACACGCTCACGCGCGCGCGGCCATTGTTGGGCACGCTGGTGGAAATCAGCGCGCGCGGCACATCGGGACACACATTGAACACCGCGATCGAACGGGCCTTTGTGGCAGTGGCGCGCATCCAGGCCCTGATGAGTTATCACGATCCGCAATCCGACGTGTCGCGCCTCAACCGTAACGGTACAGCGGGCATCACGGTCGACCCGCATACCTGGTTTGTGCTGGATACCGCGCGCGCCCTCGCCGAGGCCAGCAACGGACTGTTCGATATCAGCATTGCGCCGGACCTGGTGCGTGAGGGCTTTCTGCCCCACCACGCCGATCTCGCGCCAGCTGATGCCGCAGCGAACTGGCAGCACATCGAACTGCTGCCCGATCATCGCGTGCGGTTCAGCCGCCCCTTGCACATCGATCTGGGCGGCATCGCCAAAGGCTATGCGGTCGACTGCGCCATCCGCGCGCTGCAGGACGCCGGCCTGCTGGCGGGCCGGGTCAATGCAGGCGGCGACCTGCGGCTGTTTGGCGAAGCGGCGGAAACCATCCGCGTGCGCCACCCCGGGGCGGCCACCCAGCTACTCCCACTGTGCCAATTGCGCGAGGGGGCCGTGGCCACCTCGGCGTCGTATTTCAGCCAGCGCCAACATCAAGGCCGCGTGGTCACGCCGTTGATCAACGCGGCCACGCGCCAACCCTGCATCGATACACGCAGCGTAAGCGTGCTGGCCGATCAGTGCATGCTGGCCGACGCGCTCACCAAGGTGGTGTTCGCCGAACCCGATCAGGCCATTGCCGTGCTCGATCATTTTGGCGCGCATGCCGTCATGATCGACGCCGATCCAACCCTGCCTGCCTATTGCCGCGTACGCCTGTCCGATTCGACAGGTTGGCGCGATGCCCTACCGGAGGCCGCTGCCGAATGAGCCGTCAGCATCCCTTACCCATCCGCATGGGATCACACCACAAACGCAGCTTGTATGCGATCGTGCTCGCGCTTTGGGCGTCGGGTGCCCTGTGGTTGCTGTTTCATTATTTTCTGCGTGTGCCGGGCGACTTCGGCGACGCTGCGCATCCGCTCGAGTCCTGGTGGCTGCGCCTGCATGGCCTGATGGCCTTCGCTTCGCTGGTGGCTATCGGCTCGGTGTTGCCCATCCACGCGCGTCGCGCCTGGCAGCTCAACAAGAACCGACGCTCCGGTCTGGCGATGAAAGCGTATTTGCTGTGGCTCGCGCTCACCGGCTACGCGCTGTATTACTTTTTATCCGAATCCAATGAAGCGTGGCTTCCGCTCGCCCACTGGATCGCGGGGCTCGCGCTGCCGTTGGGTGGACTGCTGCATATCCGCCTCGGCCGCCGTCGTACTCCGCCGGCCACCCCCATGCAGCGCTCATCCAACGCCGCCTGATTTTTTTAAATGCCAGCCACGGGTATCCGTCCCCCAGCCAGCCCTTTTCTCAACTGAACTCAAGGGACTAACCATGAAACACCCATTTATCCGCGCCGCGCTCGCGGCCGCTGTCCTCTCAACTCTGCAATCGACGGCCTGGGCCGACATGAGCGTCGAAGAGCGCCTCAAAGCCATGGAAACCCGAATGAATGCATTGGAAGCAGAAAACCAGGCACTCAAGGGAAAACTCAAGACCACCGAGCAGAAAGTCGACGCCACCTCCGAGCAAGTCGAAAAAGTCGCTAGCAAACCCACCAGCGGACTGGCATCGTGGGCCGAAAAAACCCGCATCGGCGGCTATGGCGAACTGCACTACAACAACCTCGAAGGCAAGGGCGGGGCGTCCAACAAGGACGAAATCGATTTCCACCGCTTCGTGCTGTTCTTCGGCCACACGTTTAACGAGCGCACGCGCTTCTTCTCTGAACTGGAAGTCGAGCACGCATTGGTAGGCGATAAAAAGAAGGGCGAAGTCGAACTCGAGCAGGCCTACATCGAACATGACTTCACCCCCAACCACCGCGGCAAGGCCGGCCTGTTCCTATTACCGGTCGGCATCATGAACGAGACGCACGAACCGCCTGCGTTCTACGGTGTCGAGCGCAACTCGGTCGAAAAGGACATCATCCCCGCTACCTGGTGGGCGGGCGGTGCAGCGCTGTCTGGCCAGTTGGGCGGCAGCTTCGGCTACGACTTCGCCATCCATGAAGGTCTCAATACCTCCGCAGCCAACAATTACAAACCGCGCGATGGACGCCAGAAAACCAGCGAATCCAAAGCCAAAAACCTCGCCTATACCGGTCGCCTGAAGTGGACCGGCCTGCCGGGTGTCGAAGTCGCGGGTACCATCCAGCACCAGACCGACATCACCCAGAGCCTGGATGCCTCCGCAGGCAGCGCCAATCTGTACGAACTGCACGGCATCTACAACAAGGGTCCATTCGGCATCAAAGCCTTGTACGCGCAGTGGAAACTGGATGGCAGCGGACCCGCTTCCATCGGCGCCGACAAGCAAAATGGCTGGTATGTCGAACCTTCCTACAAGCTGTCCGAGCAATGGGGCGTCTTCGCACGCTACAGCCTGTGGGACAATAAAGCGGGAGATAACGTCGGCAGCAAGAAGAAGCAGATTGATACGGGCGTGAGCTTCAAGCCCCATCCCGATGTCGTGCTGAAGGCCGACTACCAGAAGCAGAACAACGACGACGGCAAGAACCAGAACGGCTTCAACCTGGGGGTCGGTTACCAATTCTGACGCGCCAGGTCTGACGCGCCAGGCGGAAGTAGGGCATTTTTCTACTTCCGCGAAGCGTGGAAAGCGGTTTCAATGCCCTGCCGGATATCTTTTGTAATTGTTATTGACAATCGTTCTCATTCGCTCCATGATACGTACATCAACGCAACTGTCACAAGGTTCCGATCATGTACGTATGCCTTTGCCACAATGTCACAGACGCCCGCATTCACCAGTTGGTGCGGACTGAGGGTGTAAGCACGATGCGTGAATTGCGCGAGCATCTCGGCGTGGGCACGCAGTGCGGTAAGTGTGCGAAATGTGCCAAGGACGTGTTGCGTGAGGCTGTATCGGAAGCGCGTTGTGAGGGGGCCTGCTCCGGCATGCTCGCCACCGCCTGATCTGATTTCAATCAACAATCTGCTTCATTCTCATTACCACCTGCTTTCTCAAACCCGCGCTCGTGCTGATTCGGCGCGCTTGGAAGGTGGCGCCGTCTCTCCTAAAATAACGGGCAACCCGATTACCCTTTAGCCACCCACACGCCTAGCCAACGGTTACTCGCGGGTTTATCCAACCATCAGGAGTCCAGCCATGAAAGGCGACAAAAAAGTCATCCAGTACCTGAACAAGGCGCTGACCGTCGAACTCACCGCGATCAACCAGTATTTTCTGCATGCCCGCATGTACAAGAACTGGGGCCTCATAGCCCTCGGCAAGCACGAGTACGAGGAATCCATCGAAGAAATGCATCACGCCGACAAGCTGATCGAGCGCATTCTGTTCCTCGAAGGCCTGCCCAACCTGCAAGACCTCAGCAAGCTCTTGATCGGTGAGAATGTCGCCGAATGCCTGGCCTGTGACCTCAAGCTCGAACACTCGGGCCGTGCCTTGTATGAAGAAGCCATTACCCACTGCGAGTCGGTCAAGGATTACGTCTCGCGCGACATGCTGGTCGGCATCCAGACCGATACCGAAGAGCACATCGACTATCTGGAAACCCAGATCGATCTGCTCAAACGCATGGGCGAACAGAATTACATGCAAACCGCTGCCGGCCCGATCGAAAGCTAAAAACGGCATCAATGCTGCAGATCAACGTCCCCATGCGGGACGTTTTTTTATGGTTATCCACGATTCCAACGCAATCAGTCAAACAGCCATTTGGATCATGTAGCGAGCCATCGGATCATGCCAAAATACCGCCTACGCCATGGATTCCTGACCGCCGTTGATGCGCACGCTTTCCCCCGATCTGCGAATTGCTCCGCCGCGCCTTTCTTTAGGCGTGCTGGCGGGCGTATTGCTGGTCCATACCGGCATCGTGGCGGGCCTTCTGACCCTGACCAAGCCGACGCAATCGATCACCCTTCCCGCGCCGTTGTATGTGCGGCTGATCGAAGCTGCAACCGCGCAACCCGAGCTGGCCCCGCCACCCGTTCAACCCAGTTTGCAACCGCCGCCGCCCATCGCGCCGAAGCCGGTTCTGACTGCGCCCCCTGCCCCGGCAAAGCCCGCAGCTGAAGCAGTGCAGCCCGTACGCCAACCTCCGCCTGCCGAGCCGGCACGATCTGAACCTGGCCGGGCGGAACCCCAGCCGGCTCCAACACCCGCCCCTGCCCCTGCGCCCGCCGCAATGGAGGCGCCCCGCGTTGCTCCACCGCCGCTACCGGTCATGCAGACCCGATTTAACGCGGATTATCTGGACAACCCCAAGCCGCCTTATCCCAGCGCATCGCGCCGTATGGGTGAGGAAGGTGAAGTGCGGCTGCGCGTCCATGTCGACACCGCAGGTCAGGCGCAGCAGATCGAGGTCTATCGCAGCAGTGGCTTTCCCCGCCTCGATCAGGCCGCGCTCGATACCGTCAAACAATGGCGTTTTGTCCCCGCACGCCAGGGAGACCAGCCGATTCCGGCGTGGGTCATCGTCCCGATACAATTCAGTTTAAGGAGTTAAGCATGGACACCCCCAACGCGCCCG
>JAGXGP010000126.1 GCA_024636775.1 Hydrogenophilales bacterium
ACGATGGAACAGACTGGTAGCGAACACCCTCCAAAAGCAATCCAGCGTGTGATCAAGGTTCGCCGCGACTACAACACATGGGTCGCCAACGAGACCATGGAAGATTATGCGTTGCGCTTTACGCCACGCAGCTATCGGAAATGGACAGAAATCCGGGTGGCGAACACGGCTTTTGGAGCAGCAGCTTTTCTGGTGCTAGAGGCGGTGGGCGCGACGTTGCTGGTCAATTACGGCTTTGTGAATGCTGCGCTGGCGATTCTGGCGACAGGGTTGATCATTTTCATGGTCGGTTTGCCGATCAGCATCTACGCCGCCCGCTACGGGGTGGACATGGACTTGCTGACCCGGGGCGCGGGGTTTGGCTACCTTGGTTCCACCATCACCTCGCTGATTTACGCGTCCTTCACCTTTATATTTTTTGCGCTGGAAGCGGCCATCATGGCCTATGCACTGGAGCTGGCATTCGATATTCCACCTGCATGGGGCTATCTGATTTGCGCGCTGGTGGTGATTCCCCTCGTCACCCACGGTGTCACTGTCATCAGCACGCTGCAAACAATCAGCCAGCCGATCTGGCTGGTGATGTTGGTATTGCCCTATGTTTTTTTGCTGGTTCAAGAGCCGGATGCTTTTGCCGGGATCGTCAGCTATGCCGGCAAAGGAACGGTTGGGTTCGATATTCATCTGTTTGGTGCCGCCATGGCAGTGGGGCTGGCGCTGATCACCCAGATGGGCGAGCAAGCGGACTATCTGCGTTTTATGCCCGAACATAACCGGCTCAATCATCGTCGTTGGTGGTTGAGTGTGGTGGTGGGTGGGCCGGGCTGGGTAGTGCCGGGCGTGCTCAAGATGCTGGGCGGCGCCTTGCTGGCCTGGCTTGCCATCAGCCATCTGGTACCGATGGAAAGGGCGGTGGACCCGAACCAGATGTATCTGATCGCTTATCAATACGTGTTTTCCGATTATCGCTGGGCCGTCGCGGCCACGGTGCTGTTCGTGGTGATCTCCCAGCTCAAGATTAACGTCACCAACGCCTATGCCGGCTCATTGGCCTGGTCCAATTTTTTTGCCCGGCTTACCCACAGCCATCCCGGGCGCGTGGTGTGGGTGGTGTTCAATACCCTGATCGCGCTGATGCTGATGGAGATGGACCTGTTCCAGGCGCTGGGCCGGGTGCTGGGTTTGTATTCCAATGTGGCGGTAGCGTGGATGATGGTTGTGGTTGCCGACCTCGTCATCAACAAGCCGCTTGGCTTGTCGCCGCCCGGTATCGAATTCCGCCGCGCCTACCTGTATGACATCAACCCGGTGGGAGTTGGTGCAATGGGGATCGCCTCGGTGCTCTCAGTGGCTGCCTACGTGGGTCTGTTCGGAGAGACGGTGCAGCCCTTCGCCACCTTCATCGCCCTCGGCGCGGCATTGGTCTGCTCGCCCCTGATCGCGTGGTTAACGGGCGGCCGTTACTACATCGCGCGCCATGACAAACCAGTTCCCGGTGCCACGCAGACGTCCACGCTCGGCTGCTGCATCTGCGGCAAGCAATACGAAGCGGAAGACATGGCCCGCTGCCCGGCCTATCAGGACCACATCTGTTCGCTCTGCTGTTCGCTGGACGCACGCTGCCACGACCTGTGCAAACCGCATGCCCGGCTGGGCGGGCAATGGGCAACGTTGCTGGAGCGTTTCCTGCCCGTGCGCGCGCGGCCCTACCTCGACGCGGGTCTGGGGCATTATTTGCTGCTGATGGCAGGGGTGGTGCCGTTCCTGATTTTGCTGGTGGGTCTGCTCTACTACCAGGAAGTCGAAGCCTTGACCGCATCGACAGCCGCGCTGCTGCCTGCGCTGCAGCAATCTTACCTGCGTGCCTTCGCCGTCCTGTTGCTGGTGTCTGGCATCGTTGCCTGGTGGCTGGTGCTGACGCACAAGAGCCGGCAAGTTGCGCAGGAAGAATCCAATCGCCAGACCCAGCTTTTGATGCAGGAAATCGATTCGCACCGCCGCACTGATGAGCTGCTGCAGAATGCCAAGCAACTGGCAGAGCAGGCCAATCAGGCAAAGAGCCGGTATATCACGTCGATCAGCCACGAGTTGCGCACGCCCCTCAACAGTATTCTCGGCTACGCGCAGATCCTGGACCAGGATGAGACAATTCCGCCCAACCGGCGGCAGGCGATCCACGTCATTCGGCGCAGCGGCGACCATCTGTTGTCACTGATCGAAGGCACGCTGGACATCGCCCGCATCGAGAGTGGCAAGTTGACGCTGAACGTGCATCCCCTGGACTTTGCGGACTTTGTTCAGCAGCTCGTCGGCATGTTCGAGCAGCAGGCACGACAGAAGGGCCTGGATTTTCATTACCTGCCGGAAGGCCCGCTGCCCGCCATGGTCCGGGCCGACGAAAGACGCTTGCGCCAGATCCTGCTCAATATTCTGGGTAATGCCGTCAAGTTCACCGCCAGAGGCAGCGTTACCCTGCGTCTGAGATACCAGCGCGAGATGGCTTTTTTCAGCATCGTGGACACCGGCCCCGGCATCACGCCGGAAGAGATCGGCAACATCTTCGAACCGTTTTCCCGCGGCAGCGCAGCCCATATCGGTGCCACAGGCGGTACCGGTCTGGGGCTGACGATAGCGCGCATGCTGACTGACCTGATGGGGGGCGAACTGAATGTGGTGAAGCGGCCGGAGGAGGGGAGCCGGTTCGAAGTCCGACTTTTCCTGCCCAGCCTGCATGCGGAGCAACTCGTTAAAGAGCAACCCCTGGCACAGCGCATCGGCTATGTCGGCGTGCGCCGCCGCATCCTGGTGGTGGACAACGAAGCCGTGGATCGGGAGTTGCTGAGGAATATCCTGACCCCGCTGGGATTCGAGGTGGCGCAGGCCTCTTCCGGGCAGCAATGTCTGGCGGCCATTCCAGGATTTTCACCCCATGTGATATTCATGGACCTCGCCATGCCCGATATGGACGGATGGGAGACCTTGCGCCGTCTCCGTGCGGGGGGAGGTACCGATGCCGCGATTGCCATCATTTCAGCCAACGCCTTCGAGAAAGGCGCCGAGAACGATGCCGGCATTGCCAGCGATGACTTCATCACCAAGCCGTTCCGCGTCGACGAATTGCTGGACTGGGTTGGCAAGCGCCTGAACCTGGAATGGATCCGCGCCGACATCCCCCGTCAGGCCGCGCCGTCGCCCGGCCTCGTCACCCCGCCCATCGTGCCGCCCGACCAGGCGCAGGTTACGGGTCTAGGGGAACTGATCGACCTGGGCTACATGCGTGGCATGCTGGAAAAACTCGACGAGATCGAACAGCTGGACCCGGTTCACGCTGAGTTTGTCCAGGTGATGCGTGTGCTGGCCCGGCGCTTCCAGTTCGAGGCGATGAAGGAAATCCTGCGAAAGAGCACCGATGGCAGCCATTGATCGAATGAACGAGGACGTCGTCCTGATCGTGGACGATGTGCCCGAGAACTTGTCCCTGCTGTATGACGCCCTGGACGAAGCCGGCTATGCAGTGCTGGTCGCCACCAACGGCGAAAGCGCCCTGCAGCGCGCGCGTCAGAGCCTGCCCGATGTCATCCTGCTCGATGCGCTCATGCCCGGAATGGACGGCTTCGAGGTCGCTCGTCACCTCAAGGCCGATCCGGCGACCGAGCCGATCCCGATCATTTTCATGACCGGGCTGACCGACGCCGAGCATGTGGTGGCGGCGTTTGCCGCTGGCAGTTCCGACTACGTCACCAAGCCCATCCGGCCCTCCGAAGTGCTGGCGCGGATTGCCGCCCATGTGCAGCGCGCGCGTCAGACACATCAGGCGCGCAGCGTGTTAGATGCCTATGGTCAGGCCTGCGTATCAATGCGGCCAACAGATGGCGCGCTAGTTTGGCAAACCCCACTGGCGCGAACGCTGTTGCAGAAATATCGCGGGGAGGATGAACCTCAACTGGTCGAACGCATCCACGCATGGCTGCAAGCCGCGCTCACCAAACCGCCACCGTCCGCCCCGCTGGAAATAAGAGGCGACGAAGGCCGGATGGTCTGTGCCCTGCATGGCCGCACCGACGAAGGCGAGTGCCTGCTGGTATTGCACGAGGAAAGCGATATCGCCATCACGAAAGCGCTGATGGATTCCTTCAAGCTCACCCTGCGCGAAGCCGAAGTGTTGTACTGGGTGATCCACGGCAAGACCAACCGCGATATCGGCGACATCCTCGGCATCAGCCACCGCACGATCAACAAGCATATGGACAATCTGTTCGAGAAACTGAGCGTGGAAACGCGGACAGCCGCAGCAGCGGTGGCGATGCGGCGACTGCAGATGCCTGCATAGGCATCTGCGAAAAAGCCATGAGCGAGGTTTCGCCAGGGCAAGGAAATAATAGGGCGGAAAATCATTTGAGCGGCATGAACTCAGGCTGAATCCGCAACCCACTCCGGTCATTCTGTTCGATCGGGTCGTCGTCCGGTTGTCGGCCAAAGTGGACGCGCAACGCACATAAAAAACAATACCCAACTATCCCCTAATACCCACTGGATTCTACCGATGCTTCCATGATTGCTTGATTCAAGCAATCATGTTTACCTGAATCGGGGGGTTAAATCTTGAGATATAACAATCACTCTTGAACTTTTCCGGTGGGTCTCAAATTACAACAGAAGCTCAATCATCGAAGCAGTAGAAATCTGCCTTGGTCACACCACAGTCCGGGCAACACCAGTCATCGGGGATTGCCTCGTAGCGTGTGCCAGGCGGCAGGCCGTGGTCGGGGTCGCCACACGCCTCATCGTAAACGTAGTCACAGACGGCACAGGTCCACTTGCGGAAGGCTGCAGTTGATTCGGGTGTGGGCAGTAAGGCAGATAGGTTCATGATGGCAAACGCCAAGTGTCTAGCGTGGATAGAAGTTGGTTGAAAATGGCGTCCAGTTCGCCACCCAGCACATCGAGCTGCGGGTTGACGTAGGACTTGAAGGTTTCTGATGCGGTGCGGTAAGCAACCCAGGTACGGCCGTCGGCTTCGTACAGATGGATGCGCAGCGGGATGTCGATACCAGCTGCCTTGTCCGCTGCCCACACCTTGACGGCGTAGTCCGGGCGGAACACTTCGAGAATCTGGTCGGCCGGCACGACGATGCCCTTTTTTGCACAGTTGGCCTGGCCGTTGGCGTGTGCGACCAGACCCATCGGGTAGGCAGCGATGGCGGCGATAAGCTTTTCCGCCGCCTCGTCGACGCTGAGCGAAACAGCAAAGCGGATCATGCGACCTCCCGTTCAGGCTGCGTCAGCGCGCAAGCGGCGTTGTCGAACTCGTGCAGCTCCTTGCGCAGATGCTTGATCGCCGGGGTGACGATGGCAATGAAATAGGCTTCGCGCAATCTGCGCTGCGCAGCATTATTCGACAGATAGCCTTTGGCGCCCATATGCATCATCGCCGCGTTGGCGGCCTTCAGGCTGAGCTCGCTGCCGGCCAGCCGAAGTTGCAGGGTTTCCTTCACGTGTGGGGCGCTGCCATCACGTTCGATTTTTTCTGCCAGTGCATAGGTCGCGGTGCGGGCGGCCTCGAGTTCGGCTTCCAGCGCGTCGGCCTGCACATCAAGGAAGCGATTGACGTGGCCAAACTGCTTGTCGGCGCGCTTCATCATCGCCACGCAGGCATCAATCAGGCCGAGGCCCATGCCCATCTGCAGCAGGATGAAGGCGGACTTGGTGCGGTCGCGGAAGGCATCGAATTCATGCGTATGGCATACCACATGGCTATCTGTCAGAAAGACATCGCGGAACTGGCAGGCAAAGGTATTGGTGCCTTCCATGCCGATGAAGTGCGCGTTCTGCGACAGCGTCAGGCCGGGCGTACTGCCGTGTATCAGCCCGATCACCAGCCCTGGTGTATCGGGCAGGGTGGCCCCCATGTGGAAATAGTGCTCGGGGCCTATGTTCGATACCCAAGGCAACACGCCGTTGATGAAGTAGCCGCCTTCCACTCGTTTGGCTTTCAAGCGCGCTTCCTCGATGCCGACGCAGGATTTCATGCTGTTTGACTGCGCGGTTCCCCCGAGCACCTCGCCGCGCGCCATTCTGGGAAGCATCTCGGCTGCGAGCGTCGTGTTGGAACTGTTGATTACATACCATTGCAATGCATATTCTGCCCACAGCAGGAAGCCGGTCGATACGCATTCCTTCGAGACTTCCTCGATCAGCTGGATGGCATGCCTGAGGCCAAGCGCCGTGCCACCATGCGCGACTGGCGTCAGACTGCCCAACCCGCCGAGCGCGCCAAGCTGCTTGAGAAAGTTGCCGGGATAAACGCCCTTGAGGTCGATGTCGACCACATTGGGTGCCAGTTCGGCTGCGATCAATTCAGCAAGCCCTGGCAATAGCGCGGCGTTTGAATCAGCGATGACAGGTGCGAGTGCGGATAAAGACATGATGCGCTCCAAAAATGTTGGGCAGTTCAGGCCAGCTCGACGCTGACGTTAACCGGATTGCGTAGCGTGTTGGCCACCGGCGACCATGCGTTGGAATGCGTAACCAGGTCTTTCAATTCTTCCTCACTTGCATTGCCTTCCAGGATCACCTTGACGCGGACATCGGTGAAGCCCAGCTTCTTCAGCGGATCGACGTCGCCTACGCCCCATACGGCGGTCACATTGATGTCGCCTTCGAGTTCAAGCTCGAGCTTGGTCAGGACAATGCCGCGCGCAACAGCGTTGGCATGCAGGCCGACAGACAGACATGAGCCCAAGGTGGCAAGTACTGCCTCCGAAGGATTGGGCGCGGTGTCGTCGCCGAGCAGGTGCGGCGGCTCGTCGATGACATGCGCCTCCAGGTTGCGGACATAGGTAAGGTTGCGGAACTTGCTCTCGCATACGGTCTTCGCTTTAAGCGTGACAACCGATTGCGGATTTGCACGGCCCTTGGCGGCGAGAGCAGCAAGACCTTCGCTATCGATGGGCTCGAGGGTGGCTTGGGTTTTCAGGGCAACGACTTCAGACATGACATGACTCCTTGGATGGTTGAATCGGAAACCGACATGCCCTGTAATGCGATTCCCGTGCCAACTGCGAAAAACTTTGTCAAGCCATTGTAATTAAACGAAAAAACTATTTTACATCTTTGTTTGTCTGGGGGTCGAGATAACAAATTGTTAACAATTGTCAGGTCGTTTAGGCCATCTCCAGTCTTTTCATGCGGTAGTTCAGTTGACGTAGCGTCAGCCCAAGGATCTGCGCCGCACGCGACTTATTGCCGTGTGTCTGCCCAAGGGCCTGCTCGATTTGCTGACGGTCGTGTGACTGCGCAGGCAGGTAGGGGCGCACCGTGCCGGCGGGTGGTGGGCTGAAGTGCGCGGCAGCATCGGGTGAACTGATTGCCTCGCTATGGATGACACGTTCCACTTCGTGCGCCGATATCGATGCGCCTTCGGCCAGCAGCACCAGCCGCTCCAGCACGTTACGCAGCTGCCGGATATTGCCA
>JAGXGP010000127.1 GCA_024636775.1 Hydrogenophilales bacterium
GGCGCAGGCAAAAAAGACGACCAGGGCAAGCTGATTCCGCTCGACGTGAAAGTCGGCGACCGCGTGCTGTTCGGCAAATATGCCGGCCAGGTCGTCAAGGTCGATGGCGACGAGCTGCTGGTCATGCGCGAAGAAGACATCATGGGTGTGGTTGAGAAGTAATCGCTTCAGCGTAAGCAAGCGCTCACAACACCGTCTCAACCTCATACAAATTCAGGAGTAAAACATGGCTGCAAAAGACGTACGTTTTGGTGATTCCGCCCGTCACCGCATGGTGGCAGGTGTCAATATTCTGGCTGACGCCGTTAAAGTAACCTTGGGCCCGAAAGGCCGCAATGTGGTGCTGGAGCGCTCCTTTGGCGCCCCCACCGTAACCAAGGACGGCGTATCCGTCGCCAAGGAAATCGAGCTGAAGGACAAGCTCGAGAACATGGGCGCGCAGATGGTCAAGGAAGTCGCTTCCAAGACCTCCGACATCGCCGGTGACGGCACCACGACCGCTACCGTTCTGGCTCAGTCCATTGTCAATGAAGGCATGAAGTACGTTGCTGCCGGCATGAACCCGATGGACCTGAAGCGCGGCATCGACAAGGCCGTGATTGCGATCACTGCTGAACTGAAGAAAATGTCGGTTGCCTGCACCAACAGCAAGGAAATCGCTCAGGTTGGCTCGATTTCGGCCAACTCCGATTCCTCGATTGGCGACATCATCGCTGCTGCGATGGACAAGGTCGGCAAAGAAGGCGTGATCTCGGTTGAAGACAGCTCCGGCCTGGAAAACGAACTGGAAACGGTTGAAGGCATGCAGTTCGACCGTGGCTACCTGTCACCCTACTTCATCAACAACCCCGACAAGCAAATGGCGTTGCTGGAAGATCCCTTCATCCTGCTGTTTGACAAGAAGATCTCCAACATCCGTGACCTGCTGCCCGTATTGGAGCAAGTTGCCAAGGCTGGCAAGCCGCTGATGATCGTCGCTGAAGATGTCGACGGCGAAGCGCTGGCTACCCTGGTAGTCAACAACATCCGCGGCATTCTGAAGACCTGTGCAGTTAAAGCACCTGGCTTCGGCGACCGTCGCAAGGCGATGCTGGAAGACATGGCCATCCTCACCGGCGGCACCGTGATCGCTGAAGAAGTCGGTCTGTCCCTGGAAAAAGCCACCCTCGCCGAACTCGGCCGCGCCAAGCGCATCGAAATCGGCAAGGACAACACCATCATCATCGATGGCGCCGGCGATACCAAGGCAATCAAGGGCCGCATCGCCCAGATCAACAAGCAGATCGACGAAGTCTCCAGCGACTACGACAAAGAGAAGCTGCAGGAGCGCAAGGCCAAACTGGCTGGTGGCGTGGCTATCATCAAGGTTGGCGCTGCAACCGAAGTCGAGATGAAAGAGAAAAAAGCCCGCGTTGAAGATGCGCTGCACGCCACCCGTGCTGCAGTGGAAGAAGGCATCGTCCCCGGCGGCGGCGTGGCACTGTTGCGTGCGCGTTCATGCATCAAGGACCTCAAGGGCGAAAACCACGACCAGGATGCTGGCGTGAAAATCGTGCTGCGCGCGATCGAAGAGCCATTGCGTCAGATCGTCAAGAACTGCGGCGAAGAGCCTTCGGTTGTGGTCAACAAGGTGCTGGAAGGCAAGGGCAACTTTGGCTACAACGCCGGCAGCGGTGAATACGGCGACATGGTGAAAATGGGCGTGCTCGACCCCACCAAGGTGACGCGCGTGGCACTGCAAAATGCAGCGTCTATCGCCAGCCTGATGTTGACCACCGATTGCATGGTCTGTGATCTGCCGGACGACAACAAGTCGGGCGGCGGCATGGGTGGTGGTGACATGGGTGGTATGGGTGGTATGGGCGGCATGATGTAATTTTTGCCCATCCAGGCAGTTTAAAAGCCCCGCTTCGGCGGGGCTTTTTTATGTCCGGTTTTCTGGCAATGCCAGAAACACTCAGGCACCTTTCCTTGCAGAAGCGACAGGCACCTGACAATAATGGCTTCTAAACCCACGGCATCACAAAGGGAAATCCATGTCAGAGGCAACCAATTCACTGATCCAGGCCACCGCCGATCATTTAAGCCAGTTTGCGCCGTTTGACCAGATGGATGCGGAGCACGTGTTGTGGTTGGCGCAGCATGCGACGTTGGCATATTTCGCGAAAGGCGAAGCGGTACTCTCGCCCGAACAGAGCGAACCCGTCCCATTTGTCATCATCAAGCAAGGGGTCATCCAGGGTGAACAAGGTGTTGTGGGTGCGGCGGAAGACAGCGCCTGGCTCGAGCTGCATGAAGGCGAATGTTTTCCGCTCGGCGCGCTGCTCGCCGGCCGCCCGGTTACGAGCGTCTACCGTGCCAGCAGCGATGCATTTTGCTACCTCGTTCCGGCAACAGACTTTTTACGCCTGACGCGCCTGAGTGCGGCATTCTACGATTTTTGCACCCGCCGCATTGCCAACCTGCTCGAGCAATCGAAACACCTGATCCAGGCCGGCTATTCCAAGGCCAGTGCGGAGCAGCAATCGATGAGCAGCAATCTTGCCGCCGTCATCCGCCGCGATCCTGTGACCTGCCCGCCGGATGCCTCCATCAAGACGGCCTTGCAGTTGATGCAGGAACACAGCGTGGGCGCGATGGTGGCCGTGGAGGGCGCGGTCCCGGTGGGCATCTTCACCCTGCACGATGTGTTGGACCGGGTGGTCCTGGCCGAAACCGACCTGAGCAGGCCGGTCATCGGCATCATGAGCACGCAGCTCACCACCCTGCCGCCCCACGCGCCAGCGCACGAAGCAGCGCTCGCGATGGCGAAACAGGGCATCCGCCATGTGCTGGTGACCGACAACGGTCGCCTGACCGGGGTGGTGTCGGAAAAGGATTTGTTCAATCTGCAGCGCGTGGGATTAAGCCGGATCAGCAACGCCATACGCCATGCCGCCACGCTGGATCTGCTCAAGCAATGCGCGCAGGATATCCAGCAGCTCACCCGCAACATGCTGGCCCAAGGTGTTGCGGCCGAGCAGCTGACTCAGATCATCACCACGCTCAACGACTTGTTGACCACACGTATCATCGAACTGGAATTGCAAGCCACTCCCATTCCCGACATCGAATTCTGCTGGCTGGCGCTGGGGTCGGAAGGGCGCTTCGAGCAGACGCTGAACACCGACCAGGACAACGGCATCATCTTCGCGCCCAAGTCTGATCAGACTCCCGCTGCAATACGTGAAATCCTGCTGCCGTTTGCCAAGCGCATCAATGACGCGCTCGATGCCTGCGGGTTTCCGCTGTGCAATGGCTTCGTCATGGCGTCGAATCCGAAGTGGTGCTTGTCGCTGGAAGAATGGCAGGCCACCTTCGATAACTGGATTTATCACGGCGCACCGATGGATTTGCTGCATTCGACCATTTTTTTCGACTTTCGCCCGCTGTATGGCGCCGACCATTTGGGGGCATCGCTGCGCAAGTGGCTGCAACAGGCGGCGCCGAAGAACTCGCGCTTTCTGCACCAACTGGCGGTCAATGCCCTGCGCAACCGGCCCCCTTTGGGCGTAGTACGCGACTTTGTCACCGGCGATGACCACACGGTGGATTTGAAGATGAACGGCATCACACCCTTTGTCGATGCGGCGCGCATTTTCAGTCTGGCGGTGGGCGGCTCGCAAACCAACACGCTGGAACGCCTGCGCGAGATCGCCTCGCCGCTCCATATCAAGCCGCGCGATATCGACGCCTATTGCGAAGCCTTTCTGTTCATCCAACTGCTGCGCCTGCGCCTGCACCACGAACAGAACGAACAGGGCAAACCCCTGACCAACCGGGTCGATCCCGATACGCTCAACAACCTGGACCGCCGCATTCTCAAGGAAGTCTTTCGGCAAGCGCGCAAACTGCAGACCAAGTTGGCCCTGGATTACCAGGTATGAGTTGGCTGGCAGGGTACTTCCCAAAAAAACCTGAGTTGACGCCGCAACAGGCTGAACGCCTGGCTGCCTGGCAGGCGCGCCCTACGCCACGCCAAGACCACCCCATCAACGCAAGCCGTTACGTCGTGGTGGACGTGGAGAGCAGCGGACTCGATACCGCGCGCGATCACCTGATCGCCATTGGCGCCGTCGCGGTCACCCACGGCCGTATCCAGTTGAACGACAGCCACGAAATCGTGTTGCAGCAAACGCAGGCCAGCGACAAGGACAACATCCTGATTCACGGCATCGGCGGCACCGTTCAGCGCGAAGGGACGCCGCCCGCAGAGGCCTTGCTCAATTTTCTGGAATTCCTCGGCAAAGACCCGCTGATCGCCTTCCATGTGGCATTTGACCAGGCCATGATCAAACGCGCCCTGAAAACCTTTCTGGGGCTCACGTTCGAGCATGCCTGGGTCGACCTGGCATATGTGGCACCGGCGCTGCATCCCCGGATCGCACGCAGCACGCGTGCACTGGATGACTGGATGGGGCTATACCAGATCAGCAATTACGCACGCCACAATGCGCTGGCCGATGCGCTGGCAACAGCTGAGCTGTATCTGGTGATGCGTCCGCTTTTGGCGGCACATGGCGCTGAGAGTTTTCGCGACGTGAAGACATTGGAACAAAACTGGTACAGACAAAGCCAACCTGTTTAGCACTCAAAAAAAAGCCCCCGCCGAAGCGGGGGCCAGTTTTTCAATCGTTCCGATCAGTGAGCCTGGGCCGTACCCGCGCCACGCGGATAACGGATGTCTTCCACCAGATGCTGGATATGATCCGGGCACGGTGCGGTGAATTTACCCACGACATAGGCCACGGCCACGTTGAGCAGTGCACCCACGACACCAATGCCTTCAGGCGAAATGCCCATGAACCAGTTGGCAGCCTCGTTCACGGCCATGGGCTCGATGAAGATACCCTTGAAGTACACGATGTAGCCCATGGTGAATAAAAGGCCGGTCAACATGCCCGCAATGGCGCCTTCCTTGTTCATCTTCTTGTTGAAAATGCCCAGCACGATGGTGGGGAACAGGGAGGCGCAAGCCAGGCCGAAGGCAAAAGCAACCACCTCTGCCACGAACCCAGGCGGGTTATAGCCCAGATAGCCGGCGACAATCACCGCAACGGCAGCGGCGAGTCGACCCGCCAACAGTTCACCTTTCTCGGAAATGTTCTTAGCGAAAATCCCCTTGAGCAAGTCATGCGAGATTGACGACGAAATCACCAGCAACAGACCGGCAGCGGTGGACAGCGCTGCCGCGATACCGCCGGCAGCGATCAGTGCAATCACCCAGTTCGGCAAGCCCGCGATTTCGGGATTGGCCAGCACCATGATGTCGCGGTCGACCTTGCCGTCGAAACTGCCATCCTTGGCTTTGGAACCCAGTTCGTTGCCCTTCCAGCCCGCCGCCTCGGCTTTAGTCAGGAAAGCCTCGTCTTTGCTCTTCTCGTTGTAGTACTGGATGCGGCCATCGCCGTTCTTGTCTTCCCAGGCGATCAGGCCGGTCGCTTCCCAGCGTTTCATCCAGCCCGGACGCGATTCGCCTTCGAGGCTGGCCTCGGGTGCGAAGACATCGCCCCCGGTGGCCAGCGCGCTGTTGACGGTGGTGTGGAGGTTGTAACGCGCCATTGCGCCGACTGCAGGCGCCGTGGTGTAGAGCAGGGCGATAAACACCAGCGCCCAACCGGCCGAGATGCGCGCGTCCGACACTTTCGGCACGGTGAAGAATCGTACGATCACGTGCGGCAGACCGGCGGTACCCGCCATCAGCGCCAGGGTGATGGCGAACACATCGATCATGCTCTTGTCGCCCGACGTGTATTTGGCGAAACCGAGATCGGTGACGACGCCGTCCAGCTTGGTCAAAAACCCGACATCACCGATGTTGCTGCCCAGGCCCAACTGCGGGAGTGGATTGCCGGTGAGTTGCAGAGAGATGAACACCGCCGGAATGGTGTAGGCAAAAATCAGCACGCAATACTGCGCCACCTGGGTATAGGTAATGCCTTTCATCCCGCCGAGCACGGCGTAGAAAAACACCAGCCCCATGCCTACAAGCAGACCGGTCGTGATGTCCACTTCAAGGAAGCGCGAAAACACGATGCCGACGCCGCGCATCTGGCCTGCGACATAAGTAAACGAAATAAAGATCAGGCAGATCACCGCCACGATTCGCGCCGCATTGGAGTAATAGCGATCACCAATAAATTCGGGCACGGTGAACTTGCCGAACTTACGCAGATAGGGTGCCAGCAACACCGCCAACAGCACATATCCGCCGGTCCAACCCATCAGGTAAACCGATCCGCCATAGCCCAGAAAGGCAATGAGACCCGCCATCGAGATAAACGAGGCCGCAGACATCCAGTCCGCCGCAGTCGCCATGCCGTTGACCACCGGGTGCACGCTGCCGCCCGCAATATAAAACTCCTTGGTGCTGCCTGCGCGCGCCCAGATGGCCACGCCGATATACAGGGCAAATGACAGCCCCACAACGATGTACGTCAGTGTTTTTAGATCCATGTTGTTCTCTCCTCGGTCGTCTGCTTAGTCTTCGTGGACGTCGTGTTCGCGGTCGATCTTGCCCATGCGCCACGCATACCAGAAAATCAGCGCAACAAAGACATAGATAGAACCCTGTTGGGCGAACCAGAAGCCCAGGGGATATCCGCCGAGGTGTATGCCGTCGAGCACATCGCGAAACAGGATGCCGGCACCGAAAGAAACGATAAACCAGATAACGAGGGTGATGATAAGTAGCCGGAGCGTTGCACTCCAGTACGCCTTTGAATCAAAGTCTTGTGGTTTGGACATTGGTTGTTCTCCTCCTCTTGTGTTTATAAACAAGCCGAATAAACCCATTAATATATTTTTATTTTCAGCGACTCTACACCCGATTCCATTTATCGTCATCCGCCGACGATATGGCAGTCACGATAAAGCCACTTGCTGGCATCAGCCGGGCTGGTCGCGTTCAGGCATTTGCTTTGGAAATTTGTGCACGCTGCACAACAATCTGCAGGGCAAAGAAATAACTCCAGAATATGAGCGCGGTCGCGCCAGACCACATTGTGAAAGGCAAACCCACCAGCAACACCAGCACCCCCACCATCAGCAACCCCGCACCCCCGACACTGTTGATCCCCAGCACTGCGAAGGCCCAGCGCTTGCCGTCCTGGATCGCGCGCCCACGCCAATCCGCCACATAGCGATAATCCTTACGCACGCCGATTTTCCAAGCGCGAAACAACATGCCGACACCCAATGGGAAAATACCAATAAACATCAAACGTACCAGCCAGACAAACCATTCATCCATCTATCTCTCCCATTTATATAGTGTGTTTATTGTGGATTCATTTCACGACACCAGACTGGTTTGGAATTCCCGGATTGCGGAATCCTGATGTCGCCAAACCAGCAACACTGCTTGCTTTCTTGACTAAAACCGTGATTAAGGTTTTAATGCCGGGCTTCGGTTTTCCTTGTGAATACGCATTCACGATTAAGCGAAATACAGAAAGGCCAGTTAGCTCAGTTGGTAGAGCAGCGGATTGAAAATCCGCGTGTCCTTGGTTCGATTCCGAGACTGGCCACCAAATACTGGTCTTTCGTATCAACATGTTACGGAAGACCGTCCCAAGCAGGCACGGCGCATTCTGACACTTTTTCTGTCAAACGCACCAGGCATCCAGTGCGGCCCACCGCACTCCGATGCGCTTGATTGCGGTATCCAGCGGCTTTTTCCGAATAGAACAACAAGTAGCTATACGTGTGCTCAAAAGGAGTCACACGATGCAGTACCTGTTCTTACTTGTTTGTTTCACCCCCCTTTGTACAGACGCCAACACTTCCGTCACGGAGGTGCGCCATGGCTAAGCCCTATCGCGAAGGAAAAGGCTGGGCCGTGCGCGTCCGCACCAAGGGCCAGGATATCTATCTCAAAGGCTTCAAGTCCGAAGCAGCAGCGGAAAAGGCAGCCGAGAAACAGCGCGTCACAATAAGGGAATCTGGCAAGCCGGCCCGGATGGGTCCCCAACGTACCAGTCTTGCCCTTGCCTGGCTGGCCTATGCTAAAGAACGGCTACCATCACTCAAAGGGGCGCGTCAGGACGCCCAGCGCATCAACCGCTACCTGCGCGCCGTCGGCCTGCCCGTGATTGAGCTTGAATCGGCCAAGGCGTCGTCCGCCAGTGGCAGCGTTGCGTACTGGAAGGTGACGCTGGCAGATGAACCGACAGAGCGCCGGATTCCAAACAGCCTGAAACAGCATCGCGCCTCACAAAGCGCGAAGAGCCCGAAAACTGACAAGCTACGTGCAGAGCTTGCCAGAACTCCAGTTGCCGAAATAACTCCCTACCTCGTGCAGCGCCTAATCGACGCGATGGGGGCCGAGGGCCTCAAACCGGCGACCATTGCCCTAGAGCGTGCAGAACTGCGGCGGCTGTTCAGCTATGCGCAAAGGACCTGGTTGTGGCCACAGCCCGCAATCAACCCTGCGACTGGGTTGAACATGCCGTCTATCAATAATGAGCGTACCCGAATCATAAGCATGGAAGAGTGGGAACGCCTGGAAACCGCACTCAAGGAATCCGGCAACCCCTATGCGTTCCTCGCCGTGTCGGTGTTGCTGGAGACCACCATGAGGTCATCGGAACCTCTGATGCAGGCACGCTGGCGGGACGTTGACTGGGATAACGGCGTTCTCGTGTTGCCAGATGCGAAAGCCGGGGGGCGGAAAGTGCCGTTGAATTCTGCCGCCATGGAGGCCCTGAAAAAAATTCAGCAACGCATCGGAACCGTCGACCCTGAAGCAAACCTGTTTCCCACAACGTATGAAGCGCTCAAAAAAGCGTGGCGGGTGGCCTGTAAAAAGGCAGGGGTCAAAGAGGCCTGGCTGCATGACATCCGCCGCACCGGCGCGACACGCTACGCAATCCAGTTCTACGGCAGTCTCCCGTACGTGCAAAGCGCTACGGGGCACAAGACTGTGTCGCAGGTGATGCGTTATATACAAATAACCGCAGAACACGTATCGCGCGTGATGCGCAACAAACCGCTCGACAAGCGTACGGCCCCGGCTGGTCTGCCTGCCAAGTTCTTGGAATCGCCCCAGCCGGAACCACAACCTGTCCCTTATCCGGTGCCACAACCCGCCCCCCAGCAGGTCGTCATCGCGTTGCCGGCGGCGCTGCCGGACAACGTGGTCCTGTTCCCTGGAAGCGGGAAGAGGAGGGTCGCATGATGCCCATCCAAATCAAGGCAAAACGTCGTGGACGCCTGCCCTCGTTGGAGGCGCAAACGATGGCATTTTTCGAGAACGCACGCCGACAGGGGAGAAACGCAAGCTACTGGCTGAGGTGGCGCGGGTTCGAGGCTTATCTGCGCTATCAGCCCAGATTCGAGTTGCCGGACGGCAAGGACGCGGGTGAGGTTCTGGTTGTGGCCAGCATAGCCGTGCCAAAAGCGTACCGGCAGCGTGGCTGGTTTTGGCGCTACTGCCAACTGTGTGCTGCGCTCACGCACAATGGTGTAGCTGTGGAGACCGTGAACAATACCAAGCTCGCGGCTGCGCTGCGCCGCCGACCCGAGTTTTGGGAGTTCGAAGAGCGCCAGTTCCTGCTGAGGAAGTCCGCAATGGATGACTGGCCGCTGAACCTCCCGCGGGACCCCAAGATGGTGTTTTGACCGGGTGGGCCCTGGGGATGGCTCCAGGGCCCACCATGTCGTTCAAGGGCGTCAGAGCATGGAACTGAGATGGTCTTCATACCGCAAAAATGACGTGTCACGTTTTAAATGCGCATAGTTTTCCATTACTGTATCCAGCTTGTCGTTAAGAAGTTCCGCAACGGTCAGATAGTCGTTGGGGTGCTGTGTCAGCCAATCGGTAGCAACGAGATGTCGAAACGCTTGGGGTCCGAACCCGGGGCAACCTTTGATGTAGCGCTGCGTGAGTTTGCGAATATGTGCGCCCATCCCGTCCCACCTCATAGACTCGCCCGAAGTGACAAAAAGATACGGGCTTTTTTTATCCCCGAGAATCGTTTCCCGGTACTCCTCTAGATAAGCTTCGAGGCGTGGTGCAACCCAGTCCGAGACCCGGACGTCATATAGCCCTTTTCCATTTTTCATATGATGGGCCTGGAGACGCAGGCGCCAGCCAGACACCGCATTACCCTGCAATGTTCCAGCGCCATTTTGTAACCATTGCAGACTCGCCATTGTTCGTTTTCGCAGCGGGTTTGACAGCAGCATGGCCAGAAGCAGGGCATCGCGGCGCAGCAGTGCTTCTGAGAGGCCGCCTGATGGGGCAGCATTTGCGGCCCGCTCAATCAATTCAATTGCTGTTAGAACAGGTTTCAACGGCTGCTCAAGCTCCAGCAGGCCTGCTATGGGTAATGCAGGGTCTCTACTCAAGCAGTTGGATTGTTCTAGCCACCCGCTGGCAAGTTTATGGCTGCTCTCGCATAGCTGCCTCCATGCTTCCGGGGTTGCTGGTCTACAAGATTCAGGGAGTCGCAGCGCTAGCTGAGGGTTTTGCCATAGATACCCGCTTGTAGGGCGTAACAGGCTTTTAATCGAACTACAGAAGCCCTTCTGACCGTTGTGCATCAACCCACCTGAGCGGCGAGTTATCCACTTCAGGAACGCATCCAGCGCTTTGGGATATGCAAGCCAAGCCAGCGTCAGAGGGATGGTTTCATGAGTACTTAGGACTAGAGTACCTCGCTCGCTCATGGTGCGTATTGCGCCAAAGAACGTGCGAAATCTGTCGAGGAAGATTTCGGCAGTCGGACATACCGTATCGCCAATACATACCAAGGGGCTCATGCGAACTGCAGTATCGGCTGGAATGCAACGCCATTTCCCGTTGAAAACTCGCTCAAGCATCGTATATGGTGTGGTCTTGTACTCAAACAAGTCTCGCCACTCAGCCACGAATTCTGGAGTCAGCGCGCTTTCAGGCAGTCTGTATTTTTCCCCTTTGAGTTTTTTCAGTCGTTCACGGAAAGGAATTGCAACAGGGGCAACCGCATCAGGTGTGACTTCATCATCAATCAAGTTCACCAGATGGTTCCTTGGCAATCCCAAAGCGGCCTCCAGCCGCCTTAACGTTGGAATGCCACGTTTGTTCGGCATAGCGCCACCCAGCCATCGCTGCACAGCCGAGGTGCTCACGGAGATTTGCCGGGCGAAGGTCTTAGGGGGCATTCCAAATCGCGCAACGGCTGCCCGGAGTTCCATGCTAAGGGAGGTGGCGGGTTTCCCGGATTTACGGTTGCCATTCGCCAAACTGCCATGCAATCGCTGAACCAGGCGCAGATGATTACGCCTGTCCCGCTTTGTCCGCTGTGCAACTTGAACAATTTCCAGATACTGTCGAAGGCTGGCGTCAAAAGCAGAGCCAAGTTCGACCCCCACTCGTGACTCCAAGGTTTTACCAACCGAAGCAAGAAAAGAGTTAAGGGTCGAAAGATGATTCCGATACGATTGAAGGCTGCTGCCTTTGCTATCGCTACCCCCTTCTATCCCGAAGTGTGTTTTAAGTTCAATGCACAGTTGTGCATAAGTAATGGTCATGCTGAGCTCCCAGGTCGAGCTCGCGATGTCGTAGGTGAAGTTATATGCGTTGACCTGGTGTGCGACGTTATGGGTTGCCGTTATGTGATAACGACGCTCTTGTAAACCATTGAATAAATGTACCTTCTTCATCTCCACTTCCTCCTTTGTCCCCCAGACAGGAGGTGTGGTCGACGTTATCGCAAGCGATTAATAACAACCTATATAGCGAGCGCAGTTCCAAATCTGCTCATGCCAACGTTTTTC
This sequence comes from Hydrogenophilales bacterium, assembly GCA_024636775.1. Lineage (GTDB taxonomy): Bacteria > Pseudomonadota > Gammaproteobacteria > Burkholderiales > Thiobacillaceae > Thiobacillus. Next base: position 11,800 of record JAGXGP010000127.1, read on the forward strand.
TTGTTTAGTTCGCCTGACCAGCGCAGATGGTAGTGGTCCGAGCATCCACAAAATACCGTTAATTTTGTATACAAATTGTCATCTATAAAAAGTCCGTACCCATACTGGCGCTATACTGTAAGTACTTGATTTTTCTCGTTAATATGGCGCATGCTTGCGGCATGCTAAAAATTACAATTTCTCGCGTCCCAGGCGGCATCGGTCCCGAACGACACCTCGGTGAACTGCTTATTGGCAATGTCTCCGGCGAGATGCATGCTGATTATCAGCGCGACCTGAAAGGCGCTGACCTGCCCAATCCGTTGCACACCACCATTAAGCGCTACCCGCGCTGGTCCACGACTGTGTGGGACCTGGTCGGGCGTGCAATTGCCAAATCGCTAAGTGGCAGCGAACGTCTGCCGCAAAGGCCCCGCACACCAAGGGTCCCCACACACACCACGGGGACAATCCGCTATGTGCGCATGGCTGAAATTCCTGAACCTGCCAGGTCAGTTTTTGAGCGCCAGATGAGGGGTTCAGCCGTCCTCGTCATCGAAGGTGGGACGGACTGTGTTTACGCATGGGCCTGGGAAGGCTTTATCAGTGGAGGAAGGCGGAGATGAGCATCGAATCTCAAATTGAAAAACTAGTGCCAAAAAGCTTGTCTGAAGTAACCAATAACGACGAACTCAGGTTGGCACTGGCAACCGCAGATGAGATGCAAAACCTAGAAGCGGCGGTGCCAGAATCCGCGATTAGTCAAACCCTGACTAACTGGCAAATTGTTGTGTTGCACGTCACAAAGAATGACGGCTCCTTCGTCAACTCACCAAGACTCGTTGGTGCTGTGAACGAAACAGGAGAGTCTTGGATGACCTCGCACGTTGTTGCAATTGATACGGGGGCAGGTCTAGTGCAAACGAGAAACTCCGTTTACCGCGTCGTTAGCCCAAAGGCATCCGAGGTAAACCTGGATTACCCATACATCTGCGCAACTCTCCATTCCTGGGGCCTTGGAAAATTTGGCGTACCGCCGTTTTTCTTTTAGCCAACAGTAGAAAAAACATGGGCAGGCACGAGTTGGGAAATGGCAAACCATGAACGAGCATAGACGTGGGCATACCGCGCTAATCTACCTTCTGCTAACGCGGCCATTGGTTCCTCCCGCATCAGACGGTGCCGAAGGCCAACGCAAAATATTAGGCGACAAAACTGGATTCGAATGTCATCCGGGATAAGGCAGTAAACATAGCCTTCCGGCGTAGGGGCTGGTGCGTCATGCGATAACCGAATCAGAGGAAGCTTTACTCGTTAAACTCTAATGGATGAGGATGGTCATCCTCGGACCTCAGGCTCATATGTTCCAGTCGCCACTGCATGAAAAGTTTTGCTTGGCTGACACTAAGGTCATCTTCAGAAATTAAGGCGCATTTGCGCAATGCGATTTCCTGCCACGTCTCCGAAGTTTTGTCGAAAAGGCGGTCGGAAAAAAGCTTTTCTACTGCAGACTCAACCGGTGAGGCTTTTTCATAGGCGGCGTCGGGGTCGTCTCCGGGCACGTAGGCCAGCACAATGCTCAACTCGTAGGGACTTCCGTCGGAATGGTCCCGCTCTCCCCCTCGGTCCACATCGAAGAATATGGAGGAGATAACGTTGCCGTAAGGCTCCAGAAGACGCGCAAGCTTCGTGTCCAATTTCGTGCTTTCCATTCGTTCAACAAATGGGTCGGGAAAAGCTGCTCGGCGGTATCGGACAGCCAGCCAATTCCGAAGAACCGAGAGCATTCGGGAGTCCAGATGAAACGCAGGGTCGCGCGAAAAGGCAGCGAGTTGGCTTTTAGAAATCTGTTGTTTCTGGGTTGCCACAAGCTCAACAACAACGGGTTGGCCGTTGTGCAACATTTCGAGATGCAGGGTGCGGGGTGCTTTCCCCCATGCAAAATTCCCATTCGCTTTAGGTACAACGCGACCCAAGATAATCTCAACCGAAGGTTCGGAAGCGAGGTTGTCGTTCGCAAGGTCGCAATCATGGCTTATGACTACAACACAGGTTGCATCAGGCTCAGTGCCGTGCCTCAAGCCTATGGCATCAAGAGCGTCAACGCTCAGAACTTGCCCTTGCCGCCAGGTCGTATCTCTTGTCCAGGCCAGAGTCAGATGGTCATCCATGCAGACTAGTTTTTCTCGTCCGCGTGCGGAGCGCCCATGTCGCTGACTTCGAGACGAGCAGGCTTCCTGGTGCCAATGATGTCATCCAGTTTGGCTCGCGAATCTGAACCCCTTTTGAGAATCCGAATCAATCTATTCGCGGTGTCTTCACCGCTGGCACCATCGCTAATGAGTTGCAGTAACGATTTACCTTGCGCGACAGTTTTGTCGAGCATAGCTGAAGAGGGTTTAAAGCCGGTGCCACTGAACACCCTTGCAGCTGCCGCCAACTCTTGAAGTTTTGCGTGATGTTGTTCTTTTGGCGTTTCGCCAGCGAGCCAGTTATATAGGGTTTGTCTGGACACACCGAACACCTCCGGAATACGGCTCATAGTACGGCCAAATCCAGCCTTGATTTCCTCCATCAACGACGCAAATGGCGCTTGTTGCTTTGAAGTTTCTAGTTCATTGGGACGGACAATTACGAAAGCCGGGTATCCGCCTTGCCGCATCAGGAAAAACATTACGTTGCTTTCACCACCTGTACCCACTGCACCAAAAATTGGCAAAGGCCCACCATCGGCTCCGTTGGAGCCACGAGAAATGGCCGGGATTGGTTGATAGGCGACATACTCGGCTGGGGGTTGAACCGCAACAAAGCCAGCTATCATTTTTGGCCCCAAGCAGTAAAAGCATGCTTTGTCGCGGTTGCTTTGAAAGCATCATCAACCACGGCGTGAATCTCGGTAAGCTGCTTGGCAACTGTTTCGAGCGTGAAGCTATTGCGGGCTTCAACAAACCCATCATTGTCAAGGATGGCGCTTGGGCCAACATACTCAACAAACCGCTTGTCCACTGCCATGTCGTTAGGCTGGAGGTCGGGCGGGAAAGCCAATTCACCACTTTGAATGACTACTCGAGCCCTCAGCCTGACATCACCAATCTGGTTCATTGCTTCCGAATATGAATACATAGGTTGCCCCCCCAGATGCCTATTTACCCCATGCACTTCCGGAACGAGATAAAGGCTCAGGTCTTCCCCTGAAATGGGCATGACGCGGTCTAGATAGCGCAGGCCGACCCGCTCGGTAAAGGCGAGTTGAATGGCCTCATGAACGATGCGTAGTCCCTTCAAGAATTCTTCCAAGAAATCTTCGAAGCAACCGTAATTGGTCGACTGCAACGTCAGACTCTGTGAGTCCAGAGCGAACACATGCGTCTTGTCGAGATTCCCGAAGAAAAAGCTTTCATGGGGCATGGGCACAGGCTGTACGGGAGGTTCAGACTTTTTTGGTTGCGCAACCATCTGCAGCACAAAGCTGTTCTGAACGTTATAGGCCGGATAGCCCGCGCGCCGTAAGTTTTCCTGAATGCTTGGCAAGAATTCACCGAGTTTCAAGATGGCGTTGAAACGAACTTGGCAAACTGTGAAATAAACCGGCGGGTTTTTGAGGGGGGTTCCCATTGTCGTCTGTCGTCTCTAATATTTATACAAGTTTACACTACGATTTACAATTATAAGAGAATGAAATTCTCCTTTAAAACCAGATAGATAAGCAGCATTAACGGCGGCCGCTCCTTTCGCCAAGACATTCAAGGCGCCCACGCCTCCTGAGAAGCGAACAATTTGCGTTGCCAGTTTCGAACCGCTGTATCGCTCCAATAAACTTTTTTTCCGATGCGAACAGGGGAAGGGAACTCACCGCGGTTGACCATGTACTCCAATGTCCGTTGAGATATGTCTAGGCGCTCGCAAAGTACGGCCTTGGACAACAGTAAGGGGATGGAATCTTGGCTCATATGTAACTCTTGAAAAATGCTGGAGCCGTGTATAGCTACTTCGATTTCCATTTCTCCTATCAACTTCGCTTTTCCTGCTCATTCGAAGGGGCGGCGGCTCGCCTGTTTGTGATGTTTTGCACTGCGGGGCATGGTGACCGGATTGATAGTCGCCACGTGAACGATAGTCTGGAACTTGGGCCACGCAAGAAAACACACCAGCGTCCCTACTGTTGGAAGAGTGGTCGCTACACATGACTCCTAAATATTTTGGAGCCAATCAAGATGAAAAACCCACACGCTGTAGATGCCCTGCATTGCCCATGTCAGCGGCCAGCAAAAGCCACCCACGCAAAATTGCCCAATCAATCGAACTAAACAACGTCCCGATGTGCGGGACGAGAGGACAAGTAGCGTGTGATGTTAGCCATGGAGGCACATACGCGATAACCGAATAGTGTGATTCCACTTCGTGGAATTTGAGAGCATAGATTTTTATAGCCCGCTTGTCGGGGCCGGAGACACGGCCCCATGCAATCAGCAACCCTATTTGCGCTCGCCCATCCTGAAATCGAGGGCGGGCTTTATCACGACGAAAATCGCAACGGATACTTCACTCTAGGATGGTCAACGAAGTCAGGACGTAATGCCGCAGCTGCAGCCATTGAGCGCATTAACAACGAGCCAGCCCCAGAAAAACGCCAGTTCCTGCGCGGCAAAGACTTGGGCGCCGGTTATTGCCAGCACTCGTACCCGCTCTCTGAGCTTCACCATGTGCTGAGCAATCTACAGCAGCACGTAGAGCTGAGCTCGGGTGACCATTGGAACACCACAAGCATATGGTTATCCCAAGGGGCATTTTCTCGCCCAAATCGTCAGAAAATCAATCTGGCCCATATCGCGGTATGTTGGGTCGACCTTGACCTCCGTCACGAGAACTCGCCACTCCGGCTCCAGCGGCTAGGGAGGGAGCCTGCGGTTTCCGCAGTACTTGACCGCTGTCTCACCTATGGCATCCCACGCCCATCGATTACATTGTGGACTGGCCGAGGGCTCGTACTCAAGTGGCTCATCGACGTGCTACCAAAATCCGCCTATCCCAGATGGGCTGCGGTGCAGCGTATGTTGGTGGAGGCATTTGGCGACTTAGGTGCCGATGCTTCTGCACGTGATGCCTCTCGCATTCTCCGCCTACCCGGAACCTGGAACCCGAAGTCGGGCGACGTCTGCGAGCCGGTTCACGTAGAGACGTTCTGGGGTGAAATCACTCGGTACGACTTTGATAGCCTTGCCAACAGCGTGCTCCCATATACACGTGAGCAAATCCAGATGCTGCGGATGCAGCGCGCCTTGGCACGACAGCAAAGGGCGGCTCGACTTGAGCACCATCTACGGGTAATTGAGTCGGGGCAACGTACGTCTGGCAACCTACTGAAATTCAATCCAGCAAGGCTCGCGTGGTTGCAGGTGGACGATTATCGGGCCCTTGCTGCGGCACGGCCAGTCAATTTACGCAAAGAGGGCTGGACCAATACCATCGTATGGCTGGCGGCCTCCGCACTGGCTGTCGCAGTCTGGGCTGATGCCGAGAGATTCGACCGTGAGTTCATGGCTCTAGCGAGCGAACTCGCTCCCCATTGGCCCACGTATCGAGTCATTCAGTCCGTCTCCTCCGTCAAAGCGAGAATGAGGCTAATGGCGAGAGGAGAATGGGTGGAGCATAAGGGAAAAAAATGTCCGCCGGTATACACCCCGAGACACGAGACCATCCTTCAAGAGCTCGATGTTAAGGATGATGAGGCTGAACGGCTGAGCGTCATCATCCCATCCGACCTGAAACGTGAACGTGAGGCCCAACGAAAGAAGAGTGTTCGAATGGCCAAGGGAGCACTCTCCCGTGAAACCTGGCTGGCCGAACATGCCCAGCAAAATAAAAAACCTTGGTTGGAGCTGGGTTTAAGCCGTGCAACTTGGTATCGCAAGGGAAAGCCGGCGGCGCAAGCATAGTGAGACAGGTTCGTCCGTATATCTGTATGGCGAAGCCAGTTCATGACCATGCTGGGGCTACCAAGACTGAACAGGTATCTCATTTAATCAGTAGAATTGGGACCCTTGAATAATAGCCTCATCCACTAAACAGACATGAGGCCAGAATCGAATGGGGATAGAGTGGCAAATACTTCACGACCGCTGACATGTATCGACCTGTTTTCGGGGTGTGGGGGCTTCTCGCTAGGACTGCAATGGGCCGGCCTTGAATGTCGCGCCGCCATAGACTTTGATAGCGCAGCAATCGAGACATTCCAGGCTAACCATCCTCATGTCCCACTAGCTCTAAGTCGGGACCTGACACAGTTCAGGCCAGAACACCTCGACAAATTACTTGGCGATGAAAAAATTGATGTCATCGTCGGAGGGCCACCCTGCCAGGGATTTTCACATGCGCGCCAAGTTGATGGCGCCAACCACGGCGACAGACTCGTTCATGACCCACGGCGCGAGCTCTACCGCGAGTTTCTCCGTTATGTGAAGTACTACCAGCCGCGCGTTTTCATCATGGAAAACGTGCCTGGCCTGAGGACCGCTGCAGGAGGGGAATTCTTCACCCGCGTCCAAGTCGAAAGTCGTGAACTCGGCTATCGCATCATCCCTTACGAAATCGAGGCATGGCGTTTTGGAGTGCCCCAAAAGCGCATCCGTCAGTTAATCATCGGTGCGCGTCGAGAACTCCCGCTGTTCATCCCGGCGAAATACATCCGCCACACACACGACAATCTTGGCAAAGATGGTCTCAACGGATTGCAGCCCATCGTGACCCTCGGCGAGGCGATTGGAGACCTCCCAGCGATTGCGGCGGGTGACGAGCAGTTTGAACGTAAGTACGACAAGAGGGCTCGAAAAACACACGTTGCTCGCTACGGCTCAAGGTATACGAACGATGTTCTGAAGGCTGAGTCAGCCGCCACTCTCACCGGGCACGTGGCAAGGCCTCACAATGACCGAGACCTTCGCGACTTTGCCCGCCTACGTGAAGGCGAGAATAGCCGGGAAGCAATTGCTCGCGGCGAATGTATGGAATTTCCATACGACAGGGAGAACTTCAAGGACCGCTTCACCCGGCAGCATCGGGACGAGTTGTGCTCGACCATCGTGGCCCATCTCAAAAAAGATGGCTTGATGTTTATTCACCCAACCCAGCAACGTTCCCTCACACCGAGAGAGGCGGCGCGCATCCAGTCCTTTCCGGACACATTTGTATTACCCGCAAGTCGGACACCAGCGTTCAGCCAGATAGGCAACGCTGTCCCTCCACTCGTTGGGAAAGCAGTTGGGCTCGGAATCGCAGAGTATTTCAATGCGGCAATCGAATCCGACCGGATGGCGCCAAACCTTTCCGTCAAGCTTCCGAAGGGGCGAAGCTCAGCAATCAAGCAGTTGGAAAAGTTTGTCGAGTCCCTTTATCTACGTCCCATCTCCACACTTGCAAGCAATGAATTCTTGTCTGCGTGGTGGGCCGTTGGATTTCTCCATCCGAATCTGCATCCTGATGCAGCACTGGAAAATGGACATGAGCTAAGCCTCGGGCCAAAGCGAGGTGTGAGCTTTGTACTTGAGCCGGTCTTCGTTCGCAGCGGCTGGCCGGTGGAACTCATCCCAGTGGCTAAGGAAGCTCGTAGAAGGTTCGATTCGGGAGAGATTAGCGAAGACGAGTATTACTGCTCAGCCGCCGTCATGGCAGGCGCGCTCACACAAAAAGCATGTGCGGTTTAAGCCCCTAAAAATAACGAGGACGACAAAAATGAGTTTGAATGGAGTTGAGGTAATCCCTGGAGCCAGGAGATTGATTAGGTCCCTACGTGACATGGGCTATGAATTCCCGGCAGCGGTGGCGGACCTTGTCGACAACTCCATAGAAGCCAAGGCTAGTGTTGTCAGAATTGATGTGTCCTGGAATGGTGAGCATTCGCATGTTCAGATTGCTGACAACGGAAAAGGGATGACGGCTTCTGACTTGCGGGAGGCCATGCGCTATGGTGCCGAGCGTGAATACGACACCGAGGACCTCGGGAAATTCGGGCTAGGGCTAAAGACTGCATCGCTAAGCCAATGCTCAAAATTAACGGTTGCATCCCGTTGGAATCCTAACAGGGTGGATATCAACGCATACTGCTGGGACTTCGACCACATCGAAGCCACCAACCGATGGGAAATCCTCCCTGTTGCCAGCCAAGCGCTACATCCTGAGGTTCGTGAACATCTCAAAGAAACGGCAGGAACAGTTGTAATTTGGGAGCGCCTAGACAGAGTTCTGGGATACAAAAGACCAGACGGTGAACATGCTCGTAAGCACCTGATGGTCATGTGTAGAGAGCTTGAAGAGCATCTTGCCATGGTATTTCATCGATTTCTGGCTGGCGAGGTGCGGGGGAAGAAGCTTTCAATTTATCTTAACAATAACAAAATTGTCCCATGGGACCCATTCGCCCGTAGTGAGGCTGCAACGCAAAAACTGGATGATGTTGCAATCCGCGTCGAAAGTGAAAATGCGAAAACCGACGTAATTCTCGAGCCGTTTGTTTTGCCTGCACAGTCCAAATTTTCCAGCCCTGAAGCTCATGCTCGTGCGTCGGGTCCTCGCAAGTGGAATCTACAGCAGGGCTTTTATATTTATCGTGCGGACCGAATGATTCAAAGTGGCGGATGGAGTGGCATCCGCACCCTCGACGAGCACCTCAAGCTAGCCAGGGTGGCTTTGAATTTCAGCCCTCGGCTTGACGAAGCATTCAAAATCAATGTGCCGAAAATGCGGGTCAACCTGCCCGCTTCTATTCGGGACGATGTCTCTAAAGCCCTTGCCCCAGTGTTCCGGCTTGCAAATTCGGCCTACCGAACCGGTGAGAAGCCAGCGACTTCATCAGGTCGTACCAACCCAACAACGAGAACCTCCTCACCCAGCCCATCATCCGCACCTACTGCTCGCTCCAATGGGGCACCGGGGTCAGCAGACATTACGGACTCGTCACTACCGGTCGTCAATTCAGCTAATCCTGGCAATGGTTCCTCAATTTCAGTCAGCCTTGAAGATGTAGGGCTTCTGCTGGAACGGATTTCCCTTCCCGATGAGCTTCCAATTGTTCAAAGAGTAATAGCCAGAGCGCGCTCAACCTACGGAACCTGACCTGATGACGCAACCCACCGTACAGCAAGGGCAGGTACTGCGCACGGCCAGAGCTCTCCTAGACCTCGGCCACCCAAGGGAAGCCGTACTGGAGAACCCCCTCATACCTGAGGATTTGCGAGCATGGGTCAAGGAGCAGCTCGACGAGGAAAGCAACCGTACCTTCGAGCCCGCTCGCGTGCTGTCTGCAGCGCGAGGGCGGGAGGACTGGCTTGCTGGAATTGACCGCACAAACTGGTACTACTGGCCAACCCTCAGAAACCACCTGCTTGGAGTAAAAGGTTGGCCTCGAGACACGGTGCTATCACTTGACGACGTCTCCGACCGCATTTTGCGTGAGCTTGAGCCCCCGGAGAAAAGCGAGTTCGATATTCGAGGGCTTGTACTTGGATATGTACAGAGCGGAAAGACGGCCAACTTCACTGCACTAATCGCAAAGGCAGCAGATGCTGGCTACCGCCTTATTGTCGTGTTGTCTGGCATCGACAACGGACTGCGACGGCAGACACAGATTCGGCTGAACCGCGAACTGACAGGCTATCCAAACAACCCCCTTGGCGCAGTTCGAATGCCACCTGTGGGCCTACAGTGGCATCAGTTCACCACCGACGAGCTCGATGGTGACTTTCATCCAGGGCGGGCCAACCATGCAGCCTTACAAGGGTCACAGCCTGTACTTCTGGTAGTCAAGAAAAATGGGCCGGTATTGCGCCGCCTCAGAGCTTGGCTGCAATCAGCGCCGGTAAATATCCGCGCCAACCTGCCAGCACTTTTCATCGACGATGAAGCTGACCAGGCGAGCGTCGACACACGTGGCAGTTATCAGACGCAAGATGAGTTTATTGCTGACAACCCAGACTACGAGCCTCCTGCAGTCATAAACGGTCTAATCCGGGAGCTGCTCTCGATGTTCTCACGACGGGCCTATGTCGCCTACACAGCAACACCGTTTGCAAACATCCTCATCCCACATGACACATACGATGGGACAGTCGGGGCAGACCTCTATCCCAAGGATTTCTTCATTGACCTCCCCAAACCACGCGGCTATTTCGGAACAGAGGAGTTCTTTGGACGATTTGACCCTATTGATAATGACCAGGTCGATGGCATCGATGTGCTCCGCATTATTGACCCGGAGGAAGTGTCTCGATTTGTAAAGGACAACGAGCTCACACCCTCTGTTGAAAATGCCCTCCTTTCATTCGTGCTGGGTGGGGCAGCAAGAGCACAACGCGGGAATCCAAAGGCCCCCTGCACTATGCTTGTGCACACAAGCCAACGGATTGCCGACCAAGGGCCTAGCAAGATTCTCATCGAGCAGGCCTTTCGTGCCCTTAAAGACGAGTGGCGCTACGACCGGAAAAGTGGCATCTACGACAAGCTGAAAAACTTGTGGGACAGAGACTTCATACCCACGACAATTGGAGTTTCCAGCGAACGAGAGATTGGCTTCGAAGCGATTGAACCGCATATCGGTCCATTCTTCGAGTTGGTCGTTGTTCGCGAAATCAACAGTGACGCAGGCGAAGTTCTCGACTATGAGCGCGAGCCGGAACTCAAGGCTATCGCGGTCGGCGGAAATCGACTCTCCCGTGGACTGACACTCGAGGGGCTTCTCGTCAGTTATTTTGCGAGGCGCTCCCCCCAGTACGACACCCTCCAACAGATGGCCCGCTGGTATGGGTATCGTGGTGGCTATGAAGACCTGACACGTATCTATACAACCAGAGTACTGGCGGGCTGGTTCGCAGACTTGGCCCTCGTCGAGCACCGCCTACGTCAGGACATGCAGGTCTATGAGCAGAATCCAGAGCTCAAACCCGCCGATGTTGGCATGCGCATCCTCCAGCATCCGACAATGCAGGTCACCAGTCCGCTCAAGCGTCGCTCAGCTGGCACGATTACCGTCAGCCAGTCCTACGCGGGACAGTTAGAACAGACCTTCAAATTCCCGCTGGAGGATGAAGAGGGGCTTGCGACGCTGTGCGAACAGAATCGCATCACCACCATGGGATTCCTTTCCTCGCTTGGAGAAAGCTCCAGCAGGGAGAAATTCGGGCCAATATGGCTCGACGTTTCTGCGGCCGATGTGGCTGCATATTTGCGCGAATTCCAGGTTGGCGCCTTGGCCAACAATCTCTCGCCCGAACTTATTGCCGCATGGATTGAAAGGCAGAACATAGAAGGAGAACTTGTCAACTGGACCATCATGGTCAGGGGACGCGACGAAAAATCAGACGTTCTTGGTACTGCGACCTGGCTACCTTCTGGCGAAGACGCTGTTTGGAATATCGGTCGAACCAGACTCAAAGGAACCAACTCATTAGGGGTCATCACAACTGCTGGAGACGAGGCTTTTGGCCTTTCAGAGGATGAGCTGCATGAGATGGAACGTAAACTGACTTCCGGTGAAGCGAAAGACCCAAATCGTGCGGCCCGCTTCTCAAGGTCTTCGAGATGCGGGTTATTGTTGCTGTATCCCATCAGCAAATACTCAGGCTGCGACAAGCTCTCTAGCAAACGCGAGCTGCTTTATGCGAATCCAGATGGCCCGCTGGCGCGCGACCTCATCGGCCTTGCGTTGTCGTTCCCTATGACGAACAGTGTGCAGCCTATCGAAGCCTACCTTGAAGGGACAGCGCGATGGCGACCGGTCAACTAAAAGACGGCAGCGACTCTCTGCGCTGGGACCTCCTTGAAAACCAACTGCCAAGTGGCGAAAGGCTGACGGTTCGACTAGCCATGCCAAGGCGCCGCAGCGACCTTTTCATCGGCATCGACTCGTCGGACAAGCGGCACGTTCTTGTTGAAATTCCAGCCGGCGAACCAAGCGAGCTGTCTGAACGCACAAGCCGTGGCATCGGGGTACAGACCATCGAGATGAAGGTCGATGGTGGCCAGCTACGAACATTCGTCAATGTGGCGTGCCTTGAACCGCAAGGCTACGCAGCGCTGGATGTCATCGTCGCAGAGATAGCCGATGCCCTTGATAAGGGGGCAAGCATTGGACGGGTGGCCCTTGTCCAGAACGTTCTTGCAAAGTGGCGTCGCTTTTGGTCCGGTGTCAGCCAAGGGCTCCTCAGTCGAGAAGAACAACTTGGCCTGTTCGGCGAACTATGGTTCCTTTCCCGATGGCTTAGCCCAAGCATCGGTTTATCGAACGCTGTTGGAATGTGGCGTGGCCCCTTTGGAGCGAGGCACGACTTCGAGGCCCGGATGATTGGAATCGAGGTCAAAACCTCAGGGCGCAACGATGGGGCACACCAGATAAACGGATTGGAGCAGCTTGAGCAGCCAGCAGGGGGCTCCCTGCTGTTGATGAGCATTGCCGTGCGCGATGAGGCCAGTGCCACAGACTGTCTTCCAGACATCATCGAATATATACGCCAAAGTCTCACCGAGGATTACAACGCCTTGTCACGTTTTGATTCGTGCCTGTACGCTGCCGGTTATATGGATGATGTCGCACGTGAGTATGCGAAACTAAAATTCAGGGTGCGAGCTGAAGCGCTGTACCGTGTGGAGGAGGGCTTCCCACGACTCGTGCCTTCCAGCCTGAAAGCACCGCTATCATCAGGCATCGATTCAGTGGCCTACGAACTGAATCTTAGCGGCGCCGACGCTTGGCGTCTTGCCACTACAGCCGAAGCTGCGAAGTCTCTCCTCCGCGACTTCTATCCTGCCGAATAGATGCCCCCATGGTAGACGTGTTCACCCCGGAAAAACGTTCGGAGGTCATGTCAGCCATCCGGGGAAGAGGCAACAAGAGTACCGAACTGCTGCTAGCCAACGCCATGCGCAAGGCAGGTATCACTGGGTGGCGTCGTCATGTCGTCTTCAAGTTGGACCTGCAGCGCACAGGACACGAGGTAACATCAGGTAAACGACGACCGAGCGCGATTCGCCCTGATTTCACTTTCAGAAAAGAAAGGCTCGTCGTGTTTGTCGACGGTTGCTTCTGGCATCGATGCCCTCTGCATCAGACGGTCCCAAAGAACAACGCGGAATTTTGGGCTACAAAGCTGGATTCGAATGTCGTCCGTGATAAAGCCGTAAACGCAGCCTTTCGGTGCAAGGGTTGGAGCGTCATGCGAATATGGGAGCATGAATTGAAGACCGCGGAACAGACGATTCGCAAGTTGCGCCGTCGACTTTCTTTGCGCTCAAATCAACTTCATGAAGCCAAAGCGCAGGCCGTGGCCGAATGAGTAAATTGGCATCCAAATCTGCCCGCAAGGGCCAGTTGCTTGGTGTCCGTCAGTTCATGCGAACATCCGTCATGAGGCAACACACGTCGAGCCGGAATCGTCCGATAGCAACCGGGCATCAGATACCGCATACTTTCGATATTGCCGGGCTCGGCCTCCGCTTGGAGGAAGTGCAGCTCATAGAAGACTAAAACCAATTCCTCGTGCCACGGCCATGCCGAACGAATACGTAAAGAGCTCTGCTACACCCTACGCGGGCTACCGCTATCAAACCTTGCGCGGTGTCCACATTCTTGTGGACTGGCTGTACTCCCCTACCCTGTACACTCAGGTCAAGTTCGAATGCGACGACCGCTCAGTCGGTCCTCAAGGCCTAGACGACCTCATTGCATTACGGCCAGACGGCAAATTCGACTACTGGCAGGTCAAATACACACCCCCGGAAGCCGCCGGTGAGTATTTTTTGGACTGGGAGTGGCTGACAGGCACAAGCACCAAATCATCACGGTCATTGGTTCAAAAGTGGGCGGAAGCCCTCCGCAAGATTCCACCGAGTCAGCTCGGGGAAGCCTGCCTCATTACCAATCGTGCACCTGACCGCGCCGTTGCCACATGCCTTCGAGGCGAGACCTTAGACTACGACCTCGCGAAGCCAGAAGTCCAGCGAACCCTCGATGCGCAATTGGGGGGCCCGGATGAGGCACGCAAGTTTTTTGCCGCCCTCAAGATTCGGCACAGCGAGCGCAGCTACAACAGCCTTGAGAGCGACATCCGCGCGCGACTAGCCGGTGCATACGACCAAAATGGGATTGAGCGCCTGCTCGGCAGGGCGCCGAACTGGGCAAACTTCAAGAATGACCCTCCCCCAGATGGCTGGATAACGCTTGACGTTCTGCGAGGGCTTCTGTCTCCCGCCAGACCATCTCCGATGCCCGAGGACTTCGAAGTGCCTGCGGGATACGAAGTGCCAGACCAAGCCTTTCATGAGGGGCTGCTGCAGACGCTGAAATCCAGTTCGGGTGGTGTCTACACCCTCGTTGGACCACCGGGAAGAGGCAAAAGCACCTACTTAAGCCACCTGTGCGAGTGCCTTGCGAGCGACTCCATCCCCTTCGTCAGGCATCACTACTTTCTGTCACTCCATGACAGGACTGCTGACCGCTTATCGCCTTACTTGGTGGCCCTGTCTCTACTTGGCCAAATCGAGCGAGAACATAGTGACGCGAACGCCCCAACCGACAAGTCGGAGCAGTTGAGCCAAGCACTCGCTGCATGCGGAGACCACTACGCGATGACCAGAGTTCCATTCGTCGTGGTCGTTGACGGTCTTGACCATGTTTGGCGAGACAACTATGGCGACAAGCGTCCTCTTGACGATGTCTTCAAGCAACTGCTTCCCCTTCCACCAAATGTCGTTCTCCTCGTAGGCACGCAGCCTGTAGAGGACGCAAAGCTGCCGCAACGCCTCTTGACCGAATGCCCACGTGCGAATTGGCTTGAGCTTCCGCGAATGACTGGCCATGCTGTTTATGGCTACCTGCATCGTCAGGTCATGAGCGGCCGGTGGCAACTTAGCCCCAGTGCCATCAGCGATGAACTCGCTGACCAAGCCAAGGCACTCTTCGAGCTTACCCTTGGACATCCACTACACCTCATCTACTCGGTAGAGGCCCTGCTACATGCAACAAGCCAACCGACCACTTACCACATCGAACAGCTCCCCACCTGTCCGGGCGAGGACATCAGGGCGTATTACGGTGAACTCTGGAGCGCACTGAGCTACGAACAGAAGGATGTGCTCCACCTTATGTGTGGCCTGCCATTTCGCTGGCCAGAGCATGCCTTTACGGAGATGTCGCAACCAGGAGCAAGAGGGCTATCCACCAAAGGCGTTGAACATCTTCTGTACGAGACAGAGACTGGGCTGAGTCCATTTCACCAAAGCCTTATCGTCTTTGTTAGCGAGCAGTCAGACCACGTCTCTCAGGTCAAGTTGCTTTTGCCACAAGCAGCGCAGTGGCTCATGACCTCAGCGGCTCCGGTGTTGCGAAACAGCTGGCTGTGGTCGGTACAAGCCAATATGGGGGACGCAACATCTCTTCGAACAGGGGTAACCAGAGACTGGATTCTCGACCGACTCACAGAGGGGTACCCTGCGCAGACGTTTGTTCGCATGTTGACCGAGGCAGAGGTGTCAGCGTTCTCGCTTCTGAACTACGCAGAGACTTACCAGCATCGCTCCTTAAAGACGCGGCTACTCAACGGTCCTGAATTTCAACTCGACGATGCCCCGCGGCTCATGCAGCAGGCCTGGGCCTTGTCCCAAGACGACAGTGTTGTTCAAGACGCCCGGGTATCCCGACATGAGTTATCGACTTCTCAGCTCACGAACCTGGGAATCGCCTTGTACCGCCGCGGGAAAGACCAGCAGGCTTATGATGTGGTGAACTACGCACGCCAACGCTGGAACACAGAGTTGAAGTTCCAAAGCGGAAGGCACCAAAGAGAGACATACACCGAGGCCGCACGGCTGGCTCGCGCCTTGGCGTTGAGTCGGGCGTTCGATTGTGACAACGAAGTCTCGAACGTTCTTTTTGACAAGCGGCCCCCCGTCATGGCGAAAGAGCTTTGCTTAGGTTTAGTGGAGACGGGAGACCTCACCGCCCTCATGTCCATACGGGAGGTGACTCATTCCCCACCTCGCGCAGAAGTTTTGGAGACCTCTGCAACCCGGCTTGCCGCAGCAAGCGGCGCCAATCTAGTAGCATGGTCCGAGTTCAGGGGCTTCGTTCATAGCTCCATGGCCGCCATCTTTGGCTGGATTTGGGGCGCACCGATGGCATCGCTGCCCAGCCGACCGCTCCATATCGGATTTGCGAGTTCTGTCGACTGGGTCGCTCAGCAACGCCGCTTCAGCAAGCTAGTAACTGACTGGTTCATGAAGTCGCTTGCTGTCGAACTGTACGCCGAGGGAGATTTCTCGTGGCTACCTGCACCTGAGTTTTCTGACCGAGAAAACTTGGCAGAGTATCTAACCCACCTTGAGAGCTTTGCAGCGCGCGTGGCCGATTCACTTCGCAGCCACGCTCCTGTCCCCTTCGAGGCAATCTTCGAACACTTTAGTGAAATCAAAGCACCTACACGCTGCTCCTACCAGAACGCCCAGGTGTACCGAGATTTCCGCAAAGCGCTTGTTGAGGTAGCCATCGACCTTCATTTTCTGAGCTCCACGTTTGGCGGAGACAAGACTGTTAGCCTGGCAGCACTGAACACCGCAAGACAGTCGCATTGGTTCTCACAGCCAAACCTCCCAGAGAAGCTGCTTGATGTTCGACTCCTTGTGCTCTCGAGCGAGGCGGCCCGTGACGTCCTCAGCGTTGAGTGCGTCCGGCTACTTACCGAGCTCCAAGAGACAAGTGTGATTGCGGATGGCCTCGTGACTTTGTGTGAGATGGCACGCATGCATGGTGAGTTGGATGAGGCGCGGCGTCTATGCAGGCTTGCCTGGGACATCACCATTGGCTATGGGCACCGCAAAGATAGTGCGCTTGATTCCGCGCTTACTGCCATTGAGTACTTGGCGGATGCCGACCCCACGAGCGCCAGAAGACTATTGAGTACCCTGGCCCCACAGATTGCGAACGTGACCGAGTATACGGATGGGAGCGGAACACGCCATATTCCAGGGTATGCAGCCAAGCTGCTTGCCAAGCTAGACAGGCCAGCCATGGTTGAACTGTACTCTGAGCATGTTGCGTTAGGAGACTGGTCTGACGCCCAGATTTGCATGAAACATTTCCTTCGAAGCGCCAGCGAAGCCACCCCAGAACTCACAGCCCTGACTCGCACGGGCCTGTCCGAAGACGAGTACCGCGAGAGCAAGGATGCAAGCCCTTTAGAAAAATCCATCGCGGCTTCCGCAGCCTCATTCGTGGGGGCGGCCTCAGACACGGTTGCTGTGACGAGTGATAGCACCTCGTCTTTGACGCCATCTCAATCTTTCCTTGGCAAACCTGAGGAATATCCGCCTCTCCGGTTCCAGCAGCTCCTCACCGACCTAAGAGACAGCGGAGTGTTCGGTCGTGACTTCCTCGTTCGCTGGTTTGACTACTGGAAGGCGAAAGGCAGGGGTTCCGCCCTACTACGAGCCCTTCGACCGATTGCGCTCCGGGACGGGGAATACCGCTCTGACTGTCACTATGTGCTGGACCGACTCTTGGCGCTCTCTCTCGAGTTGAACGGAGCAAACGACTCAACGTTCGAGATTGCGGTCAAGGCGCAAATCGCCAACTTTGGCTGGGGGGCTTACTTCGAGAGCGTAGAGGACTCTGAGGCGCGGCTGAACATGGTGGCCCGACATTTTGCCTCTCGCGCAGATGAGTTCATCGCCAAGTCAACCAAGAACCAGTTGATGACGCGAGACAATCCAAGCTCCATCGTCGTTCCGGGTGAAAAGCTCGTCTTCTTCCTGGTGAAGATTGGGCGGACTGTCGAGGCTGTTGCGCTCGCCCAAGCGATGGTGGACTGCATCGTTGCTGAGACCAGCAGTCTTGTGCTCAGACAGCCAACATGGACGAGTTGAGTCTTCTCATTGCCCGCTTGCGCTGGCCGGTTCCATCCGTTCGATGGTGGGTCATGCAGGAACTGGCCCAATTAATCCTGGGCGAGCAGACTAGAAATCAAACGGAGCAAGCTCTGCTCAATGACCTATCCCTTCGACAGTTCGAAACAGAGGCAGTCGAAGTTCTTCTTGTATTCTGGCTGGCAAAATCGAAGAGCAAGGAATACGTACCACCGGCGCAACTTGGCGAGCGCATCATGGCGCGCTCGCCATTGTCCGACCTCGTGCTTCGTGAGACATGCGCCAACACCATAGTCTTGGGCAAATACTCGGCACAATCAGAAGTCACGCCCGTCGACTTCGAACCAACCCAAGATTTCATCGCGGCTGAAGGAGTCCACTTCCCCCGGATATTGCGGAGCGCCCTTAGTGACATTGAAGTACGACTATGGGAACCACTTCAGCAGCAGTTTGCTTTCGAGTGGCACGCAAGCAAGCAACGCGTTTCCTTTCAGGGACAGACAATTGATTTCTTCCTGGAATCGCCGCGGGAACAAAGCACCGGCCAATTCTTTACACAACTAAGCGCTCGTGCACGTTCTGCGTACCTCAGGACACTCCTGGTGGCGCAAGAACATTGGGGGCTACCCCAAGCCATCGCCGAGAGGCTTTCTCTCGTGACTCTTCCTCTCGACCCGTCGACAGCGTGGCTGGCCAGTCTGCCCCCCAGCGCTGTATTCCCTTCATCCTTGCCGGCGACGGGAGAACATCAACTGGGAGAGTTTGTTCGAGACGCTCTGACTGCGGCAGCAGGTGATGGCGCAGTAGGGGCCATGTCGTGGACAACATTCATCAGTAACGATGAGCAAGTAGATACGACGCTCGCCTTGTGGTGGGGGCCGAGTTCTGTTTGGCCCGCATCGCTTCGGCATGAAGATGCGGCGAATATCTACGCGGGGACCCTGTACGGCTCAGGCCTGAGTTGCGGGTCGAAGTTTGTTGTGCCGGAGCACGGTAATCTGCCC
Source organism: Hydrogenophilales bacterium (assembly GCA_024636775.1). Lineage (GTDB taxonomy): Bacteria > Pseudomonadota > Gammaproteobacteria > Burkholderiales > Thiobacillaceae > Thiobacillus. The sequence goes on from JAGXGP010000127.1 coordinate 30,684, forward strand.
GATGCCGCCTCCGGATTCCGCCCTCTCGCGTGCAGGACTCACCCAAGCAGATACGGCTACATCCAAGCCGACTTGGTCACAAGGGGGCTTTTTGCGCCTATTCTTCCCATCCACGGAGCAACGGTGGCGGCCGAGCCTTGGGGTGAGCTACTTCAGTTCCAGGCGGATTGTCTTACGCTTGGACACTATGGCTACTGGAATACAAACTGGTACCCGAGTCATCCCAAGGAAATCCGGCCGAGAGTGGGCACGTACCTGAGGCTGACCGCTGCCGGTTTGGCGTATCTAGCTGGAGATTCCAAAGGCCACCTGTTCTATGCATGGCACTGTCGCTATCTTGCAAGAGCAAGTAGTTATGAGGAGTTCACCGTTACAGACACTTGCGGGGTTGTGCCTTGGAAATGACGAGAGTATCTACACGTACAGGCCTTGCGCGCATGCTGCCAAGGCACAGGCCTAGGTTGGAAGGGAAAAGACAAGGAAGGCTAATCGGACAGAAAAATCGGCCGCTGAACTAATCTTTCCAACCGAAAATCGGTTTCAATAGGCTCATGCGCTTGAACTCCCGAAGAGTCCAGTACACTGGGAAAAATTTACCTTGTACTGATTCACCAAAAGATGTGAGCAGGCCTAACTAGTTAAAAGAGCATCATGGCTCAACACGAATCTGAACTAATCAACCCAGACCAGTTGCTACTGCATGCAGCTTCGGCTGGCGACATAAAACTGGCTTTTGCGACCTTGGACAAGGGGGCGTTCCCGGACTGCCGCGACTATCAAGGAAACACACCATTGATGCGTGCCGCAACCTACGGCGACGTTGAGATGCTGCATCTGCTCCTTGATGCAGGCGCAGACATAAACGCAACGACTGAACATGGCATCACTGCTTTGATGAAAGCTGCAATCCATGACAGAGCGGATGCAGCGCAAGCGCTGCTTGGGCACGGTGCTGATGGAAATCTGCAGGACTCTGACGGATTCACGGCGAAGGACATTGCCGCTAGGCTTGGAAACAAGGGGGTTGCAGCAGTGCTGTAAATCGAGGGCTGGTCACACGCCGCTGCGAACCATCATCAAATTTCGAAAATTCTGCAAACAAGCCTATTCAAGCAATCGACCCCATTCTGGCGCACGCTACCCGACCCCCGGTGCTAGAATAATTTCAGTAAAAGTCTGTCACTTTTCTGACACTTTTATCAGGCATCGACTGCGCTTGACTGCGGATGTGTGCGGACAACCAGTTGATATTGTTGTGTTTTGCGTATGGCTGCAGCGTGGATTTTGCCCAAAAGGCCATTGAAAATCCGCGTGTCCTTGGTTCGATTCCGAGACTGGCCACCAACAGATTAAAGCACTTAGGTCACCTTTCGGGGTGGCCTTTTTGCTTTCTAGCGCACGTAAAGCGTAACCCCGGGGAAGTACAGGACAATGTGCCTTATGATCCGTCTTGCTTGAAATACTTCTGCAAGCTTCCTGCCGACCAAACCACCGCAAAGGTTCTGCATAGGTTCGGCCCAAAGATCACGCTAGCCGTACTATTAATCCGCAGGTCCTTGGTTCGAGCCCAGGTTGAGGAGCCAGACAAAGCAAGCACTAAGGCCATCCTTCTGGATGGCTTTTATGCTTTTCCGGGTCTGCATGGGCCGCCTAGGATTCGGGATAGCTCCGGGGGGCGCAAGAGGCTCCAGTTTGTCTACTCAGCCGAGGCCAATTGCAATTAGATCGTCAACTGAATCCACATAGGACGGTGGTCAGATATGTAGTAACGCAAATAGGCCTTGAAGTTCTTCTGGTTGTTTCCTTGCTCCCATAGATCAGGAAAAATCGCTGCATCGTAATCAAACACGCCCTTCAACCCCGTGAAGTGGTTCTGTGACGTTTCAGGAAAAAAGGCGATCTGATCATAGTTGGCGTCACTACTGATACTTGAGGCAATTTGGGTTGAGTGCTCCGGGAGCTCAAGACCCAGTTTCGTTAAGGCCTGATAAATCGGATCACCAGGCTCGCATTTCGGCATGTTGAAATCACCAAGCGCCAACAGCTCACGTGTGAAAGAGTACCGACTCTTTTTTCTCAAGTCCGCCCACTTGGCCACTGCAAATGTCTCTAATGACCGGCGCGCCATTGATGCTGGATTTTTGTCACCGTAGAACAGGTGGACATTCACGAGCATCAAGGAGGTGTCGCCTACTGAAAACGCCGCTAGATAGGGCGTACGGTCAAACCCATTGAACTGAGCCTTTATTCCCGGAAGCTTGATCGATTTTAATCGAGAGGGTGGGAAAGCGATCTCGCCGACTTCCTCCAGAATGGTCAGCTTCTTGCTGTTATAAAGAAATGTCATCCGTTCGTTATTACCCGATGCATCAGACATGAGGACGCGATAAGACTTTGGGAGCTTGTTGTGAATATCGAACAGATCGCCAAAGTTTTCGCGGCATTCTTGAACAGCAACGACGTCGAACCAACTCACTACCTCGGCAATGATTGATAGGTCTTGATTACGTCGAGCCTGAGCGCCAAGGTTCGCAATATTCCAAGTGGCTACAAGCAGCTTGCCTTGTTGGCGCTTTGGTATGGCGCGTGCTTTCTTGTGCTTGCGCATGCGCGCAATCTCGGCTTTTAGATCGTATTCAAAGGCAAACTTGGGCTTTGGAAAAACGGGCATCTCCCACCTCCAGTTTTTATCTTAGCCTAGTACGCCATGCAGACAGGCTTAGTTACTGGAACCCGTAATTGGTTCTTATAAATCAAGTGATTGGCATTGCACGTGCCAAGTATCTGGCAACTGCTTTCAATGACTCAAACTGACCCAAAGCGGCCTGCCATGGCTTACCCGCTGAACACCCAATCATGTAGCGCAAGCAATCATCCAAGAATCTGCATTCAGGAATCTGGTCAGTAGTCGGAGAATGATGAACCGGGCTTACCGGAATGCGTGGTAAGTTGTTGCCCTGAAACGGCATCCACAATGACAATGCCTTGTGCGCGCACGTCCCGGCATGCGCGACGCGAGATCGGGGAGAGGACTCGTTTGGACCGGCAGTACGAAAGTCACCGCATCAGCATTATCGGGGGCCTCATTCTGGTTACCCTGACCCTCGCCTCGGGTATCGGCGTATATGCCGTCATGCAGCGACAAGTGGAGTCCATTCTCGTCAGAAGCCTGGAAGCCTCACTACAGAGCGGCCGGCGCCTGTTCGAAAGCGAAATCAACGCCGGCGTGATCGATGCACTGACGGTATCCACCCGACCTTTCGTGATCCTCAACCTGCAGCAACTCAAGGCGGAGTCGGGCAACGACGCCAGCCGGCATGCCTTGCAGAAGATCGCGGATTCATTTTTGCCAGCAGGATTAACCGGCGTCTCCTTTTATGACACACACAACAATGAAATCGCGCGCGCAGGCCGGCTGACGAAAAATCCGACACTCAGCGTGCCTCTCAACACACAAGCCGGTGCACGCCTGTTGTGGGATGGGCAACTGATCCTGTTGGTTGTTCGGGACGTGATGGACGAAAAAGGAATCCGCATCGGTATAGCAAGGACCGAATCCGCCCTGCCACAACTGACGCGCACCATCGCCGAAGCGGGCACGCTCGGACATACGGCGGAGCTTGCTGTCTGCGCACCTCTGGCAAAGGACATGCAATGCTTCCCGCTCACCCGGTCGCAACAGGTGTTCCCGCGCATGGCCCGCACGATAGGCGGCCAGCCACTGCCCATGAGCCATGCGCTGGAGGGAAAAACCGGCACGGTATTCACACAGGATTATCGGCACGAAAATGTAGTCGCCGCGTACACCCCGTTGGGCAGCCTGGGGCTCGGCATGGTGCTGAAGATCGATCAGGACGAGCTATTCGACCCTGTCAGACAGCGGCTCAGAGTTATCGCGCCACTGCTGGGACTGCTGGTCCTGGCCGGCATCCTGCTGCTGTACTGGCTGGTGGCGCCGCTCGTGCGAAAACTCATCATCTCCAAACAGGAGACCGCCGAAATCAATGCCAGGCTGCGGGACGTGGAGGAACGCTGGCGTTTCGCGTTGGGCAGTACGGGCGCTGGCGTGTGGGATCTGGATATTCCGGCCAACCGGATTTTGCTCTCTAGCCGCTGCAAGGCCATGCTGGGATATGCCGACGACGAAATCGGCACCCGCATGGACGACTGGCAGCAGCGCATTCATCCGGATGAGCTGCCCACCTTGGTAGCCGCGCGCCAGAAGCTTTTCGATGGCACCTGCGACACCTTCACCAACGAACATCGAAAGCGCTGCAAGGATGGGAGCTGGAAGTGGATTCAGACGCATGGCATGGTGGCCGCTCGCGATGCGGCGAATGTTCCCGTGCGGGTGATCGGTACCTACCTCGACATCAGTGAACGCAGGCAAGCGGAAGAAACCATCCAGCACCAAGCCAATTTCGATCCGCTGACGCAGTTGCCCAACAGGCGGCTGTTCTTCGACCGACTGGAGCAGGAAATCATCAAATCCCGGCGTGCCGATGCACCCCTGGCGCTCCTGCTGATCGATCTCGACGAATTCAAGGAAGTTAACGACTCGCTGGGACATGGCGTTGGCGACACGCTGTTGCAGGAGTCGGCTCGACGCATCCTCAGCTGTGTCCGCGTTGGCGATACCGTCGCCCGTCTAGGTGGGGACGAGTTCACCATCATTCTGAGCGAACTGTCGGACCGCACGCACATCGAGGACGTCGCCCAAAAAATCATCAGCAGGCTGGCCGAGCCCTTCCATCTTGGCGACGATTTGGCCTATGTCACGGCCAGTATCGGCATCACCCTGTACCCGCGCGACGCCGGAGATATCGACACGCTGATGAAGCATGCCGACCAGGCCATGTATGCAGCCAAAAAGCATGGGCGCAATCGCTTCTTCTATTTCACCGCGTCGTTGCAGGAAGCCGCACAGAGCCGCCTGCAACTTACCCACGACCTGCGCGAAGCGGTAGCCGCCCGGCAATTCCTCATAAATTTCCAACCGATCGTTGAGCTATCGAGCGGTCGCATTCACAAGGCCGAGGCGCTGCTGCGCTGGCAGCATCCCACCCGCGGCCTGGTCAATCCGATGGCCTTCATTCCGCTCGCGGAAGAAACAGGACTCATCAACGAGATCGGGGATTGGGTTTTCAGGGAATCGGCGCAGCACGCGAGGGACTGGTGCCGTGCATTCGGCGCTGACTTCCAGATCAGCGTCAACATGTCGCCGGTGCAGTTTCGGGCAGACGGGCGCACGCGTATTGAAACGTGGCTAAGGCATCTGGAGGATATCGGGCTGTCTGGTGCGAACGTCATTATCGAAATCACCGAAGGTCTGCTGCTCAACGCGCAGACCGACGTCATCGATCAGCTGTCATGGTTTCGCAACGCCGGCATCCAGATCGCCATCGACGATTTCGGCACCGGCTATAGCGCGCTGTCCTATCTCAAGCAGTTTCCCATCGACTACCTGAAAATCGACCGTTCATTCGTGCGCGATATCGAGACGGACGCCAACGACATGGCCCTGTCCAGGGCAATCATCGTCATGGCGCACGAACTGGGGCTGAAGGTTATCGCGGAAGGCGTGGAAACCGACGGGCAGCGCAGCCTGCTGGCCGCAGCTGGCTGCGATTACGCACAGGGAAACCTCTACGCGAAGCCGCTAACGCCGGATGCTTTCGAAGCCTTGATAAGAGGTTAGCGGATGATCCGTACGGGTGAATACAAACGCTGGAGGTCTGCTATCAGTAGACAACCGGACCATCTATGAGATGGTTTCGACTGTTTTTTCCTGGCCGAGTACTGCCGTTGGAGAAAAAACCCAGTGTGACCAAAGTAAAACTTACCAGCGTTTGTTGGCGGGCACTGGCGATAACAGTGCCAACAAAAACAACAGATTACAACACTTCAAATCCGCATGTCTTTGGTTCGATTCTAAGACTGTCATCACATTTTTCTGTCGCATTGCGGCTTACGCAATGCGACAGAAAAAACCCCGGATCAGTGACCTGATTCCGGGGTTTTATTTTGCCTTTCTGTCAGAAACGGCCCGTACCGAACCGGGTTAACTCGCTGCCAGTTTTCCTGCCTCGGCAAACCCTCTCACATGCTCGCCCAGCAAAGTCGTTGCTTCCTGGCCTGAAAGCGGGCTGCTGTAATAATAGCCTTGCACTTCGTGGCACTGCATCTGTTCCAGGCGAGCACGCTGGGCTTCGGTTTCAACACCCTCGGCGATAACGTTGAGGTTCATCCCGCGGCCCATGGCCACCATGGCATTGACGATGGAGATGTTTTCTTCGCGGTCGAGGTCCTGAATAAAGGATTGGTCGATTTTGAGCGTGTGGATGGGGAAACGTGCCAGGTATTTGAATGAACAGTAGCCCGTTCCAAAGTCGTCGATGGCCAGACGAATCCCCGAGGCTGAAAGCCGCCCCAACTTGATGGCGTTGGCTTCAAAGTCCTGCATCAGCAAGCTTTCGGTGATCTCCAACTCAAGCAAATTGCCATCCAGTGCATAGACCTGTACTGCCCGCAAGACGCCTTCAACAAAGTCGGGGCTTTCGAGCTGGCGTGCAGAAATATTGACTGACAGCCGCACCGGCGGCAATCCGGCTTTGTGCCATTCGGCCATTTGTGTCGCAGCCTGGCGCAACACCCAATCGCCGATCGGGACGATAACGCCGGATTCTTCTGCCACGGCAACAAAATCCACAGGGGTCAGCAATCCACGCTGCGGATGCCACCAGCGCAGCAGCGCTTCAAATCCACGAACTTCGCCGGTCGCAGTATCCACTTGCGGCTGATAAAACAGCACAAATTCGTTGCGCGCCAGCGCACGTCGCAAATCAGATTCGATCGTCATGCGTTCGGAATAAGGCGCTTGCATGCCCGACTCCCAGAACTGCAGCCGACTGCGACCTTGCGACTTGGCCTGATACATGGCGATTTCAGCCTGGCGGATAAGTCCGTCGATCAGGTCGCCGTCTTCGGGTGCCACGCAGGCACCGATGCTGACAGAGATGTAAATCTCATGGCCTTTGATGTAAACCGGCTTGGACAGCACCTGAATGATTTTGCGACAGATGTGATCGACATCACTACGCGACACCAGGGTCGGAAGCAGCACGGCAAATTCGTCGCCGCCGAGGCGTGCCAAGGTGTCGCCTTCGCGCAGGCACTGGCGCAGGCGAGCGCCCACCGCAAGCAACAGTTCGTCGCCGATGGTGTGGCCGAGCGAATCATTGATGAGCTTGAAATGATCAAGGTCGAGGCTCAGCACTGCCAGCGGCTGCTGGGTACGTTTGGCCTGCGCCAGCATGAGACCGAGGTGATCACGGAACAAGGCCCGGTTGGGCAAGCCGGTGAGCAGGTCATGATAGGCCTGGTAGTGGACGGTTTCTTCGGCCTGCTTGCGTTCGGTCACGTCTTTGGCGACGCCATAGCTGCCGATGAAACGCCGTTCGAAGGGGCTGGGGGCCTCGTCGTCGTACATGCCCATCGCAGTCAGTTCGACAGCCTTGCAGCGTCCATTCATCAAACGTGGACGACGAATGCCTGGATTGCACTTAAGACGAATTTCGATGTTACGCGCATTTCGGTCGCCGGATCGACGTTCGTTGAAGACATGCTCGGCGCACGGTATGTCCTCTTCGTGGATCACCAGACTGTAATGCTGGCCAAGCAAATCTTCACGTCGATAGCCAATCAGGCTTTCAACCCGATCGTTGACGAAGGTGAAACGACCTTCACAATCCAGGGTGTAAATGAAGTCCGGCGAACTGTTGACCAGAAAACGGTGCCATTTTTCCGATTGCTGGAGGCGTTGCAAGATGTGGTTGTTTTCTTTTTCCAGCCGTCGCCGCGTCAACGTGTTGTCGATGCGTCGGAGCAGTTCTTCAGGCTCATAGGGTTTACGCACGAAATCGGCCGCGCCGCCCCGAAGCGCACGGATGGCAGCATCGATGGTGCTGTCGCCCGACACGACGATTACGGGCGTTTCCGCGCACCGTTCCGCCACAAAGCGCAAGACTTCATTGCCGCCCAGGTCTGGCATGCCCAGATCGAGCAGAATCACATCAAATTGCTGTTTGCCAATTGCAATCAGGGCTTCGCAGCCACCGTTGGCGATCACCACGTCATAATTTTTGGCAGCAAGCAAACGCGACAGACCTGCCAAAATCAACGGCTCGTCGTCCACCGCCAGAATTCGAGGACGAGCCGGGAAGCTGCTGATGATGTTGTGTTGCGTCGATGTGTCAATCGGGTTTTCTACCATGAATTTCTCCTTGGAGCTTGGGTTACATTGACCCGTAGCGTGTTGTTGTGAGCGGTGCCTGGCCGTTCTGCAAAGTCGGCAGGCAAATCAGAAAAAAGGTACCTTGGGGGGTGGAGGAGCAGCTGAGTTGACCATTCATGCGCTCGACCAGACTGCGGCTGATGCTGAGGCCCAGCCCGGCGTGATCGCCGCCTTTCTCGCTGGCCACCGGTTCAAACAAATTCGATGCCACCTTGGCCGGCAAGCCGGGGCCGGTGTCGGCTACTTCAATTTCAATCTGGCGCTGGCCGTTCGCATTGACCATCCGGGTGCTGAACTTGAGATGACCCCCACCTTGCATGGCCTCAACTGCATTTTTGGCCAGGTTGAACAGCACTTGCTTCAGCAGGTCTTTCTGCAACGGCAGTGGCGGCACCTCGGGATCGAGATCAATTTGCACATTGATCTTGTTGGGCATGAACAAGGCGCCCAAGGCCATCCGCACCAGCTCGGACACAATACTGTTGACGGAAACCAGTTCGAGCGCAGTGTCGGGGATGGCGATCTCTTCGTTCACCGTGATGCCGCGCACGATGCGCGCCACCCGCTCGATCTCGTCGCTGATAATGCCAAGATCACGTTGCATCGATACATCTGTCCCCAAGCGGCCGGACAGCAAGTTGACGTAGTTGCGCATGATGGTGAGCGGATTGGCGACTTCATGCACGGCGCGACGCACCCGGTCACGCGGAATGTCATCGCTCTTGGCCGCAGGAACCTGCGGTTCAGCAGGCGTCGCGCTCACGGGAGGCATGGCCCCAACCACTTTGGGGCGCAACGCGGCGGTACATTCACTCAGGGTGAACCGCCACAGAGGCGACTGGCTCAAATCCGGTGCCGCATCGCCCGCCACCAGCACACCCGTCTGGCCGTCGTGTAATTGAATGGGCTGGCAGGTCAGGCGCGAGACCCCCAGCAAACGCGCAATCTGCTCGTCGACAAGCGCCGAATCAGGCTCGCCACATTCAAACCGCTGGGGCGCATTACGCGCCAACGCCCGTGGCAACGCCGAATGGCCGTCATCCGGCAATATGGCCAACACGCCCAGACCGGGTGTGAAATACATTAACGGGCTGAGCTGCAAGCTGCCATCGGCTGCGGGGGCAAACAGGCAGGCGCGTTCTACCCCAAACAAGGCAAGCAGGCTGTCCTGCAACAAGGCAAATACTTCCGTCACTTCATTTGCCTGGCGAAAGTGACTGTTTAATGCTGACTGCGCGGCCTGCACGGCATAAAGACGGGCGAGGCGTTCAAACCCGGTGCCATCAGACTTCGCCACTTGGTCGACCACCCCAAAACGCAAGGCCAGCTGACGCGTCTGCACCTGGCATTCGGCCAGCATCGCTGCCGCCTCGCCTGCCCCCATCTGCAAGTTTGCCAGCGCAGCACGAACATCCACGCTATCCACGCTATCGACCCGTGTAGCGAGTTGATATGCCAGCTGAACAATCCGTACCAATGGATGCGCCGCGCGCCCGCGCGACAGCGGTGCAGCGTGAAAGCGCACGGCATCGGCCAGCCAACCGTCGGCATCCAGCCCGATCAGCCAGTCGGCAGCGTGAACCGTGGGGGGCAGGTCGTGATCCAGATAATCAGCGAGGTTGTGACTCAAGCCCGCCGTCCAGGCGGCTTCAGGATCCACCACCCCTGCGCGGGTACCCAGCGCTTGCGCGAGATGCGCCACGGTGACCGACTGGCGCCAGCGTGCCGCATACATTGATTGCGCGGCACCTGCTGCAACCGGCGCCGCAAGCAACAAGCCACGCAGCAAATCATGCGGCTGCAGGGTAAAACCGAACGGCAAGGCGCGCAAACGCAATGCCAGCACGGGATCACAGCGCACACAATCGGCAAACGCCGCCTGGGCAGACTCGCCTTGCATCAAGTGTTCGAGGGCTTCCGCCACCACGCCGGGGGCGCAGAGACAGCTTATTAGCTCCGATTTCTTTAGTAAATTATCCGGAAGTTCTCGCATGTCATTGCTATATATAATGATTTTTGGTAAACAGTCAATCCGGAGCGGAAAATAGTTGGTTTCTCGACACTTATTCAAGCCAGAACTGTTGTTTTCAAGTTTTCGCCCGGATGGCCGTAGTACCCTACTTGTGCCGTTGCATTTACTTACCATTCAAGATTGAAGCCCATGAATATGAAAGCTGCATTGACCGGATTGATTCTAGTGTGTGTACACACAAGCGCTGCTGCGCTGGATGACCGCACCAATCTGCAGCTGAGTACCCGGATGAGCGCGACGATGTCCGCGCCGCAGCCGACGCTCGACTATGCCCCCATGCCGGAACTCAGTGCGCAATCGGTTCTGGTATTTGATCAGGCCACTGGGCAGGCACTGATATCAAAAAATGCCGCCTTGCAAACCCCTATCGCTTCGATCACCAAGTTAATGACTGCAATACTGGTGCTGGATGCCGGCGAGCCGCTTGATGAGCGCATTACGATCACGTCTGACGACCGCGACACCCTCAAGGGCACAGGTTCACGTCTGGCTTTCGGCTCAAGCTACACGCGTGGCCAGTTACTGCATCTGGCGCTGATTGCTTCCGACAACCGCGCAGCACACGCCTTGGGCCGTACCACGAAAGGCGGTCTCGACCGCTTTGTCGCCAACATGAACCGCATGGCGCGTGCATTGAATATGAGCAATACCGTCTATGTCGAGCCCACCGGCCTGTCGAGCGACAACGTCTCGACTGCGCTCGACCTCGCCAAGCTCGTGAGTTACGCCTATCAGAACTACCCTGAAATTCGTCATATCAGCACCACCGGTAACTACACCCTGGGCGCTCAACGCGTGGTACTGAAGAAAAAACGCAATGAAACCGTGCAATATCGCCAGGTGGCTTTCAATAACACCAACCGGTTCACCCGTGCTGATGACTGGCACGTTGGTCTATCAAAAACCGGATTCATCAACGAAGCCGGACATTGTCTGGTGATGCAGGCACAAGTGGCCGACCGTGACGTCATCATCGTATTGCTCGACGCGAAAGGCACTAACCGACGTGCGGGTGATGCTGCCCTGATCAAACGCTGGCTGGAATCCGCCCAACCGCACGAGTCCGACGCCCGCCTCATTCCCTCTTCACGCACCTGACCGACGAACTGCGCTACGCGCGCGTTCAGTAGCAAAGCAATCGCGCTCCGTCAGGAGCGCGATTGCTTTGTACGTCTGGCAAGGGCGTTATGATAAACACCCTGTCTGCCTGAACTTCGACTCATGTCCTCCGATCTCGCCCAGCAACTGCTGCTGAAAACGCTGCTGCCCCTGGCTTTACTCATTGCGGCAGGCGGTATCTGGCCGCGTTGGCAAAGCGGGATTTCCATTGTCGGGCTCCGCGGTGAAATCAACCGGCTGGTGCTGAACTTCTTCGCTCCCATGTTGTTTTTTGCTGCAGGCGCGGCGGCCACCGTCGACCTCAGCCTGTTGCAGGTGCCACTGATTCTGGGCCTGGCCACACTGTTCGGCCTGGGGTTGTCGGCGCTCGTGCTGTTTGCCACGCCGCTCGGCCGCGGTCTTTCAAACCCGGCACGTGGCTCAATCATGCTGGCCTCCGGTTTCGGCAATGTGCTGTTTTTTGGCTATCCCTTTCTAACGACCGTGTACGGTAAATCGGGCGCACGTTATCCCTTCTTCGCCGACATGCTCGCCACCACCCCGCTGGTGTGGTCGCTCGGCGTGTGGATCGCTTTCCGCTGCGGGCAACACACCGAACGCGCTTCCTTTCTATCCATGTGGCTCAAGTTGCCGCCGGTGTGGGGGTTTGCCGCCGGGCTGGCGGTCAATCTGTCCGGCCTGCCGCTCGACCCGCTGATCGAGGCCGCGCACTGGGCCGGCAGCCCGACCATTCCGCTGATGCTGTTCGTGTTGGGCCTGACCATACCGTGGCACGATCTGCGTCCGCAAAAAGCGGTTTTCGTCGCACTATCGATCAAGCTTGCTTTGATGCCGTTGCTTGCACTGGGCGTGGCGCTGGCATGGCCGGGCAAGCTCACCGAACCGGGAGAAGCCGGCGTGCTGGAAGCCGCAATGCCGACGATGGTGATGGTGATTGCGCTGGCCGACCGCTTTGGACTGGATACTCGTCTGGCAGGGCTCATCATGGGCTGGTCAACGCTGGTCGGATTGGTTACGCTGCCATTCTGGCTTGTTGTGGTTAAAGGGTTGGCATCATGAAAATCGGATTTATTGGCAGTGGCATCATGGGACGCCCCATGGCGGAGAACCTGCTGGCCGCCGGGCATCAACTCTACGTCTACGGTCGCCGCTTCGACCGCCTCGAACCCATGCTCGTCGCCGGCGCACTCGGCAAAGGCACGCCGTCCGAAGTCGCCGCCGAGTCCGACATCACGTTCACCGTCGTTTCCGACACCACCGATGTCGAACAAATCATCTTCGGCGACCGCGGCCTCGTCCATGGCGCCAAGCCCGGCCACACCATCGTCGACATGAGCACCGTGGCGCCGGCCGCCACCCGCCGCATCGCTGCGTCGCTGGCCGAACGCGGCGTGCATATGCTCGATGCGCCGGTGTCCGGTGGCGAAACCGGCGCACGCGAAGGCACGCTGTCGATCATGGTCGGCGGCGAAGCGCCCATCTTCGAAAAAGTGCTGCCGCTGTTTGAAGTGCTCGGCAAAAACATCGTCCACGTCGGCGGTCACGGCGCCGGTCAAGTCGTCAAATGCTGCAACCAGATTGTCGTCGGCCTCACCTTCGAGGGTGTCGCTGAAGCCATCCTGCTGGCGCGCCGCAACGGCGTCGATCCGGTCAAGATGCGCGAAGCGCTACTCGGTGGATTCGCCGGCAGTCGCATCCTCGAAGTCCACGGCCAGCGCATGCTCGACTCCAACTACAAGCCCGGCTTCAAGGTGAAACTGCACCACAAGGACATGGCCATCGTCATGGACAACGCGCAGGAAACCGCCACCCCTCTTCCCGGTGCTGCGCTCATTGCCCAACAGATGAATGCACTGATGGGCGCGGGCGACAGCGAACTCGATTCGTCCGCCCTCATGCGCGCGCTCGAGCGGCTGGTGGGTGACGCCAAGTGAGCTTCAAGGAGCGCGTTGTCTTCCTCGACCGCGCAGCGTTCACCAACGACGACCTCCCCATTCCCAGCTTCGAGCACAACTGGAGCGAATACCCTTTCACCGAGCTACCGGATTTAATCCCGCGCTTGTTCTGGTCCACCACCGTCATTACTCACGCCACGGCGATCGATGCTGAGGCCATTGACCAGCTGCACAAGCTCATACGGATCGTCGTTACCGGCCCTGCCGTAGTTGATGAAGCGGCGTGCCAGGCACGCGACATTACCGTGCAGCATGTGTCAGTGAAAGATTCATCTGGGCAAGCACTGGTTAACATGCTGGAAGTGCTCGTGGAAGAGGCTAAACATTGAAACCAGGCTAGCTACAGCCCGAAACCAACCAGACATCAGGTGACGTATTTGCATTCGTCATTAGGACGCCCTAAATCAAAGCAAACAAATGATTATCATGACTTTTTTTAGAAACCAAACCTCGAATGACGGTTTATAAACCGTCATTTAGGATGGCTAATTAACGTTATGCCTCAGAATCTGGCGAGGGAAATTATGGAAACTCGTAGGCTACTTCTTAAAGCGACTGACATTGAGAAAATGGCTGGTGAGCGCAAGGTTCATTTTCTGAATCCCAACGCTGTGCGCATCAACAAATCAGTGGGTGATGCGGTTGGTCTGAATCAGATCGGTGTACACATTATTTATGTTGAGCCGGGAAAGGAAACAACCGAGTACCACAAGCACCATTACGAGGAAGAATGCGTGTATGTGCTTTCCGGAACAGGCACACTTACCGTTGAAGGCGATACCTATCCATTCGAAAAAGGCGACTTCGTCGGCCTACCTCGAAACACAGCGGCACACGGCATCACTAATAATGGCAACGAAACCTTAGTCTGCTTAGTCATGGGGCAGCGTCTTCAACAAGATGTCACCGACTATCCAAACAAGGGGATGCGCTTGTACCGTAACAGTGGTGATTGGAATCTGGTGGACATGCAATACATAAGTGATCCACGAAAATGAGGCATAACCCTGCGCTCCAGCCGACCCACTATAGCGGGCTTCACCCGCTTACGCGGTCGGCTGAGCTTGAACGTTAGACTGCTTGGCAATCCAGATAAGCAATGACAAGCATAAAGCTCACCGATCCCACATTATTTAAACAGCAGACACTGATCGGTGGATCATGGCAAGACGCCGACGACGGTGCGCGCTTCGCCATCAATAATCCTGCCAATACTGAACTTGTTGGCCACGCGCCGCGTTGCACAACCGCCAACGTTGAACGTGCCATCGAAGCCGCACATGCTGCAGTTCCAAACTGGCGCAGCACCCCTGCCAAAATCCGCGCGCAGCTGCTGCGCCGCTGGTTCGACCTGATTCTTGCGCACCGTGATGATCTCGCCATGATCATGGTGAGCGAGCAGGGCAAGCCGCTGACCGAGGCGCGCGGTGAAATCGAATACGCGGCGAGTTTTATCGAGTGGTTCGCCGAGGAGGCGCGGCGGGTGTACGGCGACGTGGTGCCGTCGCCGTGGGCAGACCGGCGCATGTTCACTTTGAAGCAACCTGTCGGCGTGGCGGCGCTGATCACGCCGTGGAATTTCCCTGCGGCAATGATGACGCGCAAGGCCGGTGCGGCACTGGCTGCCGGCTGCACGGTGGTGGCAAAGCCTGCTTCACAAACGCCGTTTACCGCGCTGGCGCTGGCGGAGCTGGCGCAACGCGCGGGGCTGCCGCCGGGGGTGTTAAATGTGGTGACCGGCGATGCGGCAACCATCGGCGGCGTGCTGACTTCGCACCCACTGGTGCGCAAGGTGTCGTTCACCGGTTCGACTACCATCGGCAAACAACTGCTCGCGCAGTGCGCTTCCACGCTCAAGCATGTGTCGCTCGAACTCGGCGGCAACGCGCCTTTCATCGTGTTCGATGACGCGGATATCGACGCAGCAGTGGCGGGCGCGATTGCCAGCAAGTATCGAAACAGCGGGCAGACCTGTGTATGTGCCAATCGCGTGTTCGTACACGAAGCCGTGTTCGATGCTTTCGCTGAAAAATTTTCAGCGGCTGTTGCGATGCTAAAAGTCGGCGACGGATTTGAGGTCGGCGCAGAAGTCGGCCCGCTGATCAATCCAGCTGCACTGGAAAAGGTGGAGTCACATATTGCCGATGCATTGGCACACGGCGCAACGCTGCTCACTGGGGGCACCCGCCATGCGCTCGGTGGGCAGTTCTTCCAACCCACGGTGTTGAGTCAGTGCACGTCCGACATGAAAATCTGCCGCGACGAAACCTTTGGCCCGGTGGCGCCGCTGATTCGCTTTGCCGACGAGGCCGAGGTCATCCGCATGGCCAACGACACTGAATACGGCCTTGCCGCCTATGCCTACACCCGCGACCTCGGCCGCGCCTGGCGCCTGGCCGAACAGCTCGACTACGGCATGGTGGGCATCAATGCGGGGGTGATTTCCACTGCCGAGGCTGCATTCGGCGGTGTCAAGCAGTCGGGCTTGGGGCGCGAAGGCGGACGCAGCGGCATCGACGAATATCTGGAAACCAAATACGTGAACCTGGGAGGGCTGGGTTAAGTCGAACTGTGGCTCAATCCCCGCTGCCTGCTAGGCTGACAGCATGAAGCCTGACCTTCCCTCAACTCGACGCAACATCAGAATCATCGGCGTTGCCAGTTGCGCCGGTGCGCCCGATCCGGCCTGTGCCGAAGGGCCGGATGCCCTGCGGCACTATCAGGTTTTTCATGATACGCCTTTGCAACGCATCGCCTGGGACACGATTCTGCGTGTGCCCCGCGCGCAACAGAACACACCCTTACATGCGGTCGCTCTACTCAGCGATCGACAGGTCTCCAAAGTGGAAGCGGTGCTGCGCGCAGGGCATTTTCCGCTGGTGGTGGGCGGCGACCATTCCTGCGCTATCGGTACCTGGAGCGGCGTCCATCACGCGCTCGCCGACAAGGGACCACTCGGCCTGATCTGGATTGATGCCCACATGGACAGCCACACGTTTGCAACCTCGCCGAGCGGGCAGATACACGGCATGCCGCTGGCGTGTCTGTTGGGTTACGGTGACGCGGCGCTCACGGCGATCGATGGCGCAGAAGCCAAGCTGCGTCCCGAGCATGTGTGCCTGATCGGGGTGCGTAGTTTCGAGGCGGGCGAAGCCGACTTGCTCCATCAATTAGGAGTGCGGGTGTTCGACATGGATGAAATCCGCCGACGCGGATTGACCGAGGTATTCGATGAAGCGCTGACCATTGTGCGGGACGGCACCGCCGGCTTTGGCGTGAGCGTGGATCTGGATGCGCTCGACCCCACTGAAGAACCGGGGGTGGGCAGCCCTGTGCCCGGTGGACTCCGACGTGCCGAACTCGCCGAAGCACTGACCCGTTTACGCGGAGATCCATCTTTCGTGGCGATGGAAATCGCCGAGTACAACCCGCGTCGTGATCACAAACACGCGACTGCTGATGCGGCAGGCGATCTGGTTAAAGCGGTGATCCCGCTCTAACCCAAGCCAGAATTATTCAAACTCCATTGCACGGAACACCCGCCCCGCGTTGCTTCGCATCAACTGATCGGCGGTGTGCAGATGCGCATAGGGTGTTTGATCGATGTTGTAGGCATCGTCGAGCGAGCCGCCTTTCTTGATGACTTCGGCCACCTTGGCGCGCAAATAGATCAGGTAATCGAGCGTCCACTTGCGCACCGTGGCCATATCCGTGGGGCCACCGTGGCCGGGCACCACGATCTGCGCGCCGAGCGCTTCAAACTTGTCCCAGGTTTGGATCCACTTGGCCGTATCGACGTCGTCGAAAATCGGCAGCATGCGGATGTGGAAGGCGGTGTCGCCGGCGATCACCAGTTTTTTCTCGGGGATCCAGACCATGGTGTCGCCGTGACTGTGCGAAGAACCGAGATGCAGAATCTGCAAATTCCAGCTGCCCATTTTGAGCTCGAGCTTGTCGTCGTAAAGCTTGTCCGGCATGACGAACTCGGTCTTGAAGGCCTTGTCGCGCGCGCGGGCACGCATTCCGGCCAGCGCGTCGTAACCGGTTTTCTCCATATAGGCTGCGGTTTCGCGGTTGGCGATGATAGTGGCGCCCTGTTCTTTCCAGTATTTCGAGCCGAGCATGGCGTGGCCCTGGCTGTTTTCCAGCACCACGTATTTCACCGGTTGCTTGGTCAGCTTTTTGATTTCCTCGTGCAGGCTTTGCGCCAGCAAATAGTTGTCGCCCGCGTTCACCACCAGCACACCGTCTTCGGTGATGATGAATGACAGGTTGTTGTTGTGACCGGAGTTTTCGTAGGTGCCCGGTGCGGTGGCGCCGATGGCCGACCACACGCCGGGGATGATTTCCTGTGGCATGTCGTACAGGAAAGAGGTGGGCGCCTTGTCGAATTGCTGGATCGGCAAACCGGCGCGTTTCCAGTTGAAAAAACCATCGCGGTAGTTCTTCACGTTCTTGTAACCGAGCTTCGTCAGGGTGTCGGCGGCCAGCGGGCTGCGCTGGCTGACACCGCAATAGACGACGATGGGCGTCGCTTTGTCCGGTACACGTGCTTCGATCTGGTATTCCAGAAGGCCACGGTCGATATTAAAAAACAGCGGTGCATCGATATAACCCGACAGGTCGAGTTCTGCGGGAGAGCGCACATCGATCACCACTGTCGTCGGTTGTGCTTTCAGTTGCGCCAGCAAGCCTTGGGTGTCCAGTTGCGGCACGCGTTTGTTCACCGCCGCCAGTTCAGCTTTCGCGGCTTGCGTGATCGAAGGCGCTTCGGGCGGGGGGGTGACGATCGCGCCGAGGTTTTGCGCGCGCACCGCGTTGGAAAACAGCAGGGCTGAACACAACAGGGCAAACGGAACATGCGAGCACTTCATATCAATCTCCTGGTTTGATGCGGACCTGCGGATGGGATATCAGTCTGATGCCAATCCAACGAAGGGGTTCTCGCGGCGCTCGTGCCCAAACGTGGACATCGCGCCGTGCCCCGGCACAAACCGTACGTCGTCGCCCAGCGGAAACAGCTTCTCACGTATCGCCGACAGTAGCGCGGCGTGATCGCCCCGCGGAAAATCGGTGCGACCAATCGCGCCCTTGAACAACACATCACCGACGAAGGCGAGCTGCGCGTCGGGCTGGTAAAACACCACATGGCCGGGCGTGTGACCGGGGCAATGCAGCACGTCGAAGTGCAGGCTGCCGACTTCGACCGTATCGCCGTCATCCAGCCACTGATCCGGGGTAAAAGCCACTGCGGGCGGAAAGTTGAATAGCTCGGCCTGATGCGGCAGCAGGTCGAGCCAGAATTGTTCTTCGCGTTGTGGGCCGATGATGGGGATGCCCAACCGTTCACGTATTTCTACCGCCGCACCGACGTGATCGAGATGGCCATGGGTAAGCAGAATCTTTTCCAGCGTCAATCCACGTTGCGCCACTTCGGCCAGCAGGCGCTCGACCTCGCCGCCGGGGTCGACCAGGGCCGCGCGGCCATCGGCATCCCACACCAGCGAACAGTTTTGTTGATACGGGGTAACAGGGAGAATGGTAAATTCCATACGACCCATTATCGCGCCGCGACATCAATTGACCAATGACCATGCCCACACCCGATGCACTGCTACTGATTTCTACCACCTGCCCACATTGCCCGGCGATGCTGTCTGCACTCGCCGACCTGGTAAAACAGGGCTTGATCGGCCGTCTTGAAGTGGTCAATCTGGAGCAGAACCCCGAAGTGGGGCAGACACTCGGCGTGCGCACGGTGCCCTGGGTGCGCATTGGTCGCATCGAGCTCGCTGGCGTACACAGCAAAACCGAACTCGCCGACTGGGCGAGCAAAGCCGACAGCGAAAGCGGCATGGCCGATTATTTCCACATGATGTTAAAAGTCGGTCAGCTACCCCGCGCGCAAGCCCTGATCGAAGCCGACGCGGATCTGCTAGCCGCCGTGCTGCCCATCGTCGGCAATGTCGAAGCCAGCCTGAATGTGCGGTTGGGCGCCGGCGTGTTGCTGGAAAACTTTGCCGGCACCGACACCTTGCGCGCGCTACTGCCGCGTCTGGGCGAACTTTCTCAGCATGAAGATGCGCGAGTGCGGGCGGATGCCTGCCATTATCTGGGGCTGACCGGCGATACCGCTGCGCGCGCGTGGCTGGATGCGCGGCTGACTGACGAGGATGCCGATGTACGCGAGATTGCGGCAGAGAGCTTGCAAGAAATACCCGGGTAGCGTCTATGGCCTCCTATAGTCGGCGTCCGGCATTGCAATCCGAAAAGGAAATCCTCTTCGAAGCTTATTGGCTTACCGTAGGCGAGTACGTGTCCAAGGCCTGGGGATGGGACGAGAAAATTCAACGTGAAGGGTTCTGGAAACATCACCCCTTGACGCAATTCGAAGTCATCGAGGTAGAGCACGTGTTTGCCGGTGGTTTGCATGTCGTCGAGGACAAAACCGATTTACACATACGCATGATTTACCTACTACCGGCGTTCCAGAACCACGGTATAGGTTCTTCCATGATCATCGATATTCACACCACCGCGAAAAGCAAAAACAAAGGATTGCGCCTAAAGGTTATTAATTGCAATCCAGTGACATCCCTGTATGAGCGCCTGGGATTTAAGCTGATCGATGAGAGAAACGCCCTGAAAAGCATGCTTTGGGCTTAACCTTTTCCGTTCACGCGCAGATTCCAGACTGAATACACAAAACAATAACCCCCTATTCCATATTGGACTTCACCCAATCCATGTCCATCCCTGCCGCCTATCTCGGCGTCATCCTCATCTGGTCCACCACGCCGCTCGGCATTCAATGGAGCGCGCAGGGCGCGAGTTTCAGTTTTGCGGTGATGGCGCGGATGCTGATCGGGCTGGCGATTTGCATGCTGCTGTTGCGCGCCACACGAACCGCTTTTCCTTTTACGATGGCAGCGCGGCAGCTATACACCGTCAGTGGACTGACTTTATGCGTGTCGATGCTGCTCACTTATTGGGGTGCATTACATATTCCGTCGGGGCTGATTTCGGTGATCTTCGGATTGTCGCCATTGGTTACCGGGGTGTTCGCCGCACTGTGGCTGAGTGAGCGCACGCTCACCCCGTTGCGCCTGACAGGGCTGGGGGTTGCTCTGACTGGCTTGTGGCTGATCTTCGGACAGCCATGGCCGGGCGACGACACGCAGGCCACGCTGGGCACAGTCGCAGTGGTGGTGGGGATGATGACGCAGGCGCTGGGCTTGGTCTGGATCAAGCGGATCAATTTGCGGGCGTCGCCGCTGGCGATCACCACCGGCTCACTCAGCGTAGCGACGCCGCTATTTGTGCTGGCCTGGATGATTGCCGACTCGGCCCGGCTTCCACCCGACATGACGCCTCGCGCCAGCGCCGCGATTATTTATCTGGGCGTGCTGGGCTCGGTGGTGGGATTCACCCTGTATTACTACATCATCAAACATCTCGATGCCGGCCGCGTGGCGCTGATCATGTTGCTCACCCCCGTGACGGCCTTGTTGCTCGGGCAGACACTCAATAACGAATTCATTCCGGCGATGGGCTGGGCCGGCATCGCGCTGATCGGAACAGGTCTGCTGTTATATGAGTGGCGCGCCTTGCGCTCGCTCCAGTCCCCGCGCCCGACGGCCGATAACAGCCCACCCTCCAATTCACATGATTAGCCCCATGCGCGCGCTATTGCACAATCTGCTGGCCGGATTTCGACTCGCGACATTTCAGCGTGTCAGCGCTGACCATTTCCACGTTTCGATACTCCAGCTGGTGCTGTTATTCGCCGTCGAATTTGGGCTTGGCGTGGGGGCGGCTTATCTCGAACTCGACGGCGATGGTTATTTCAATACCCGCTATGTCTTGTATGCGCTGGCCTCCATCACACTGACGCTCGGGTTGGCAGCGCTGCTGGCTTTCTGGACGCGTACGCCAGCGCTGTTGCCGGGTTACGCCGTGGCGGCAACCGCCATGTCGCCGATGCTGATTGCCTATAGCTACGCCAGCCGCAGCGCCTGGCAGACACTGGAATTGAGCCAGGGAGCGGCGTGGGGCTGGGTACTAGGGTGGCTTCTCTTGATGGCCCTGCTGTTGATGCGTGCCGTGACGGTGTGGGCCCCGCTGAAGCGTGTGAAACGGATCGCAATCAGTGGATTTCTGGTCGCCCTATTGGCCGCAGAATTATGGCTGCTGCCGCGCGAGGAAGCCTGGTACCCGGCAACACCTGAAACAAAAACGCTCGGCATAGGTCGCCACGAAGCGCTGCTCTACCAGCAAGCCGGTCTGCTGGAACGTACCCTGAACACATTGCAACCCCAACGCCCCAACGTACCCGACCTCTATTTTGTCGGCTTTGCCGGCTACAGCTGGCAAGACGTCTTCATGAAGGAAGTGAATACGGTTCGCGCGCTGTTCGATAACCGGTTCGATACACGGGGTCGCTCGATTGTCCTCATCAACAACACCAAGTCAACCGCTGGCGTGCCCATCGCCAGTACCACTGCACTCCAGATCGCGCTGAACCGCGTGGGCACATTGCTTGATCCCGAAGAGGATGTGTTGTTCCTGTTTGTAACCAGCCATGGATCGACCGACCCCGCTTATGTCTCGGTTAACCACGATGGCCTCGACCTGACACAGCTGACACCCGAGCGACTGAAAACTGCGCTGGCCGCCACGCCCATCAAATGGAAGGTAATTGTCGTTTCTGCCTGCTATTCCGGTGGCTTCATTCCCGCGCTACGCGACGACAACACGTTAGTGATCACCGCCTCGAGTGCGGACCGGAATTCTTTCGGTTGCGATGACAGCAACAGCATGACTGACTTTGGCCGCGCCTATTTCGAAGAGGCGCTCAACAAAACGCGCTCGTTTACGGCCGCATTTGAAATGACTAAAAAGCGAATTGCCGAGCGGGAAAAGGCAGAAGGACTGACGCCCTCGCAGCCGCAAATGGCTATAGGGAAAAATTTTGCGGCGCATTGGCAAGGCCGGTTTAACTAACGGATACGGCAAGCCGACTTACGCCGGATCGTCGTCGCGCTTCTTGAATAAATCATCGAGCGCACCCCGACTGGCCTGCGCCATGATGGCGCCACCACCTCGATAGGCTTCCAGCCGCGGCACAAACCAGCCGCAATCATTGACACGTATTTTGTCAGCCACTCGTTCGGCCGCCAGTTCGCGGCACTGGCCGGACCGATGTGCATCAAAGTGTCGACACTGTCGGCAGACATGCAGGTCGGTCCGACAACTGGGGCACGTATCCAGCCGTGACAGCGGCAGCAATTTGCCGGCCAGACTGCCGCCACATTTCCAGCACACCAGGCTCATGCGCCGGGCAATTCTTTTGCACGCAAACCATGGTATTTCAGGTCTGCCAGGGTGATCGTTTGAAGGGCGCGCACGTGGGTGGCTTCAAGCACCACCGGCGGTGCCACGCCGTCTTCGGCCGCGGCGAGCCAGCGCGAGGCGCACATGCACCAGCGGTCGCCTTCTTTGAGACCGGGGAAATCGTATTCTGGGGCGGGGGTAACGAGATCGTTGCCGCGGTTCAGCGAATACTGCAAAAATGCATCGGTCATCTGTACGCAGACAGTATGGCTGCCGATATCTTCCTGCCCGGTATGGCATAGGCCGTCGCGGACAAAGCCGGTCATCGGCGACACGCCACACACCTGCAGCAGGGTACCCAATACATTTCGCGCGTCACTCACCCATCTCTCCCCGCTCTCGAATCGAATGCCGAAAAAACACCCTATACAGAACAAATGGCATCAGGGTTGCTCGTCCGACTCTGAAAAAGCCGGTTCAACTGTGCCCGTCAGCTTTCCAGCAGCCGCGGCCGCAGCATGCTGTTTTTCAACATGGGCCAACAGGCTGGGGGCAGGGTAGCCGTCCGCGGGCAATTGATATACCACCTGGTAGATCCGGATGGCGTTTTGTGTCTGTGGGCCCAGCAAGCCGTCGGCCGGGCCAGCGTCATAGCCCATTTCACTCAACGCCTGCTGCATGGTTTTGAGTTGAGCCGTACTCAGTGCGCCGGACTCAGACCCCGGCACAGCCAGCGCACTGCCGCCCGCAAGTTGATTCGCCAATTGCGCCACTGACAACGCGTAATTCACCGAACGGTTCCACCGCATCACCACATTAAAGTTATCAAACACCATGAAGGCCGGCCCCTGCCAGCCCTGTGGCAAGAGGATGGCGGCATTTCCGGCCGCAGTGGGCAACGGCGTGGCGGCCGCTGTCAACACGCCAAGTGCGGTCCATTTCTCCACGGGCAAGCGGTAACCGGAGCTGGCTTGCCGGAAGTTAAAACCTTCCGGCAGCCGCACTTCCAGCGCCACCGGTTCATTTGCGCGCCACCCAGAACGCTTCAGATAATGAGCCCCGGAATACATGGCGTCCGGGATCGACTGCCATAAATCAATTCGGCCATCCCCATCCCCATCCACTGCATAGCCACGGAATGTCGACGGCATGAACTGCATGTGCCCCATGGCGCCTGCCCAGGAGCCATTCATGTCGATTGCCTGA
>JAGXGP010000018.1 GCA_024636775.1 Hydrogenophilales bacterium
CCCAACCGGCCGACGAGGCGCTCGGCGAGGCCTTCATGCTGGGTGTAGTCGACGATGTCTTCGGCCTTGATGACGTCACGCGCGACCGAGTCGACGGTGCCGAGGCCGTCGGACAAGCCGAGCTGGATGCTTTTTTCGCCGCTCCAGATCAGGCCGCTGAACATTTCGGGGGTTTCCTTGAGACGTTTGCCGCGGCCTTCGCGCACCACGGCGATGAACTGGCCGTGGATTTCCTCGAGCATCTGTTTGGCGAACACTTGCTGTTTCGGATCGACCGGGGAGAACGGGTCGAGAAAGCCTTTGTTTTCGCCTGCGGTTAGAAGACGCCGCTCGACGCCGAGCTTCTGCATGGTTTCGGTAAAGCCGAAGCCATCCATCAATACGCCGATGGATCCGACGAGGCTGGCCTTGTCGACAAAAATCTTGTCGGCGCCAGCGGCGACATAATAGCCCCCCGAAGCGCAGATGTCGTCGACCACGGCATACAGCGGGATTGACGGATGCAAGGCACGCAGGCGTTTGATCTCGTCGTAAATCTGCCCGGCTTGCACCGGGCTGCCGCCGGGGCTATTGATACGCAGGATCACGCCCTTGGTTTTCTTGTCTTGGAACGCGCTTTGCAGGCTGCCGATTACGTTGTCCGCGCTGGCTTCATCGGACGAAATCACCCCCTGCAAGTCGACCAGTGCAGTGTGTGCCTTGATCGACACGCCGTCCGAACCAAACCAGCCGGACAGCATAAACAGCACCACAAACAAGTAAAGGAAACCGAGGCTCTTGAACAGGATGCTCCAGCGACGGCTACGACGTTGTTCCTGTACTGCGGACAGCGCCAGTTTTTCCAGCACGCTGCGTTCCCAGTTTTCCTGGGTGGGCTTGTCTTGTTCGCTCATGGGTGTTCCGTCTCAGGTAGCAGTTTCAATTAAATAAACGTGGCCGTCGCGCTCGACGACCGGTACGGGAATCAGGCCGCGACCGGCGCAGCGACCACCCAGGCAATGGCCGCTGGCTGGATGATAAAGCGCGCCATGGGTGGAGCAGATCAAGTATAGCCGCGAGTCATCAAAGAATTCGCCCTCCTGCCAGTCGAGCTCTACCGGCACATGGCCGCACTGGTTGAGGAAGGCGTGCGGCGTGCCGTTGTAGCGCACGACAAATGCCGGCTGCGGCTTGCCGTAACGCTCCAACTCGAAACGCACGCCACGGCCTTGATCGACGAGATCGTTCGCAGCGCAGATCAGGCGTTCGCGTTCAGCCATGCGTGCACCTCGACAAAACTGTTCATCAAAGCCAGTGGCGCGTGCGGATGCAGATCGTCCGGCTCGTGTGCGCCGTAGGTCACGCCCAGGCTGGCCACGCCGGCGTTGGAGGCCATCAGCAGATCATGGCTGGTGTCGCCGATTACCAGCGTACGCGCCGGATTGGCATCGAGTTCGCCTATCAGCTCCAGCACCATGGCCGGGTGCGGCTTGGAATGCGTTTGGTCGGCGCAGCGGGTGGCGGTAAACCAGGGTCCCAGCTTGCTGGCCTCGAGCGCGCGGATGAGGCCATGCTGGCTCTTGCCAGTGGCAACGGCCAATGTGAAGCCGCTGCCATGCAATTGTTCAATCCCGCTTGCCACCCCTTCGAAAAGGGGAAGATCGGCATCCCGCCCCAGATAATGGTGGCGGTAACGCTCGACCAGATGTGGATATTCGGCGTCAGGCAAATCCGGCAACAGGGTTTGCAACGCCTGCTGAAGTCCCAAGCCGATGATTTGCCTTGAGGCGCGGTCACTTGGCACGGGATGGCCGATATCTTCACAGGCACGCTGGATCGAGTCGACGATGACCCCGGCGGAATCCATCAGGGTACCGTCCCAGTCGAAGATCAGCAGGTCAAATTGCTTCGGCATGGTTAGTTAATTTATCCAGAAAAGTGGCAAGGTCAGCGGGAAGGGGTGCTTCGACCAGCATCTTCTCACCCGATATCGGGTGATCGAACACGAGTTTGACAGCATGCAGAAACATGCGCTTCAACCCCTGCTTGACCAGCCGTTTGTTGAGTTCGAAATCGCCGTACTTATCATCCCCGGCAATCGGAAAGCCTAGATGCGAGGTATGGACGCGAATCTGATGGGTGCGCCCGGTTTTAAGTTCCGCTTCCAGCAAGGTGAAATCAGGGAAACTTTGCAGACGGCGGAAAATGGTGTGCGCGGTCTGGCCGTCGTCACGCACCGTGACGCGCTTTTCGCCATTGTCGTCCACCCGCTTGTGCAGCGGCAGCTTCACATGCTGAGTCGGATTGGGCCAGCGACCGGCCACCAGCGTCTGGTAGCGTTTTTCGATCTTGCCGGCGCGCATGGCCTCGTGCAGCCCGACCAGCGCGCGGCGTTTCAACGCAATCATCAACACGCCCGAGGTTTCACGGTCGAGCCGGTGCACCAGTTCCATATAGCGGCACTCCGGCAGTTCCATCCGCATTTGCTCGATCACCCCGCGCGAAATGCCGCTGCCGCCATGCACCGCCATGCCAGAAGGCTTGTTCAGCACAATCAGGGCGTCATCGCGATAGAGAATGTGTGGCAGCAGACGGTTCGTACTGGGCGGCAACGAGGGAGCGTCCGTGTTTGCGGGTGCCGCCATGCGCACCGGCGGAATGCGCACTTCATCGCCCAGTTGCAGCCGATAGCTGACCGCAACCCGGCCGCCATTAACCCGCACCTCGCCACCCCGAACCAGCTTATAAATTCGGCTTTTGGGTACGCCTTTGAGCCGTGCTATCAGAAAGTTGTCCAAACGCTGACCATCCGCGCTGTCGTCAATCTTCAACCGCCGGACCGAATCTTTCTCTAAGTCATTATTTTTCATATACACTATCTTCGGTTCAGGCCGTTATTGCCTGACCAATTTGGACACCAAGCCGGTTACAACGCTCACCGGCCACCGCCTACTCGGCCCGTCTGGATTCCTGCAGCCCAGCACTCAATTATGCTGGCGCCGACAGTCGAAACCACCCGCCCCGCGTTAGTCGGTAAAGCAGCGATGTTATCAATAGACGCGACAACAAGCATACGAAATCAGTATTCACGCTCGGCTAAACCCAGCGGGAATCGGAAAGACGGCCCCGGCTTAGCCGGTGACACTCTCCAGGAACAGGACACTTAATCCATGCCAATTCACCCAACTCAATCCGTGATCGCATGAACTGCTCGCTGTAAAGCAGCAGTTTGGCCTGTCCCGTATGCCTGCGCGCGGGAGTAAAAATGAAGCGCATGCTTTTCAACGCAACCCAGGCGGAAGAACTCCGGGTTGCCATCGTCGACGGCCAAAAGCTGGTCGACCTTGACATCGAGTCCGCCAGCAAAGAACAACGCAAGGGTAATGTCTACAAGGGTATCGTTACCCGTGTCGAGCCCAGTCTTGAAGCCGCATTTATCGACTATGGCTGTGAGCGTCACGGCTTTCTACCGTTCAAGGAAATTTCCCGCGCCTGCCTGCCCGGCAACGGTCGTCCGCAAGATGCGCTGAAAGAAGGCCAGGAACTCCTGGTCCAGGTCGAAAAAGACGAACGCGGCAACAAGGGCGCAGCCCTCACCACCTACGTTTCGCTGGCCGGCCGCTATGTCGTGCTAATGCCGACCAATCCACGCGGCGGTGGCGTATCGCGCCGCATCGAAGGCGAAGACCGCAACGAACTGCGCGACACCCTGGCGCAGCTTGAAATCCCCGAAGGCATGAGCCTGATTGCCCGCACCGCCGGCATCGGCCGTACTGCCGAGGAATTCCAGTGGGACTTGAACTACCTGCTGAGCCTGTGGAAAGCCATTGACGGCGCCTCGACTTCACAAACCGGCACCTTCCTGATTTACCAGGAAGGCAGTCTGGTGATTCGTGCCATCCGCGATTACTTCTCGGCGGATATCGGCGAAATCCTGATCGACACCGACGACATCTTCGAACAGGCGCAGCAGTTCATGGCGCACGTGATGCCGGACAACGTCAGCAAGGTCAAGCTCTACCACGACGACGTACCGCTATTCTCGCGTTTCCAGATCGAACACCAGATCGAGTCGGCGTATTCACGCCAGGTCAACCTGCCTTCCGGCGGTGCGATCGTGATCGACCACACCGAAGCGCTGGTGTCTGTGGACGTCAACTCGGCGCGCGCCACCAAAGGCAGCGACGTCGAGCAAACCGCCTACAACACCAACCTCGAAGCATCCGACGAAATAGCGCGTCAGATGCGCCTGCGCGACTTGGGCGGCTTGATCGTGATCGATTACATCGACATGGAAAACCCCAAGAACCAGCGCGAAGTCGAAAACCGCCTGCGCGATGCGCTGCATCACGACCGCGCCCGCGTGCAGACCGGCAAGATCTCACGCTTTGGGCTGCTCGAAATGTCGCGTCAGCGCCTGCAGCCTTCGCTCGGCGAAACCAGCTACACGCCCTGCCCGCGTTGCCATGGCACCGGTCACATTCGCGGCAGCGAGTCGTCAGCGCTTCACATCCTGCGCATCCTGGGCGAAGAAGCGATGAAGGAAAACACCGGCGCCGTGCACGTGCAGTTGCCGGTTGATGTTGCGACCTTCCTGCTCAACGAAAAGCGCGTGGATATCCACACCATCGAGACGCGCCTCAAGGTCAATGTGGTGTTGATCCCCAACATCCACATGGAAACCCCGCACTACACGATTACCCGACTGCGTCACGACGAACTCAATCTGCGCGACGCAGCCGAGCCGAGCTACAAAATGGTGGCCCTGCCGGAAGCCGACTCTGGCTATCAGGCAGAACCTGCTCCCCTCCCGGTACGCCAGGAAGCTGCTGTCAAATCGATTGCACCGGCACAACCCGCACCGTCAGCGCGCCCACTTGTACCGATTGCACCCCAAGCCGAAGCCGGTCTGTTCGGTCGCATTTTTGGCTGGTTCAAGAGCCGCACCGACGACGCCTCGGCAACCGCCGCAACGCCCGCGGCAACCCCCACCCCGGCTCGTCGCGAGCGCACCAGCGAAAACCGCGATCGCAAACCGGGACAGCGTCGGGGTCGCGGCGAAGGTCGTAACGGTGAAGGTCGTGGAGAAGGTCGCGGCGAAGGTCGTAACGACGCGCGCCCGCAAGCCGCACGTCAGGCCGAACCGCGTCAAAAGGACAATCGTGCCGAGGGTGCCAACGCTGAATCAGCCCGGCCGCCCCGTCAGCCACGTCAACCCAAGCCGCGTCCGGAAGCCGAATCGGCTCCGCAAGCAGCAGTCTTGGTTGATGCACCACGCGAGGCAGGTAGCGAAGAAAAACGTGAGCCGCGGAGTCGTCGTGGACGCGGCAATCGCCGTCCGCGTGATGCCCGTCCTGAAACCGGAGAAGAGACGCAAAATGCGGCGCTTGAAACGGGCGCAAGTAACGCACCGGCCACCTTCCAGGGCACCGTTGAAATTGCGGGCGCACCCAAGGCAGCTCCAGCGGCTGTTCAACCCACTCAGCAGGCTTTCCAGCTGGACGCTGCACATTCGACAAGCGCGCAAGCGCCGGCAGCCTCACCCGCCAAAACGACCAATCTGCAACAGGTTGAAACGCAGGGTGCAGCAGCCAACACGACTGAATCCGGCGAGGCGAGCCGTCCGCGGCGCCGTCGTCGCCCTTCGGCCAAACCTGAGGCCGAGGCTGTCAGCCTGATGCAGGTGGAAACCAGTGCACCCGTTGCACGTACGAACGAGACGCCCACTGCTGATGCACCGCATCCCACCCGCCGCCGTTCACGCCCACCGGCAAGCACGACACAGGAACCGCTGATCCAGGTGGAAACTCAGGACAAATAACGACCTGACCCACCCAAAAACAAGGGCCGCTTATTGCGGCCCTTGTTTTGTCTGAAGCATTCGAAAGCGATTCACGCCATCAGCGTGTGTTCGATTTGGCTTCAACTGCGTTAATTTCCTTGATCAATCCCTGTACGGCATCCTCGATCATGTCGAGATTCTCCTCAAATCCCTGTGGGCCGCCGTAATACGGATCCATCACGTCGAGATTGGGATACTTGCGGCTGAATGATAACAAGCGGCGGATCTTGTCGTGATGATGCGCCGGTGCGCGTTCGATCAACTTGCTGTAATTGTCGCCATCCATCACCAGGATGTAATCGAACGCATCGAAGTCCGAATCCGCCACCTTTCGGCCACGTAGTTTGCTGATGTCAGCACCGCGCCGGCGCACGGCTTCCTGCGCACGCATGTCGGGTGTATCCCCCACATGATAGGCATGCGTGCCGGCCGAATCGATTTCGACCTGGTGTTCGAGCCCGGCCTCAAGGACCGCTCGACGCAAGACGCCCTCGGCCATCGGAGAACGGCAGATATTGCCCATACAAACCATGAGAACTCGCATTTTTTGCATTGATATCAAATAGTTAAATTAATTAATCGGCTAAATTCCGTATCGTGACGACACCGTGTTATGTCGCTACGATCAAGTATTTTGCGGGGTGTTTCGGCAAAAATTTACCGCCCGTGCAGCCGCCATTTTACTTCAGACCATGCCACACGCTCTACTCTGCGCTTGGGCCCGGATCGACCCGAATTCCCTCCCACGATGACGTTCCCAGCGTTCAGGACGATCGTAAACAGTGCGAACTTAAACGTTACGCTTAAATAAATTCTGTTTATGTTCTATATACATAGAGTTCCTCAGCGCGAGCAAGAACGAAAAATCAAGTGTTTTGCCTTTTTGTGAATCCGGAGGAGGCCGACTTTATGATCACTCACAACCCCGTAGCAGAGCTTTCCGCTTTCTTGCCCGTCTTCGCCATGCAGGCGTATCTGATTGCCATGGGCATTCTGGTTGTTGGGGGCACGCTATTGGATGTCCTGCACAAGAAGAGCGCCCAGTACTTTTTCGAGGCCGGCAAGACCTCGAAGGCCAATGCCCAGCGGCAGGTCGGCGTGGGCGAGAAGATCTCGATCGCGGTGAAAACTGCGGTCGTGGATGTCCTGACCTCGGGCGAATTCTGCAACCCGCGGCGACGCATTGCCCATTTGCTTACGATGTACGGGTTCATCCTCTTCCTGATCGCTACCGTGATCCTGGTATTCATCTATCCAACCCCGGACACGCTCGCGCCCGCTTATTGGCCTGTGCTGTGGCACCTGGGTGCACTGATGGTCTGCGTCGGAGGTTACTGGTTCTGGTTTGCCATCCGCGTCGACGTGGCTGCGGAAGGTTATCCCTGGTACCGGCTGGTACGTGCCGATCTGTTCATCCTTTCGTTGCTGGCGACGACGACCTTCGCGCTGATCTGGTCTTTCCTGCAATGGTCAGGCAGCGGTGCCGCTACGACGCTGTTCTTCGTGTTGTTCATCGTCGCCAGCACGGTCCTGTTCGGCAGCGTGCTCTGGTCGAAATTCGCCCACATGTTCTTCAAGCCCGCCGCCGCCTTCCAGCGACGCGTGTCCGAGGCCGAAGGATCGCGCGACAACCTGCCGCCGCCGGCAGAAGCCCCCAAGCAATTCGGGCTGGGGATCAGTCGCGAACTGCCGCGGCACTATTAGCACACCGATTTCGATAGCCGATTAATCCGACTATGCACCTTAGCGATTGCCGGTTCTGAACCACGGGAGATAAAACATGCCGACCTTTGTGTATATGACGCGTTGTGACGGGTGCGGACATTGTGTGGACATTTGTCCATCCGACATCATGCACATCGATCCCACCTACCGGCGCGCGATCAATATCGAACCCAACATGTGCTGGGAGTGTTATTCGTGCGTCAAGGCGTGTCCGCAGGATGCCATCGACTGCCGCGGTTACGCCGACTTTGCGCCGCTCGGGCATAGCGTCCGCGTCAAACGCGAAGAGGAAAAAGGCACGATTTCGTGGCGTATCAAGTTTCGTGACGGACGCGAAAAAAACTTCGTTTCGCCGATCACGACCAAGCCCTGGGGGTCGGCCATCCCGAGGCTTGCCGACCTTCCGGTTCCTGACGACAAGGCACTGAACTCCCAGTTGCTGTGCCACGAACCCGACGCACTCAACGTCAACACGGGGCTGCCAGTGATGGCTAAAGACAAATTCAAACAAGGAGTCTATTACTGATGGCCTACAAAACCGTATACGAAGACTGCGACATCCTGGTTGTTGGCGGCGGCATGGGGGGATGCGGTGCGGCCTATGAGGCGCGCTATTGGGGACGCGAGATGAAAATCGTCATCGCGGAGAAAGCCAATATCGACCGCAGTGGCGCTGTCGCTCAGGGCCTGTACGCGATCAACTGCTACATGGGCATGCAATGGGGCGAGAATCAGCCCGAAGACCATGTGCGCTATGCGCGCAACGATCTGATGGGCATGGTCCGCGAAGATCTCGCCTACGACATGGCGCGCCATGTCGACTCCGCAGTGCACAAATTCGAGGAATGGGGCCTGCCGATCATGCGTGACCCGCAGACCAACCGTTATCAGCGCGAAGGCAAGTGGCAGATCATGATTCACGGCGAAAGCTACAAGCCGATCGTCGCCGACGCCGCGCGCAAATCCGCGGACAAGATCGACAACCGCATCATGGTGACGCATCTGCTAAAGGACGAAAACCATCCCAACCGGATCGGCGGTGCAATCGGTTTCAACGTCCGGACCGGCGACCTGCATGTGTACCGGGCCAAGGCCGTGATCGTCGGCGCCGGCGGCGCCTCGCACATCTTCAAGCCTCGCTCGGTCGGCGAAGGCATGGGACGGACCTGGTATGCGCCCTGGAGCAGCGCGTCGGCGTATGCGTTGCCGATCATGATGGGCGCGAAGATGACGCAGATGGAAAACCGCATCGTGCTCGCCCGGTTCAAGGACGGCTATGGCCCGGTCGGCGCCTACTTCCTGCACCTGAAGACCTACACCCAGAACGCGTATGGTGAAGAGTACGAATCGAAATGGTATGAACACACCAAGGCGATGGTCGGCGACTACATCGACCACCACCCCACGCCGACCTGTTTGCGCAACCACGCGTTCCTGCAGGAAGTGGCGGCCGGTCGCGGCCCCATCCACATGGTCACCAAGGAGGCCTTCCAGGATCCGCACAAGGAAACCGTCGGCTGGGAGAATTTTCTCGGCATGACGATCAGCCAGGCGATTGTCTGGGCATCGCAGGACATCGATCCGAAGTACGTCAATCCCGAACTGACCACGTCCGAGCCTTACGTCATGGGTTCCCACGCCACGTGCTCAGGTGCCTGGGCGAGCGGGCCGGAGGACCTTTCCCCGAGCGAATATTACTGGGGCTACAACCGCATGATGACAGTCGAAGGCCTGTTCGGTGCCGGCGACGCGCTCGGCGGCACCGCGCACGCGTTTTCGTCGGGCTCGTTCACCGAAGGGCGCCTCGCGGCCAAAGCCGCGGTCAAATATGTTCAGGATCATGCCAAGGACAAGCTCAATGTCTCCGACAAGCAGATCGAGGATCTGCGCAAGGTGATCTACAAACCCCTGGAAACGTACCAGGTTTATCGCAACGAGATCGTCGGCGGGACGGTGTCGCCGCATTACATCCTGCCTCTTCATGGCTTGCAGCGGCTGGAAAAAATCATGGACGAATACGTCGGCGGCATTGGTGTCAACTACATGACCAACGAGCCCTTGTTGAAATACGGGCTGCAAAAACTCAAGATTCTTCAGGAAGACCTCGAGCATAGCGGCGCCGAGGACCTGCACCAGTTGCAGCGTGCCTGGGAACTCAAGCATCGTGTGATTGCTTCGGAATGCGTGACGCAACATACCCTGTTCCGCAAGGAAACGCGCTGGCCGGGTTATTACTATCGCGGCGACCATCTGAAGCTCGATGACGAGAACTGGCATGTTCTGACGCTGTCGCGACGCGACCCCGAATCGGGCGAATACGAAATGGAGAAAGCGCCTGTCTATCACATCGTGGACTGAACCCGGATCACACCGTCAACGTTATGCACAGTCCAGTTATAGCTACGGCTGACGGCGGGTTGAATCACATGCCGGAGTCAAATCTCGTCTACTCTGCCGCGCTGCAAGCCGCCTCTCTTAACCTGTCGGCGCAGACATCCGACCTCGAGCAGTTGCTCGATCCGATTCGGGCCATGGAGATTTCTCCGCAGCAGGTTTCGGGGCTTCTGAAACAGCTCTGGCTGCGACTGGAATTCCTGCGCGCAAGCCAGGCGGAAATCACCAACTCGGACGCTCTGCATCCTGTACTCGCCCGCATGCTGGAACAGGCTTACAGTTGTTTGCACGCCGGTGACACCTTCTCGCTTGCCGATGCCTATGCAGAATTTGAGAAGGCCTACCATGCCGGTCTCGAGGTCGGCAGCCCCGCTGAACACCTCGCGTCGATTCGTGCGGCGCAGGCTCAAATCGCGGCGGTGCAGCTCGATTACCGTCGAGCCGGCAGCCTGTACGCAAGCGCCTCGACCACGCCGGGACTTATCGAGCCCTTGCAATGGCGGTATCAACTTCAACACGCGCTGACGCTTGAAGACCTTGGCCGTGAATTCATGGACAACGCGGCGCTGGAGGCGGCCATTGCTCTCTATGAAGCCCCGGTGCTTGCTTTGGCATCCAAGGCGAAACGGCCTGACGACTGGGCGACGACCCAGCACAATCTGGGCAATGCACTCGGCGCGCTCGGCCAGCGCCAGCGTGGGACCTTGATGCTGGAAAAGTCGATCATGGCCTTTGAAAGCGCGCTGACCATGCGCAACCGAGAACGGTCAGCGCTGGACTGGGCGGCAACGCAGAACAGTCTGGGTGTGACACTTGGCATCCTGGCCCATCGTCGCGCCGAT
The DNA here is from genome assembly GCA_024636775.1 of Hydrogenophilales bacterium. Classification (GTDB taxonomy): domain Bacteria; phylum Pseudomonadota; class Gammaproteobacteria; order Burkholderiales; family Thiobacillaceae; genus Thiobacillus. The sequence continues at coordinate 10,783 of JAGXGP010000018.1, forward strand.
ACGGACATGCTGGGAGAGTCGCTCAAGGCATTTCAATTGGCGCTCGAAGAACGAAGCCGGGAGCGGTCGCCGCACGACTGGGCCGTGACCCAGAACAATCTCGGCGCCGCGCTGCGGGCGCTGGGGCAGCGCAATCAGGATAGGACGCTGTTAAAGCAAGCCTCCGAAGCCTACAAGAATGTGCTGCAGGTCTGGACCCGCGCGCGCGCGCCGCTGGAATGGGCGGCCACCATGGATAACCTCGGCTCGGCACTTCGCCTGCTCGGCGAACACCGCAACGGACCTCGGACCTTGGAGCAGGCCGTGGCCGCCTTCAGAAGCGCATTAGCCGAAAGAACCCGTGCAAGCCTCCCACAGGCATGGGCGATGACGCAGAACAATCTGGGCGCCGCACTGCACAGGCTGGGCGAACGCCAGCACGATGCGCAGCCGCTGGAAGCGGCGATCCATGCTTATGAAAACGCGCTCGAGGAGTGGACGCGTGATCGCGCGCCGATGACCTGGGCAATGACCCTGGCCAACCTGTGTGCAACGCGGAAAGCCCTGGCTGAACTGGTCGGCGATGCTGAAATCGCGCGCCGGGCGCTGACCGATTTCCGCGCCGTCGCGGAGGTGTTCCGCGAAGCCAGCCACGCCCATTATTACGAGCTCGTCACTGAACAAGTGGCGTTGACGCAAAAGCTGGAACAGGCGCTCCTGAACGGAGAAACGGCAAGCGAGAGGTCTTACATTCCAGCATCCTGCTAAATGACCGATGTGTATCAGCGGGACGAAGTAGATAAAACCTTAGTCGTGTTCTTCCACACCAAATAACACTTGCTTGAGTTGTCTTAACTGGTCGCGAAGTTCCGCGGCCTTTTCGAATTCCAGATTCTTTGCGGCTTCCAGCATGTCTTTTTCCAGCTTCTTGATTCTTTTGGTCAGCGTTTTTTCATCCAGCACCTTGTATTCGGCCACGATCTGCGCAGCTTTGAGTTCCTGGCGGCTGGCTTCGGCATCGTACACGCCGTCGATGATGTCCTTGATACGTTTGGTCACACCGCGCGGCGTAATGCCGTGCTCGAGGTTGAACGCGGTTTGCTTGATGCGACGGCGCTCGGTTTCGTCCATCGCCCGTTGCATCGAATTGGTGATTTTGTCGGCATACAAAATCGCCATGCCATTCAAATGGCGCGCTGCGCGACCAATGGTCTGGATCAGCGCACGTTCGGAGCGCAGGAAGCCTTCCTTGTCGGCATCCAGTATCGTCACCAACGACACTTCAGGGATATCCAGCCCCTCGCGCAGCAGGTTGATGCCAACCAGCACGTCGAACACGCCCAGCCGCAAGTCGCGAATGATCTCGACGCGCTCTACCGTATCGATGTCGGAATGCAGATAGCGCACCTTGATCCCATGTTCGGTGAGGTAATCGGTCAGGTCTTCCGACATGCGTTTGGTCAGCGTGGTCACCAACACACGTTCGCCGATGGCGATACGCTTTCGTGCTTCGCTCATCAGGTCATCGACCTGGGTCCCCACCGGCCGCACTTCAATCATCGGATCGACCAGTCCGGTCGGGCGCACCAGTTGCTCGACCACCTGCCCGGCGTGCTCGGCTTCGTATTTTGCGGGCGTCGCAGACACAAACACAGTTTGTGGCATCAGGCCTTCGAACTCCTCGAATTTGAGGGGCCGGTTATCAAGTGCCGATGGCATACGGAAACCGTAATCGACCAGGTTTTCCTTGCGCGAACGGTCACCCTTGTACATGCCGCCGACCTGCGTCACGGTGACGTGCGACTCGTCGATGAACATCAGCGCGTCTTTCGCCAGGTAGTCGATCAACGTGGGGGGCGGCTCGCCAGGCTTGCGCCCCGACAGATGCCGCGAGTAATTTTCAATCCCTTTGCAGAACCCCAACTCACCCATCATTTCCAGATCAAATCGGGTGCGCTGTTCCAGCCGTTGCGCTTCAACCAGCTTGCCGTTGGCGTAATACCATTCCAGCCGCTCGCGCAACTCGATCTTGATGGCCTCAATCGCCCGCAATATCGTGGCGCGCGGGGTAACGTAATGGCTGGACGGGAATACGGTAAAGCGCGACACCTTGGACAGGATCTGTCCAGTCAATGGGTCAAACAAATGCAGACTTTCCACCACGTCATCGAACAGTTCGACCCGGATTGCGGTTTCCGCATGTTCCGCCGGGAAGATATCGATGACGTCGCCGCGGACGCGGAACACCCCGCGCTTGAATTCGATGTCGTTGCGGTCGTACTGCATCTGCGTCAACCGCGTGATGACTTCGCGCTGCTCCATCTTCTCGTTCTCGCGCAGCAGCAGGATCATGCTGTGATAGTCGGAGGGATCACCAATACCGTAGATCGCCGACACCGTGCAGACAATGATCGTGTCACGCCGCTCCAGCAGCGATTTGGTCGCACTCAAGCGCATCTGCTCGATGTGCTCGTTGATGCTGGAATCCTTTTCGATGAACAGGTCGCGCGCCGGCACATAAGCTTCGGGCTGGTAGTAGTCGTAGTAAGAAACAAAGTACTCGACCGCGTTCTCCGGAAAAAACTCGCGCATCTCCGAATACAACTGCGCCGCCAGCGTTTTGTTGGGCGCCATCACCAGCGCAGGTCGCCCCGTCCGCGCAATCACGTTGGCCATGGTGTAGGTTTTGCCCGAGCCGGTCACTCCTAGCAGCGTCTGGTAGGCCAGCCCATCCTCGATACCCTCGATGAGTTGGGCGATGGCGGTCGGCTGATCGCCAGCCGGCTGAAAAGGCTGGAACAAACGGAACGGACTATTGGGGAAGGTGACGAACACAGGTAAAATCGCGCAACTTTAACCCGTCGATAGTAGCACCCTCGCTTTGTGGGTGCATGCAAGGAAACACTGTGGAACTCTCCCGCCGCGTACAGGCCATCAAGCCTTCCCCCACTTTGGCTGTCACCGCCCGTGCCGCCACGCTCAAGGCGACCGGCCGCGACATCATCGGCCTCGGCGCCGGCGAGCCTGATTTCGACACGCCGCAGCACATCAAGGATGCGGCGATAGCCGCAATCAACGCGGGCTTTACCAAATACACCGCGGTAGACGGCACCCCCAGCCTGAAAGCGGCGGTCATCGCCAAATTCAAACGCGACAACGGCTTCGACTACACGCCCAAACAGATTCTGGTCTCGTGCGGCGGCAAGCAGAGTTTCTTCAACCTGGTTCAGGCGGTCATTAATCCGGACGACGAAGTCATCATTCCTGCGCCTTACTGGGTGTCGTATCCCGATATCGTGATTCTGGCCGACGGCAAGCCGGTGATTGTTGAGGCCGGCATCGAGCAGGGCTTCAAGATCACCCCGGCGCAACTTGAAGCGGCGATCACCCCGAAGACCAAGCTATTCGTCATCAATAGCCCGTCCAACCCCACCGGCGCGGTCTATAGTGGCGAAGAACTGGCTGCGCTCGGCGCGGTGCTGCGCAAGCACCCGCAGGTGCTGATTGCATCTGACGACATGTACGAACACATCCGTATGAATGACGTACCCTTCGTCAACATCCTAAATGTGTGTCCCGACCTGTACGACCGCACCCTGGTGCTAAACGGCGTCTCCAAAGCCTATTCAATGACCGGTTGGCGTATCGGCTACGCGGCCGGGCCAGAAGCCATCCTGCGCGCCATGACCAACGTGCAGTCGCAGTCCACCTCCAACCCCACCTCGATCTCGCAGTATGCCGCCGAAGCGGCGCTCAACGGCGATCAGGGTTGCATCACACCGATGCTCGACGCCTTCAAGGTGCGCCACCGCTATATCGTTGACGCCCTCAATGGCATCCCCGGCTTCAAATGCGTGGACAGCGGTGGTGCCTTCTACGCCTTTCCCGACGTGCGTCCCGCAATCATGAATTTGCTGGCGCGCGACATCATCGAAGCGCCAACCGATATTGCATTCTCCGAATACCTGCTGGAAAGCGCCGACGTCGCCGTCGTGCCTGGCTCGGCCTTCGGTGCCGAAGGCTACATCCGGCTAACGTTCGCCACCTCGCAGGCCAATCTGGAAAAAGCGATTGCCCGCATCGCCGCCGCGCTGGCCTAGCCTCCCGGCCATGGCGCAGGTAGGCTAGCGTCATGTTCCCCAAACTCGCTGCCCTGCCCCCCACGCGGGGCACACTCAGCTGGCTGATCCAGCTGATCTACACCACTGTGCGTCTGTTCGGTCAAAACGGATTGAAAAATCATGCCGCAGCCACGGCATTTTATTTCCTGCTTTCCGCGACCCCTTTATTACTGCTGCTGAGTTATGCCCTGCAACTGCTGGGCCACATCGCTGAGAACTCGGTTCCTGCAACCATCCTGATGGCTGCGCTGTATAACCAGATGCAGCTGGAAAGCCTTACTGAACTGGGATTCATTCCGCGCCAGGCCCAACTGGCCGCAGGGGGGGTGGGCTTCGCCACGCTGGTGCTGTCATCACGCGGACTGGTTAATGCCGTGCAAGGGGCATTTCGCATCATTTTCCCAGACCAGAGTAAACGCAACATGGTGGTGTCATGGGTGTTGCCCCTCATCATTTTACCCGTCATGTTTTTGCTGATGGGGGTGGCGGCGTTGGCGCAGGTAGCACTTGGTTTTCTAGGTCAACACGACTTCATCGGCGCGGGTAACGCTCAGTTGTTGCAGGTGTTGAACACACTGTTTGGTTTTGCCATGGTATGGGCGCTAGTATTTGCCGCCTATTGGCAATTGCCGCGACTGCATCCGCGCGCACGCGATGCAGCCGCTTTTTCTTTCGGCGCCGTCCTCAGCCTAGCATTGCTTATCACCCTATTTGGCGCATTCTTCAAATTAGAGAATTACCTGAGCCTCTACGGTGCGCTTGGGGGCGTGGTGTTCGTGTTGATCGGAGCCTACTTCGCTTTCTGGCTGCTCTACATTTGGGCACAAGCCCTCTTTGCCTATGGCAAGGTCGACCTCGCCGCACTGGAAAAGCTCTTTCTCGGCGGCAATGGAGAAGGTGCCAACAAACTCGAAACTTACGTTTTTGGCGACAACAACCGTCTATTGGAAAAATACGGTGAAGTTCACCCTCCCGGCTACACCCTCATTGAAGAAGGCGACAACTCCCGGGTCGCCTATTTTCTCTATGCTGGCCGAGCACGGGTCTATAAAAATTCCGAATCGGGTCGCCGTCTTCTGGGCGAACTCATAGAAGGTCAGTTATTTGGCGAAATGGCTTATCTGCTGAACGAAAAACGGACCGCCTCAGTTGTGGCCGACACCGAACTCACCGTGCTGGTGTTGCCCCCCCACATCATGGAAGAATTGATGCGCCACTCCGCCCCCCTGTCGCGCCGCATCATTGATACGCTATGCCATCGACTGGAACGGATGAATCTAGAGCAACACTGATCGCCTTGGCTGACACCCGCGCATCCACACTTGTATTAAATCCAGGTTCTTTGAGTGAAATTGCTGGTGAATACTTGACCTAAACGCGCGCCGACACTAGAATGCGCGCTCTCCTATTCCTCGATAGCTCAGTTGGTAGAGCGACGGACTGTTAATCCGCAGGTCCCTGGTTCGAGCCCAGGTCGAGGAGCCAGACAAAGTAAGCACTCAGGCCATCCTACGGGGTGGCTTTTTTGCTTTACGTGTTTGCATAGGCCGCTCCAGGGCTCGGTATAGGGCCCCACGCTCATTTACACGTCAAAGGAATCGACATGCATACGGACAAAGTTCTAAGCCACCTTAAAAAACATGGGCAACTTCTCGATTTGGAGATAGCGGCTGCAACCGGGATTGCACTGCCTCAAGTACGCAAGTCACTGGCTGACTTGGCAACGCGCAAAGAAATATCCCAATGTAGCGTGACCCACTTCAATGGTGACAAGCGCATTGATGGGTTTCAGTGCAGGATTTCCGGCTATATACCGCCCGTTGCGCCCGGTCGAAAGGCCGGAGGTAATAAAAGCGCCTCATCCGACTAGAACGGGGCCAAGAGTCCAGCGGGTGATCCCTTCAACGAGGGGTGATCCCAGTGGGTTTCAACCAATATTAGGAGTAATACCAGTGACCAACGCACAACGCCGGGCAGCATGGCTCGCCAGCCAAAAGGCTGATGGAAATTCATTACTGAGCGTCAGCAAGCCTGAGCCGACACCCAGCAGCGCATTCCGCCCTCATGAGGCTGGCGAGTATTACCTGGCTACCGTGGATACTGTTGGCAAGTTCAAGATGTTCGCCAAGGACATCAAGCCGCCCGTTTACACCTACGGGATCACCACCGTTCGTTTTGAACTGGATGCAGATACCGGCAAATGGATATGGTTTGATGGTGCGCAAAATCAATCCCCGCGCAAGACCCAGGAGGGTTGGCGTCTTGGCAGCAAGCGGTTGCACGACTCACGCGAAGGTGCAGAGGCCGAGCTTCATCGCGAAATGGAAAAGAACGGCGACAGGGTAACCAAGGTTCATGACTTGCCCGACGATATGGCTGCGCTGAAAAAAATCCGCAGCGCCAACCACCCAGATCGCAGCGCCGATGCCGACCAGGATCTCTATCAGGCGGTCGTCGAGAAGCTGGACAGGATGCGTACGGAAAGCCTCGCCGCAGCCTGAGCAAGCTCTGCCCTACACAACCCACCCTTGCCCGGTGGGTTTTTTATACAGTGTCTCCTCGCACCGCCGCCCATCTTCAGCGTTTTCCCCCTTTACTATCGCCTCACGATGAAGCGATTCAAGGTATTCCACTCTCTGACAGGCCGAAGGCGCCTTGTTGGAATCCAGGGTCTGAATGAATAACCACTTCAGCCTTAATTCCCTGATATATAACTCACACCTTCAGCCCATTGCACTTGCGTTAAGTAATAAGAACAATTATCATTAATATTCACTTTGCGCGCAGGGCTTCCCGTGAAAAACTTGGCATTCGCGTTCCTTCTAATCCCCGCCATCAGTTTTGGTGCAGATCTGGAAATGGCAATCAGCATCAAGGACCATCAATTCAATCCCGCTGAACTTAAGGTGCCAGCCGGTAAAAAGATCAAATTGATTGTGAGCAATCTGGATAGCACACCTGAAGAATTCGAGAGCCATCAACTCAATCGCGAAAAGGTCATTGCCGGCAACGCCAAGGCCACAATCTATGTCGGACCACTTTCCCCCGGAAAATATACTTTTTGGGGCGAGTTCCATGAAAAAACTGCTCGTGGCGTGATTGTGGCGGAGTAAATCATGATTGGATCAGCCGTAATTGTATTCAGAGAAACACTCGAGGCCGCACTGCTAATCGGCATCATCGCAGCAGCCACACGCGGACTGATAGGTCGCAATTTTTGGCTGGGTATTGGAATAGGTGCGGGTCTGGTTGGCTCCCTGATCGTAGCGGGTCTAACCGAGAAGATTGGGGAGTTAGCCGAAGGCACCGGGCAGGAAATATTCAATGCCACCATTCTGGGCATCGCGGTATTGATGCTCGGCTGGCATAACATCTGGATGTCCACGCATGGCCGCGAAATGGCGGCTCAGGCGAAGTCGGTCGGACACGCGGTTAAGACAGGACAGCGTGAGATGTCGGCACTGGCAATCCTCATCGCCTTGGCTGTTTTGCGTGAAGGATCGGAAACCGCGCTATTCCTCTACAGCCTTGCAGCAGGCGATGGCACCAGCCAAGTTTCCCTGATATCCGGTGGACTGTTAGGCCTTGCAGGCGGTATCGGTGTGGGATGGGCACTATATGCCGGCCTGGCTCGCATTCCGCTTCGTCATTTCTTCACCGTGACTAGTGCGCTGATCTTGTTTCTGGCCGCGGGACTTGCAGGACAAATGGCGCGTTTCCTAGTCCAGGGCGATGTCATCAGCCCGCTTGCCAGTCCACTCTGGGATTCTTCATCGTTCCTGCCCATGACCTCTGTACTGGGCAATCTATTGCACCTGCTTGCCGGCTATGAGGCTCGCCCCACTGGCATGCAAGCATTGTTTTATGGTCTGACCTTCATCGTCATTCTGCTCGGGATGCGCTGGAGTCGAACCCCCTCACCCCAAGCAATCTAAAGGAACATCATGAAATCGAATGTAGCTTTACTCGCTGCGATGGGCATGCTTTGCCTGCAAGCTGCCCACGCCGGCCCCGCCGACTATGTCTATACGCCTACCGTTGAACAAGGCGAAAAAGAAATCGACTTCAAATTCGGTACAGCTGACAGCGATCCGCGTAAAACCCAGGCTACTCTCGGATTCGGCTACGGCGTCAATGCCTGGTGGTTCACGGAGGCATATATCAAATATGCCCAGACAGGCAGTGGCAGCCTTAAATACGATGCGTTCGAATTTGAGAACAAATTCCAACTCACCGAAACGGGTAAATACCCGGTGGATGTGGGCTTCATCACCGAAATCGAAATTCCACGCGACAGCGACGAAGGTGTCGAACTCAAGGTCGGCCCACTCTTCCAGACAGAATTTGGCAAGCTGCAACTTAACGGAAACTTCCTGCTGGAAAAACGTTTTAATGCCGCGACATCAAGCCCCACTGAAGCCGGCTACCAGTGGCAGGCCAAGTACCGCTTGCAACCCCGTTTTGAATACGGCGTTCAAGGATTCGGCAGCATGGGCAAGTGGAATGACTGGGATGCAGCCAGCAAACAGTCCCATACAATGGGCCCGGCCGTGTTCGGGAAAGTTGCACTCGGGGATCACCAGGCCATCAAGTACAACGCTGCCTGGTTGTTTGGCGTGTCGGATGCTGCTGCAGACAATACATTCAGGCTTCAGGCTGAACTAGAGTTCTGATTCCGTCCGGTTCGCGTCTTCAAATTGGATGCAATATATCCGATGCGACACGCACGCATGCTGATACCTGATCATTGAAGCAGGACGCTGCAGACAAAAGGCCCGCAATCATATGCGGGCCTTTTTGGGTTTGGATTTTCACTTCCAATGTATGGGTTTGTCTCATACTTAAAAATTCGACTTAACAGTCGCGCATTTGCGCCGACCTGTACAAGCCCAGTGAAGTGCTCTTTTTTGCGTTCTGCCTACGCGGGGTGTGGCAGCTCCCCCTACACATAGAGGTATCGACAGAAAAATCCTGGCTATTTCCGTCATGCGCCACATGAAACCTGACCCGTTCATCTAATAGCACCACTGTGCTGCTCAAACCGGACTCTGACCATTAACCGTCCTGCTCGCAACGATTTAACCAACCATCCCACAAAATTAAAAGAAGCTTCATGAGCCAATTCGTCAACCTGATGGAAGATAAGGGGTTTTCAATCTCACGCCTGTCTGACACCCTCATCCTCCTCCTCAAACCGTTCACCCTGCGAATGGTATTTTTTGCGGCCTGGGCCCTATGAATCAAGCTTAATTTCTCGTGCCACATGCCGATATCGTTAGTAAGTAAGCTATGTGTCACGCATAGCAATTTTTCACCATGCCCTCCACAGAATCCAATTTTCCCTTAGTTCTCCGACTGACTTTTCTGGCTTCCATCATCCTGGGCACCATTGCCATGGGGGTGGCGGGATACTGGAGCTGGCAGCGGGAAACGCGCGAAATCAATAGCAATCTCCAAATCCAGGCTGGCTTCCTCGCCTCGGCCAGCCAGGCGGTCTTCGATAATCTGGGGAATGGACTCACGCCCCTGGGCGATTTGCTCCAAACGATTAATATTCACGCACACCCCGAGTTGGCAAGAGCCCATCTTGAAAAGTTTCAGTCTCGCTTTCCCGAAGTGGGATCAATGGCAGTGATTAGCCCGGACGGACTGATGTTGATCAATACGGCATCAGCACCCGGTGTGGTTTTGCCGGATTTCAGAAAAGACGGCGTTTATCTTGATCAACTCAAATCCTCCCTCAACAACAAAGGGCCCTACATGCTGGGCCCTCCAGAATACGGCAAAGTGCTCAAACAGTGGCGCTTCCCACTCCGCTATACAGTGCGTGATGAAAGGGGCATCCCACTGTTCGTTCTTCAGGCCGCAATTCCGCTTGAGCAGCGCGGCATTTATTTATACGACCTGCCGCTGCCGCCTTCCAGCTTCATCGGTTTGTTACGTGAAGATGGCCTGCAACAGGCACGCTGGCCAGCCGCCAATCCGGATACCACATATGGACACCAATCGCCTGGGCCGCTTGCAAAAATGCTAAGAGCTCACCCTGAATTAAAGGAAGGCCTGTTCAGTGGCTATTCACCCTGGACCGCTGCCGACAAGCAACGTATCGGTGCCTTCAAGCGGCTTGCCCACCTACCGATCTATGCCTATGTAGGGATACCCGGTTCTTATATTTATGATCGCTGGTGGCGTAACAACGCGGTCACACTCGGAGCGTTCCTTTTATACCTGGCTGTCTTTTCCTACGTCGCACGTCGGGTGACGCAACGCGAACGAATACACAGCTCGGCGTTACATGGCTTGGCGCGTCTCGACAATCTGACCGGCACACCAAACCGCACGGGTGCTGACGAGAAGCTGGAACAACAACTTCAGCGTGCGACCGAATCCAGCCGACCGCTTGCGCTGCTGTATCTCGATCTGGACCGTTTCAAGGACATCAACGACACGCACGGCCACAGTGCCGGCGATGAACTGCTGGCCGAAGTCGTGCGCCGCTTGGAAACGCACCTACGGCAGGGCGATATGCTCGCCCGATTGGGCGGTGATGAATTCATTGTGGCCCTGCCCGGCGCAAGCCCGGAAACGGCCAAACTGACGGCTGAGCGTCTGATCAATACGTTCTCAGCGCCGTTCCAAGTGCACGGCAAGAAGCTTCAGGCATCGTGCAGCATCGGGGCGGCAGTATTCCCGGAGCATGGAAAAACCCGTGAAGAACTGCTTAAATGCGCCGATACCGCCATGTATGAAGCCAAGCGTGCCGGGCGCAATTGCTTTGCCATGTACGAAACGCATTTCGGGGCGACCCGACAGCGCCGACTCGCACTGAAGGAACAATTGCAACTGGCTCTGGAAAAAAACCAGTTCTTGCTGCATTACCAGCCCATTCTCGACTTGAAAAGTCGACGCATTGTCGCAGCCGAGGCACTGTTGCGCTGGGAAGATGAAACCGGTCGCCAACAAAGTGCAGCAGAATTCATCTCGGTTGCCGAGGAATCGGGCCTCATCCTCACCCTGGGCGAGTGGGTGCTTAACCAAGCTTGTGAGCAAGCGCAGGCTTGGACCAATGCGGGCTTTCCCATCAGAATCGCTGTCAACCTGTCTCCCCGCCAATTTCGCGCTACCGACCTGGTGGACCAGGTGCGAAGTGCCTTGCAACGCACAGGTTTGGCCCCTTCATTGCTGGAGCTTGAAATCACCGAAAGCACTGCCATGGACGATCCCGAATCCAGCATCAGGGTTCTGACAGAATTCAAACGGCTTGGTGTCAGCATTGCCATTGACGATTTTGGAACAGGCTATTCATCACTGAGCTATCTGAAACGGATTCCTGCCGACAAACTCAAAATCGACAAAAGTTTCGTGGACGGCGTCGCGACCAAATTGGAAGATGCCGCCATCGTACGATCCGTGCTCGCCCTGGCTGCAAGTTTCGAGATGGAAACCGTCGCCGAGGGGATCGAGGAAGAAGCACAAATGCAGGCTTTGATTGAGCTTGGCTGCAACTATGGTCAGGGCTATCTGTTTTCCCGCCCCCTGACACCGCAGGTCTTGACTCAAACTTTTTTTGAGCCCGTGTCAGGAAACAAGGAAGTAAGCTAGCAGCCATCCATCATCATTAATCGGGCCTGAAAACGCCTGAACATTTTCGTGCAGGGGTGAATGAATCAGCCTGGGGGCCGCCATGGTCAATGCCCCCGATGCATCGCAATCGGGATGCGACGGTTGCCGAAGGGATGACTGAATGCACCAAACGTCCCTGCGATGTTCGTGCCGCAATGTGGACATAGGCCACCCACCATCAGGTTGTAATGGTTGATTTGATACCAGTCGCGAACGATCAGTGGCTCATGACAGCTCGGGCAGAAAGTCGTGCCGCCCTGAGTGTCGTGCACGTTGCCGGTGTAAACATGATGCAAGCCGGCCTTCAATGCGATATCGCGTGCGTGCGTCAGCGTAGCGGCCGGCGTCGGCGGCACGTCCTGCATCTTCCAGTCGGGATGAAAAGCGGAGAAATGCAGCGGTACGTCGGGGCCGAGCTCGCGCATGATCCACTGGCTCATCGCCTCGATCTCGGCATCGGAATCGTTATGCCCGGGAATCAGCAATGTGGTGACCTCGAACCAGACGTCAGTCTCACGCTTCAGGTAAATCAGCGTGTCGAGCACCGGTTGCAAATGGCTGCCGGTCAGCTTGACGTAAAACGCATCGGTGAAGCCTTTGAGGTCGATGTTGGCCGCATCCATCTTGGCGTAGAACTCACGGCGTGGCGCTTCGTGAATATAGCCGGCAGTGACCGCAACCGTCTTGAGACCACGCGCATGACAGGCATCTGCCACGTCCATCGCGTATTCGGCGAAGATCACCGGATCATTGTAAGTAAAGGCCACGCTCTTGCAGCCGCTCTGTTCGGCGGCAGCGGCTATTTCATCCGGCGCCGCCTGATCCATCAAGGTATCAGTCTCACGCGATTTGGAAATATCCCAGTTCTGGCAGAACTTGCAGGCCAGGTTACAACCGGCGGTGCCAAAGGAAAACACCGAAGAGCCGGGGTAAAAGTGGTTCAGCGGTTTCTTCTCGATGGGATCGATGCAGAAACCAGACGAACGGCCATAGGTGGTGAGCACCATCTTGCCGCTTTCCATTTTGCGCACAAAACACAGGCCACGCTGGCCCTCGTGCAGCTTGCAGTCGCGCGGGCACAGGTCGCACTGGATGCGACCGTCGGACAGCGCATGCCACCAGCGCGCCGGGTAATGGGATTCAGGAATACTCATGCACCTCCTCCTTCCACTTGCTTACTGTGTAACGCGACAGCCTTACCTGTTCTGCCCAGAAATCCGCGGGTAGGCCGGCCTTGCGCTTGAGGTGGGCCATGAATTCTGCCGGGTCGGGCAACTGCTCCCACACTTGAGGAAGAAACGTACTGCGGTGATGCCCGTACTCAAACACCACGCCATCGACATTCGGCCGCAAGGCGGCCAGTGCTTCCGCTTCGCTCGCCGCAACCAAAGGTTCGCTCGGCGAAAGCAGCGACACCTCGACCCGGATTTCCTCAAACTCAGCCAAGGTCAGCGGCATGAAACGGGGATCGCGAAACGCAGCTGCCACCGAATTTTCCTTTACATCCAGCCCCAAGGGCCGATGCGCCTCAAGCGTGCCGATGCAGCCCCGCAATGTGCCCTGCCGGGTCAGGGTGACAAAACTCGCGCCGGGTTCGGTCAGCCAGTTGGCCTGTTTGAACGGCATTACCTCATGCCCCAGTTTCGAGGCAATCTCGGAACGCGCCAGTTTCAGCAGAGTGGTGCCTTTATCCGTGTCCAGCTGTTCCACTTCGGCATCAGTCTGAAAAGCAAAAGCCGCATACCCCACGACCCGCTCGGGATCGCCGGCTGTTTGGCTGGAATTCCGCACATCCAGCACCACCGGGTGCAGACCATGCTTGCGTGCAGCCACCAGCAAGCCATTAACCGGTGTGGCGCCACAAGCCTGCTCATGGTTGAGGTGCGGATTCAACGTCAAAATAGCCTCGACCGTTCCACCATCCATCTGGCGCGCAAGCGAGTCGGGTAAAAAATGGGACAGGTCAGAACTGATCACAATCAGCGTTTCATTGCCGCCCCACACTTTTTCCAGCACCTCGGCGACGTCTTCAGCGCTGGCCTCGCCTACCACCAGCGGCAGCAACTGGAAATCGCCCAGTACATGTTGCAGAAAAGGCAGCTGCACCTCCAGTGAATGCTCCATCTGGTGCGCTGCGGCACTTTGGCTCACCTGCGGAAGCGCGGATAGAAGCTGCATGCCCTCGCGATCCAGTGGTACTTCGCCAAGCGGGGTGGCGAATCGCTCCGCTTCAGGCAGCGCCAGACCCCGCACATAAACACGGTGTGTGGGTCCGAGCAGCACCACCCGGCGTATGCGACCACGCAATTCGCTCAGTCGTGCATACGCGCTGGCGGCGACCGCGCCGGAGTACACATAACCCGCGTGCGGCACGATCAGCGCCTTAGGCGGGGCAGAGCGCTCGGCCCCAGGAGCATTCGCAAGCAGCGCCTCAAGCGTACGCTTGAGGCGCTGGGGACTGTCAGGATAGAACAGCCCCGCCACTGCAGCGGGTCGGATGCCGGGCATACATTGCTCCTCTGGTATGAGCTTAGTATTTGTGGGGGAAACCGTTGGATTTCAAGTCAGATGCCCGTCCGGCCCTCTATTCCAGACAACAAATACCCGACACCCGAAAAAACTCGCCATAATGTTGCGATCAAAACGACCAAGATCGTTATCAATTTTGCGAAGAGGGGAGCATGGTTACATTCAAAGATGACGAAGACGGCACCTTGTTAAAGGCGATCCTTCAGGAGTCAGCCGCCGAGGTACTGGTTTTTGACGCAAAAACGCTGCAAATCATCCAGGCCAACCCTTCTGCGGCAAGCAATCTGCAATACCCGCTCAAGACGCTTAAAAAGATGACTCCTCTGGATTGTCTGGCCCCGGAAGATGGCCGGCCATTTAACACATTGCTGGCACTGCTTGGCAATGGCAAAAAACGGCGCACCGCACTCAATGCGCATTGTTGTCGCCGTGATGGCAGCCGCTATCCGGTTGAGGCCCGATTATTTTATTCGGTCAATCATGAAAAGCCTGTCTTTATCTACATCGCCAATGATGTCAGCCAACGTGAAGCCACCCGACTGGCACTTGCGCACTCGGAATCGGACTTGCTTGCCATTGTGGCGAATATTCCGGGCATGGCCTATCAAGTACTCCGTAACAATGAAGGGGCAACCAGCCTTCGCTTTGTCAGCGAGCAATCGGCCCAACTGCTTGGAATCAAGGCGTCCATCCTGCGCGACCACCCGGATCGTTTCGTCAAACTGATCCTCAAGGAAGACAAGCCTGACTATCTGGCCCAACTGGAAAAAGCCGGTGGCGTACCCATGAGTTTCAACTGGGAAGGCCGCATCTGGATGGAGGCCTGGAAAGACGTCAAATGGATCAATATCCGCGTCACCCAGCGTGAAACACCAAATGGCCAGACTTGGGATGGAATCATGCTGAACGTCACGCACAGTAAACACTCTGAAGCGGAAATCCGGCGTTCCCGGTTCCAACTCAGTGCGCTGACGGCACACGTAGAAACCATCAAGGAACGGGAGCGCCTGCACCTGGCCCGCGAGGTACATGACGATCTGGGCGGCAATCTCGCCGCCATCAAAATTGGCTTGTCATGGTTGAAGCAACGCTTGCCTGCAGGTGAAGTCGTTCTGGCTCAGCGCACCGACTATCTCGATAACGTCGTAGACCAAACGATTGAATCCGCGCACCGTATCGCGTCCAACTTGCGGCCTGCCATGCTCGAACTGGGCATTCTCTCGGCCATAGACTGGCAACTGCAACGGATGGCCCAGAATTCCGATATCACTTACGAATTCAAAGCGCCGGATAAAAACATCCCCCTGACCCCGGATGCCACGATCGCAGTCTTTCGCATTGTGCAGGAAGCCCTCACCAATGTGGCCAAACATGCACGTGCCACGCGCGTCAAAGTAAAGGTCGTATTGAGTCAGAACGAGCTTTTAGTTAGCGTCGAAGACAATGGTCAGGGCATCGTATCGGAGGGCAACAAAAAAACCGGGTTTAGTTTTGGTATGCTAGGCATGACCGAACGCGCTACCACACTAGGGGGTGAACTCAGCGTACAAGCTGCCAAGCGTGGTGGCACCGAACTCAGTCTTCGCATCCCGCTTCACACTTTGTCGGTAGGCTCTGCAAAGTAATCTCAATCCACTCACCCTGTCTATAAATCACACTGTGGCTGCTGCTAAACCGTATCGCATACTTATCGTCGACGACCACGCCATTGTTCGCGAGGGTCTCAAGCAAATCCTGGCTGAGGTGGCCGACATCGAAGTCGGCGGCGAAGCTGACTGCTCCAACCGCGCCATGCAGATGGCACGCAAGGAGCCGTGGGACTTGGTGTTGATGGACATTTCCATGCCCGACCGCAGCGGAATCGAAACGCTCGAATTACTCAGAAAAGAGCATCCCAAGATCAAAGTGCTGATGCTGTCCATGCACCGCGAAACTCAATATGCAGTGCGTGCACTTAAATCTGGCGCAGCGGGTTATCTCAACAAGCAAAGCGCTCCGGATCAATTAGTCGACGCAATCCGCCTGGTCGCTTCGGGTAAAAAATACATCAGTGCAGAAGTCGCCCAGGAACTTGCCAACGAAGTCAGTGGCGAGCGCGCAGGCTTGCCGCATGAAAGTCTTTCCAACCGTGAGTACCAGACACTGTGCATGATTGCTTCTGGCCTGCCCGTCTCAGCCATTGCCGACAAACTCGCCCTGTCCGTCAAGACCATCAGCATGTACCGCGCCCGCATGCTGAAGAAAATGTTACTTAAGAACAATTCCGAATTGACCCACTATGCGATCAAACACGGCCTGCTCGACTAAGCCATTTCGGGCTCTTCCCCGACTGGACCCGGAATTAAAGGGTTTTTTCAGCCTTAATCCACTCTTTACCCCCTCCTTCCCCGCCCTACCATGCAAAGCATGTAAAAGCCCGATCCGGGCCGGGGTATCAACGTGGCAGAACCCAGCATCAAGATCAATGTAAAAATCCGACCGAAGTCGCGCGTGAAGCCTTGCGCCACGCTGATCCACCAGCACTCGGTTCTCCTGCAGCGAACGATTGAACCATCAAGGTTATTCGATGAGCACTGATCCGAAGCCAATATACGTCACGCAACCCTATCTACCGCCACTGGATGAATTCATCCCCTATCTGGAGAAGATATGGGAGAGCAAGTGGCTCACCAACAATGGTCCTTTTCATCAGCAACTGGAACAGGCGCTGAGTGAGTACCTTGGCGTCGAGCACATCGCCTTGTTTACCAACGGCACGATCGCCCTGATTACCGCATTGCAATCGTTGCGAATCACGGGCGAGGTCATCACCACGCCCTATTCCTTTGTGGCAACCTCGCACTCCCTGCTATGGAACGGCATTAAACCCGTGTTCGTGGACATCGACCGCAACACGTTCAATCTGGACCCGGCGAAGATCGAAGCCGCCATCACGCCGCAGACGACCGCCATCCTGCCCGTGCATTGCTATGGCCGTCCCTGCAATGTCGAGGCCATCGAGAAAATCGCGGACAACTACAACCTCAAGGTTATCTATGATGCGGCGCATGCATTTGGCGTGCGCGACGCCGGCGGGAGCATATTGAGACATGGTGATTTATCGGTGCTGAGCTTTCATGCCACCAAGGTGTTCAATACCTTCGAGGGTGGAGCAATCGTCTGCCCGGATGCCAAGACCAAAACGCGAATCGATCATTTGAAAAACTTCGGTTTTGTGGACGAAGTTTCAGTCGTTGCCCCCGGCATCAATGGCAAGATGAGCGAGATCAATGCGGCATTTGGCTTGCTTCAGTTGAAGCATGTTGACAAGGCGCTCGCGCGTCGCAAGGAAATTGACGCCACCTACCGTCAACGCCTGGAAGGGGTGAAAGGCATTCAATGTATGCCGGTTGATTGTGAGAACGAAATAAATTTCGCCTATTTCCCGATTCTTGTAGAGGCCGATTATTCGATGAGCCGTGACGATCTTTTTCATAAGCTCAAGGACAATGACATCCATCCGCGCCGCTATTTTTATCCTCTGATTACCGATTTCTCGATGTACCGGGGCCTGCCATCGGCGCATCAGGATAATTTGCCCATTGCAGTCGACACCGCGCAAAAAGTCCTTTGCCTGCCTATTTTTCCGGATCTGGAAGACGAGCAAATCGACACCATTTCCAGACTGATTGCAGAGCAATAATGCATTCCGAATATAGCGTCATGCAGAGGACAGACTCAGGCAACTCGTTTATATAGGTGCCCAATAACTGCGATGGAAAATAAAAAACTGATCATCTACGGCAATGGCCAGATGGCACGCATGTTTCTGCATTTCGCGCAGCTTGAGCATGAGGTCGTGGCGTTTACAGTTGATCGTAGCGTTCTGTCCGATGCCGTCATCGAAGGCATTCCCGTCATTCCATTCGAGGAAATCGAAACCCATTATTCCCCGGCTGATCACTGCCTGATTATTGCTGTCGGCTATCGGGAAATGAACCATTTGCGAGCCCGTAAGTATCAAGAAGGACTCGCCAAAGGGTATACATTTGCCAGCTACATCCATTCCTCCGTTGTGCGTCACTCGAGTGTTTCTGTAGGCGAGAACGCCATCATCCTTGACCATGTTGCTATTCACCCCTATACACAGATCGGCAACAGCGTCTTTATTGCCAGCAACGCATCGATCGGACACGGCTGTCGCATCGAGGACAATTGCTGGATCAATTCAGGTGTTGCCATCGGGGGCGAGACGGTGATTGGGAATGCAACTTTCTTGGGCATCAACGCCACCATCGGTGACAACACTCAGCTCGGCGGACAGTGTTTTGTGGGGGCCAATACACTTATCACGCGCAGCACCTCCGCCGAAGAAGTTTACATCTCTGCGAGCGGCGAACGTTTTCCGCTGTCGAGCCAGGCTTTCCTTCAGTTTATCTCCCGCTCCAGCCGATAGCATTCCCATGCTGACTGCCCTTCAATCCGCACCCCTCTACACACACTTCCGGCATGCCGCTGAATGCAATCCGGGCAAGCTGGCGCTGGTGGTGGGCAATGTCCACTACGCCTATCGCGATCTCTTGCAGGAAGTGGATGCGCTGGCGGATGGCCTGTCGAGTGCGGGAGTGGAGGCCGGAGACCCCGTCGGCGTGCTATTACCCAATTGCGCCGAGTTTGTTTTGCTCCTGCTCGCCGGCGCGCGGCTTGGCGTGGTCATCGTGCCCCAGAGCATGGGATTGGCCGAGGATGCGCTGATCTCCACTTTCAAGGCTGCCGATGTCCGGCATCTGGTCGCATGGTCGGGGGCCACGGCCAAGCTTGCCGATCTGAGCCTTCCGCAAGGTGGAATTCGCGTCGTGGCAGGCGGCGCGCAGGCGGGCTGGACACCGTTGCAGGCGCTGATTGAGGCGGGCAAAGACCAGCCCAAGCGCGCACCCATGCTGCAAGATGAGCTGCCTTACCTCATGGTTCTCACGTCGGGCTCCACCGGCAAGCCCAAACCCATTCTCCTCAGCCAGCGCACCAAACTGATGCGGGCCACTGCGGCCGCTGAGTTGTATGGCGTCAGCGCTGACGATGTGACGCTTGCCGCCACCCCGCTTTATCATTCTCTGGCGCAACGGCTTGTGCTGATGCCGCTGATCTCAGGCGGGACCAGTATCGTCATGGCGCATTTCAGTCCGGCCACCTGGATCGCCGAGGTCCGTCGGCACGGCGTAACATTTTCTATTGCGGTCTCATCCCAGCTCAGGCAAATACTGGATGTATTGATTGCCGGCAAAGAAACGCTGCCCTCGCTGCGCTGCCTGGTGTCCTCTTCGGCACTGCTGGACGATGCCACGAAAGCCCGGCTGCTGACGCACCTGCCCTGTGAGTTTCATGAGTGCTACGGCGCGTCGGAAATCGCCATCGCCACCAACCTCTCTCCCGGCACCAACCTCTCTCCCGGTGATGCCTTACGTAAACTGGGTTCGGTGGGCACCGCCATTCCCGGAACAGATGTCCTGATCATTGACGAAAATGGGCTGCTAGTACCACCGAACACCCCTGGCGAAATCGTTTGCCGCACGCCCATGCTTTTCAGCGGTTACTACGCCCAGCCCGCTGCCACGGAAGCCGCCATGTGGGGGCACTATTTCCGTACCGGCGATCTCGGCATGATGGACAGCGAAGGCTTTCTCTTCTTCCTCGGCCGGATCAAGGACATCATCATTTGCGGCGGGATCAACATATATCCAAAGGACATCGAGGATGTCATTGCGACCCATCCCTCAGTCAAGGAATGTGCGGCCATTCCATTGCCGGACGAACAACTGGGTGAAGTAGTTGGGGTGGTCGTTGCAGTGCATGCGCCAGACGCACCACCGGCACCGCGCGACCTGCAACGACTTTGCATGCAGCGTTTGGGGGATTTCCAGCAGCCCCGCCGTTTCTTCATTGTGAGCGAGCTGCCAAGGAACACAATGGGCAAACTCGACAAACCCGCACTTCGTCAGGCCTATTCAACTGGCCTGTATAAAGAATAAGGACACACATGGCTCATACTCAACTGCCCCATCTGCGACTGGGTTTTATTGGCGGCGCTTTGAACTCGGCCGTGGGGTACACGCACTACAATTCCAGCCGGCTTGACGGCCAATTTCGCGTGGATTGCGGGTGCTTCAGCCGGCGCCCCGAGATCAATGAAGAAACGGCACGGACCTACGGCATTCCTGCCGAGCGCACGCATGGCACCTGGCACGCGTTGCTGGAGAACGAAAAGCAATCACTTGATGCCATCGTCGTACTGACGCCGACACCGGACCACAAAGAGGTTGTGATCGCGGCACTCGATGCCGGTTATTCGGTTATTTGCGAGAAGGCCTTGACCGTGTCCAGCGAAGCGTGCCGCAGCATTGGAGCGGCCGTGACACGCAACACGGGATTTCTCGCCGTAACCTACAACTATTCCGGCTACCCGATGGTGCGTGAGTTGCGCCGCATGATGGCCGATGGAGACCTGGGGCGGATTCAGCAGATTCACATCGAGATCCCCCAGGAAGGTTATCTGCGGCAGGCGGCGGCGCCACAAGCCTGGCGTCTCAAGGATTATGCCGTCCCCACGGTGTCACTCGATCTGGGCGTACATGCCCACCATCTGGTCCATTTCCTGACTGGCGGCAAGACGCCCCTCGAGGTCATGGGCGATCAGTGCACCTATGGCCAGTTCAGCGATATCATCGACAACGTCTATTGCCTAGCACATTACGAAGACGACCTGCGTGTGCAGTCCTGGTTCGGTAAAACTGCGCTTGGCAACCGCAACGGTCTGCGCATACGCGTTTACGGCAGTCTGGCAAGCGCCGAATGGTTCCAGATGCAGCCCGAAGATTTGCTGTTCAGTCAGGCTGACGGACGCAGAGTGCTCATCGACCGCGGATCAGGCGATGCCGACCTGGCCAGGCAGTTGCGCTACAACCGCTTCAAGTCAGGTCATCCATCCGGATTCATCGAGGCCTTCGCCAATCTCTATACCGATATTGCCGAGCAGTTGCGTCAGCATCAATCTGGCGTCATGACACGTAGCGATTTCGTGTATGGCGTCGGCGAATCGGAAGAGGGCATGCGTTTCCTGGAAGCCATTTCCCGTTCGGCCCAAACAAGACAGTGGGAGGCGGTATGACTCTCCCCAACTCGGTTGGCGCAACCTCGCACACCGTTTACGACTTCGTCGTGCAGTTGCTCAAAGAAAAAGGTGCGATCCCTGAGCCTGAAGCGATGATGGCCTATCGATATCTCGCAAATGGCCATATCGATTCACTGGCCTTCATCAAATTCATCTTTCGTATTGAAGAGCACTTCGGTATTCAATTCACAGAATCGGAAATGATCGGCGACAGGGTTAAAACTGTCGGCGAACTGATTGCGTTGATTGAAGAGAAGCTACGTCAACCTTAAAGCAGACGATTCACATAGGATTCCTTGGCGCGAGTTATCAGACCGATGATTGTGATTGCCAGTTATAAAGCGAGATAACAATGAGTTTCAATCAATTTAGATTCGTGCCGAATGAAAAGCACCAAGCATTTGTCAGTGACTTTTTAAATCCTGAGTGCACGAAAAAGAAATACATCATGGGGATGTCCAGGGATGGCTACGCACTGGATGTGTGTCAGCTGGTTGAAATTGACGGATTTGTAGACGATTTTTCCAGTATCGGATCTTATGCGGGGAAACCCATTTTCACATCAGCGCACATATCAAAAGACAGCATGATTTTGGTCTGCTCAACAGTTAGAACGGTTACCGCAAATAATGCCTTGAAAGCGAGGGGTTTCGCAAACGTACTGGATTATCCAAGTTTCTTTCTTCATGCGAACAATGCCAAATTGCGTTTAAGAATATTTGATGGTTTCGCAAAAGAATTTGAAATGAATCGGGATCAATTTGAATGGGTCTGTAATTTACTTTGCGATGCAAAATCGCAGGAGATATTCAATACGCTTGTCGAATACAGAATTACCGCTGATATAGGTCTCATGGCAGATTATTCTTACATTCCAAATGAGCAGTATTTTCCGGACTTTCTGGAATTGGATAAAGAAGTCTTTATGGATATTGGTGGATATGACGGACAAACGAGTTTGGAACTTATCAAACGGTGCGCTAACTACGCTGCCATTTATCTATTTGAGCCATCTGAATCCAATTTAGTGAAGGCAAAAGATAATTTGTCCGGTTTTTCAAATATCCATTTCATCAATAGAGGCTTGTCTGATAAGCCGGCAGAATTAAAATTCAACAGCAATGAGGGTTCTGCAAGCAGGATTTCAGAATCCGGCGACGTGACGATTTATGTTGACGCCTTGGACAATCTGGTTACAGAAAAGACGACTTTTCTTAAAATGGATATTGAGGGGGCGGAGTCTTTAGCGATTGAAGGCGCCAGACGGCATATCTTGAATGATCACCCAAAAATGGCAATTGCCGTCTATCACAAGCTGGATGACTTTTGGAAGATCCCTAAACAAATCTTGTCCATTCGGGATGATTATGACTTGCACTTGAGGCATTACACCGAAGGTACTGATGAAACGGTTATGTACTTTATTCCGCACAAAAGTGAACGTTGATTAAAAGCAATCCCCATTTCCTGCTGCAGTCGGAAATGAACGGTTGGGCACACCACCTTACGTAGCGCACCATTTCCGCCATGCCTTCCGATATGCAGCTTCCAGATGACGTGTGACGGTGCCTGGTTCGCAGCTTGACGCGCTCATCCTGTCACGAATTGATTGTCTGATTCGATTCAGACTTGGCAGATTCTGTGCCATCTGTGTGGCGCATTGAAGATATTCTTCCTCGTTGTGCGTGATGAATTCACTCAGACCGACACGCGACAGTAACGGAACAGCGCAGCGCGATGCCATATGCTCCCCCGCCATCGTGATGACCGGCACTCCCATCCAAAGCGAGTGCATCGTGGTTGTTCCGCCATTGTAGGGAAAGGGGTCAAGCGCCAAATCGATCTTATGGTGCAACGCCAGATAATCGCTGAGTGACATGCGCGGCTGCAGTATCAAGCGATCGGCAGCAACGCCCGCTTTGCTGAACTGTTCAATCACTTGTTGCAGAACGCCACGATCTGTTACGTTTCCAAGCATCAGTCTGGCATGCGGTATCGCATCAAGAATTCTTGCCCACAGCTTGATAACTGACTGGTTTATTTTGATCAGGTTGTTCATAGAGGCAAATATAAACTCGTCGCTGGTCAGAGCCGGCAATGGATTGACAGGCGGACAACCCGGTTCTGGTCGGTATGCCACGCTTGTGTCCGGCATGCGTATCAGTGACTCGCTGTGATAACGCTCGGTCAGTCCGGGGGGATCCACGCCTTCATTCGTAATCCGGTAATCCATCGCAGTCAGTCCGGTAGAGCCGGGGTAACCGATCCACGTCACTTGTACTGGCGCGGGCTTGCGGGCAAACACGAGTAGGCGATTGTGGCCAGTGTGTCCGGACAGATCAACCAGGATGTCTATGCCGTCGGCACGAATGCGTTCGGCGAGTTGCGCGTCGCTCATACTCGCGCAGGCCAGCCAGTGGTCCGCGTAGGCGGCAATCCGGTCAGTATGGCTATCGTGCCTGGTGTGGTTGTAATAGCAATAAATCTCCACCCGAGATTTATTGTGGTTAGCCAAAATCGGCTCGATGAAGAAGGCCACCGCATGATTTCTAAAATCTGCAGAAACATAACCGATTTTGAGCCGTCGTTCGGGGTCACGGCTATTTTGGTGCGGCAGCCAGTTCGCTTTGAGTGGGGTTTCATACCGTTCTGCAAAGCGCTGGTGCTCGCTGAATACCTCCACCGGCGTGATTGTGTTCATGTACTGCATGGTATAGAGCAGGTTGCTGTACGTCATGGCCAAATCCGGCTGGATCGAGAGTGCATGCCGGAAGCAGGAAATTGCTTCGTCCAGATTCCCTTGATCCCGGAGCGAGTTCCCCAGATTGCTGCATACCGCAGCAGCATCCGGCTGGATCAGAAGTGCCTGCTTGCTGCATGCGACTGCTTCGTCCAACTGACCGAGTGCCCTGAGCACACTCCCCAGACCGTCAAGCGCCTCGGCATAATCCGGCTTGAGTCTGATGGCCTCTCTGCAGGATGCAGCCGCTTCGTCCAGCCGGCCCTGCTCATAGAGCGTATTCCCCAGATTGCTGTGTAACTCGGCCAAATGCGGCCTGATCGATACGGCCCGTTGGTAGCAGGTAATTGCCTCTTCCTGCTCGCCCAGCTTATTGAGCACATTCGCCAGATTGTTGTATGCCTCGACATAATCTGGCTTCAATCTGATTGCTTCCCGGTATTGGGTGGCCGCTTTCTCCACTTTATCTTGGTCCTTGAACACCCCAGCTAGGTTGCTGTGTGCCTCGGCGAAATTCGGCCTGATCGAAATGGCCTGTTGATAGCATGCAATCGCCTCTTCCTGCTCACCCAGCTTATTGAACACAATAGCCAGGTTGTTATATGCCTCGGCATCATCCGGCTTGAGTCTGATTGCCTCCCGGTATCGGATGACCGCCTCGGTCAGCTTGCCTTGCATTTGGAGCACATCACCCAGGTTGTAGTGTACTTGTGCCAGATTCGGATTAATTTTGAGGGCCTTGCAATAGCTGGCAGCCGCTTCTGTCAACTTGCCTTGCGTTTGAAACACATCGCCCAGATTGTTGTGTAGCGGAGCGTTACCAGGCGTGAGCAGAATGGCTTTTTGGAAGCTGGCGACCGCCCCTGCCAGCTTGCCTTGATCCTTGAATGCATTCCCCAGGTTGTAGTGGGCATTGGGGTGTTTGGGCTGTAATGAAATGGCCTTCTGAAAACTGTCGGTGGCTTCCGACAACTGGCCCTGTGCCATGAGCACAACCCCAAGATTATTGTGTACATCGGCGTCATGCGGCTTGATTTCGATGACCTGGCCGAAAAATACGGCTGCCACATCATGCATGCCTATTTGATAAGCGATCATTCCAAGCAGATACAAGGCATCTGGATGATTGGGTGATTTCTGCAATATTTGCTGGCAAACCGTCTCAGCCTCGACCAGTCGCCCGGCCTGATGGTGCCCGGTTGCAAGCTGCAAGGCATTGGATAGCTCCATAGCCGCTGAAGGCGGGCTTGCTGGTCGCCCCGCCTCCGAGAGCAAGCAACACTGTTTGTATTTTTTTCCACTTCCACATGGACACGGATCATTACGAGTGACTTTATTAATTTTCATGGCGCAGTGATGGGAATAACGATAGAAACCGTTCAGCGTTCATTGAAGCCATCCTTTTATATACTTCACACAATCATCCCGCACTCACGATCACGGCACGACGTTACCCCGGAAGAGGCAACGCCTCCCCCTTCTGGATGCGCCTTGCAAGCGGGGAGTATGGATGCAGTCCTGCTTGCACATTCAAACTCAAAATGGATTCAAGCCAATCCGTCTGCTTTAATGCACCAAACGCTCAATGGCGAGCCTTTCGGTTGCGGCGCCCAGGATCGAGAATAGATTTGGTCAGACGTGTTTCCATCGTCACATTCTCTTCAAGCCCAGGCAGAGGAAAGGCCCGTGCCCAAGTACTAGTATTTTCTATACTTGGCGCCTAACCCAGGCGCAGAAATAACGGGGTTTTGCTGCCTTAATCCGCCCTTTACCTCACCCCTTTCCCCCCTACCATGCAATGCATAGAGAAAGCCCAATCTGGGCTGGGGTGTGAATATGGCCGAGCCAAGCATCAAAATCAATGTAGACAATCCGACCGAAGTCGCGCGCGAAACCTTGCGCCGCCTGGCCATGCGACGGATTGCCCCTACCCCGGATAACTATCAGACCCTGTTTGATGAAATTGTAGGTGGGCCCAGCCCAACCAATTCCAACACACCCACCGCAGCTACCGCACTGTCCGGGCTGGTGATGGACCTCAATCTGCACCACCCAGAACTTGGCGAAACAGTAGAAGTCCTGGATCAGGCGGTGCGCAAAGGTGACTGGGGCCAAAGCCGCAAGCAGTTGGGACAAATCAGCCGAAAGCTCAAACAACTGGCCGAGGCGAATAGCGGCGACACACGACCGCAGTCTGAAGATCTGGTCCTGTTGCGCGATTTGCTCGCCAAAACCCTGGAGTTTGGCGTGGCCACCCAGCTGCCGCACAATCCAAAACTGGCTGAGAAAGCCCAGCAGCTTGCAGTCTCCGTGCGTGAAGCCCATAGCGCCGATACATTGAGCAAGGCCGCTGCGTCTCTGAAATCCCTTTGGCTCAGTATCGAAATTCAATCCTCCGACACCCACGATCAGCAAGAAACGCTCAAGCGCATCCTGCTGCTGCTAGTGGAAAACATCGGCGAACTGCTGGACGACGATACTTGGCTGCGCGGCCAGCTCAACATGGTACAAGACGTCATTGCCGGCCCGCTCAAGATCAAGTCACTGCAAGAGGCGGAACAGCGACTCAAGGAAGTGATCTACAAGCAAGGTCTGGTCAAACACGGCCTGCGCGAAGCCACCGCCACCCTTAAAGCCACCATGACCCATTTCGTCAGTCGCATGAGTGATGTTGTCGCGGCCAATGATGAATACCAGGAAAAGATCGCCTCCCACATCGAGCAAATCAGCAACACCGAAGACGTGCTCGAATTGAACCGGATCCTCGAAACTCTGCTGGATGAAACGCGCACGGCGCAAGCAGATACCCGACGCGCCCACGACAAACTGGTCCATGAGCGTGATATCGCACAACAGGCCGAAGGCCGCATCAAGCAGCTGGAAACCCAGCTTGCCGAGATGAGCACGCTGGTACGTGAAGATCCCCTGACCCACAGCCTGAACCGGCGTGGGCTGGATGACGAATTTGCGCGTGAGGCGTCACGCGCCGATCGCTATAAATCTGCGCTCTGCGTCGCGGTATTGGACATCGACAATTTCAAGGCACTCAACGACAAACGCGGTCACCAAAGAGGTGATGAAGCCCTGATCCACCTGGTCAATGTAGCCAAGGAAGAATTACGCCTCACCGACCAGATCGCGCGCCTGGGTGGCGAAGAATTCCTGATCATGCTGCCGAGCACGCCGCTTGATGCCGCAGCCACCATCATCACGCGGCTGCAGCGCAACCTCACCAAAAAATACTTTCTCGACAACAACGAGAAGGTATTGATCACCTTTAGTGCCGGCGTGGCCGAGCGCGCGCTGGGCGAATCCCAGGAATCCTTGATCGGGCGTGCAGACAGCGCCATGTATGAAGCCAAACAGACTGGAAAGAACCGGGTTTGCCTGGCGCCCGACGCGCCGCAGGAGCCCGCCAAATGAAGAAAATGCAGTTTTTTTGCGATCAGCCTTAACTTTCTCCAACACCCGACGATTCTTCACACAACGGCGGTTCATGCAGCCCAAGCGGGCAAACCAAAGTTGACGGCACCACCCCCCTCTTTGGGGAAAAAAGCCGGAACCATCGACCCACATTAAAGGAGAAGTACCATGGCACAAGTAATCAACACCAACGTAGGCGCACTGTTTGCTGGCGCAGCACTGAACAAATCTGCAATCAGCCTGCAAACCGCCCAGGAACGCCTGTCATCCGGCCTGCGCATCAACAGCGCCAAGGACGATGCAACCGGCCTGGCCATTGCCACGGGTTATGACACCCAGATCCGCACCACAAACGTGAACATTCGTAACGCCAACGACGCCATTTCGACGGCACAAACCAACGATGGCTATCTGGGGCAAATCACCGAAAACTTGCAACGCATTTCGGAAGTTTTGACTGGCGGCGGTGGCTCGGCAGAAACAACGGCGCTTGTCTCTGAAAATACGCGCATTAACGCACTTATTACTACTGGTGCACCAACCCTTACTGCCTCGGGTGCTGGCACCGCTGGGCAAGTCGCCTCCGACCTCGCTGCGGTAGGAACTGCACGCGCTGCTTTTGGCGCCACCATGGCGACCAAAGCATCCGAAGTGGCCACCCTGCAGATTAGCGCAGTGAACCTGTCGGCTGCATTCAGCCGCGTCATGGATACTGACTATGCTGCAGAAACTACCGCCCTCGCCCGCAGCAATATTCTGCAACAGGCAGGAACGGCCATGCTGGCACAAGCAAACCAGACACCGCAAAACGTGCTGAGCTTGCTGCGTTAAGCAGTTGATTAATGTGACTCACCCTGGCCGGCCTGGCCGGCCAGGGACTTAACGTGAAGGATGTCATCATGATAATCCAGAATACCCCCCACCTAATTCAGGCCAGCTTGCCTGGGAGTCACGCTAGCGGGGCCGCGCCAGTTCAATTTGTCGCCGATGTCCCTGCCCAGAATAATGCTCCAAAACCGTCTATTGCAGAATTGGAAAGCGCAGTGTTTGCGATTAATCAAGGCATGCAGCAAGCGAACCTTAACCTGCAGTTCAGCGTTGACTCCGATTCCAAACGAACCGTGGTCAAAATGGTGGACACCAGCACGGGCGAACTGATTCGCCAGTATCCAACAGAAGCGACCCTGGCCATTTCACACGGGATCGAACAGCTCCAGCAGGGCCTGCTCCTTAAACGAGAGGCTTGATCCGGGAGAATAAGCATGGCAACCATTTCATCTTCAACGACCTCCGCAATTGATGTCCGTGCCCTTGTCACGCAGTTGATGGCGGTTGAACGCCAACCCATCAACACACTCAATGCGAAGATCGCCAATTACGAAGTCAAGATTTCGTCCTTCGGCACAATTAGCGGTCTGGTGTCGGGCTTTCAAGCCGCATCGGCAAACCTGAACACCAGCTTGCAGAAACTCTCCGCTGCGCCTTCCGATCCCAGTGTTTTTTCCGCCACGGCCGCCAACACTGCGGTACCCGGTACTTACTCTGTAAACGTGAGCCAATTGGCGCAGTCGCAAAATCTGGTTGCCGCTGGAAAAACCAGCAGCAGCACCGCCATTGGGGACGGGACGGCCACCACAGTCACGTTCGACCTCGGTACCATCAGCGGTGGCACGCTGACCAACGGAACATACAGTGGCGCCACCTTCACGTCTAACGGCGGCGGCACCGCAAGCATTACCATTGATGGCACCAACAACACCCTGGAAGGGATCCGGGACGCCGTCAATGCAGCCGGCCTCGGCGTAACTGCAACCATCGTCAACGACGGTAGTGGCACGCCCTATCGTCTGGCGCTGAGTTCAAGCAGCTCGGGGGCAAGCAGCAGCTTCAAAATCACCACCAGCGGTGGAGACGGTTCAATAGACAGCTTGCTGGGCTATGACCCCGCCGGCACGCAAAACTTGAATCAGACCCTGGCCGCACAGAATGCCAACCTCACAGTGAACGGCATCGCGATTACCAGCGCGTCCAACAGCGTGAGCGAGGCCATTCAGGGCGTGACACTGACACTCAAAAACACAACAGCCACAGCAGCCACGCTGACGGTAGCGCGCGATACCGCAGCAATCAACACCGCGGCAGCCAGTTTTGTCGACGCCCATAACGCCCTTGCCAGCCAGATCAAGTCCCGCTCTGCCTATGGCACCGTTGGCAAGGAGACCGGCGCGCTAGCAGGCGATAGCGCCCTGCGCCTCATGCAGGATCAGATGCGTGGAATTTTACTGACGCCCGCCACTGGTGGCACGTTGACCTCACTTACACAGGCCGGTATTTCGATCCAGCAAGATGGCTCGATGAAACTGGACAGCAGCAAACTGAATAGTGCAATTGCGACTGACTTCGGCGATGTCAGTAATTTGTTTTCGGGATCGACAGGATATGTTGCCCGGCTGGAAGCATGGGCCAAGTCATCGCTTGCGTCCGGCGGCTTGATCGAGACGCGTTCTAAAAGTCTGAATACAAATATCAAAAACTACAACGCTGAAATTGAAAAATTGGAAAACCGGATGTCAGCTCTCGAGAAAAAATATACTCGCGAATATACGAATCTGAACACCCTGCTTTACAACATGAACAACACCAGTGCCTATCTGACGCAGCAGCTGTCCACCAACAACAGCAGCAACTAAACCAGGAGGAAGACGTGTACACACAATCTAAAATTGCCGCCAATGCCTATGCTAACGTCGGCCTGGAGACCGGCGTGGTGGCAGCCAGCCCACACCAACTCATTGTCATGCTGTATGAAGGCGCCGAACTTGCGGTACGGATGTCGATCAAGCACATGAATGAAGGCGACATTGCCAAAAAATCGGCCGCAATTTCGAAAGCCAGCACCATTATCATGGAAGGCCTGCAAGCAGCACTCGACACCGGAAATGGCGGCGGCCTCGCTGAGCAACTCAATACGTTGTACGACTACATGAACAAACGTCTGATGCTTGCCCACATCAGGAATGAAACTGCGCCGCTTGAAGAAGTGCTGGGCCTGCTGCGCGAGTTACACGGCGCCTGGGAACAGATCACGCCGTCGGGCCAGCCAGCGCCTCGTTCCTCACACTCAATCGCAGCCTGAATCGGAGCCCGAAATGACCAGCAACGAAATGATTTCTACCTATGAATCGCTATCCGAATTGACAGGATCCATGCTGAATGCTGCCAGCGAGGGGGACTGGGACAACCTGGCCGAGCTGGAACAGCGTTGCCAGGTTCATGTAGGCAGTCTGATGAGAACCAAATCGGTATTGCTCAATGAAAACGAGCAACGTACCAAGATCGCGATCATCCGAACCATCCTTCAAAACGATGCCAAAATTCGCGCACTGACCGAGCCGCGGCTGCATGAGCTGCAAGCCAGTCTGAGTATGGTTCAGGCCGGCAAGCGCGGCGTTCAAGCTTACGGAGAACAGCGGGCATAACGCTCGCTTGCCATGTTTCCTACGCGTGCCCTGTCTCAGGTACTCGCTGTCCCGCCCGCGCTGGATAGCCTTGAACGCGACCAGGCAGGGCCTCGCGCAGCATTTGATCATCTTAAAATTGGCCAGACGCTGACTGGGCTGGTCAAAGGCCAATCCAATGGGATTTCGCTGGTCGAGGTCGGGGGACAAACCGTCACCATGCGCCTGCCTAGCTCGGTTGGAAATGGCGACACGCTCAAGCTGCGTTTTTCTGGCCACATGCCACAACCGGTATTCATGCTGGAAGCGCCTGAAACCACCGCAAAAGACGGGCCAGAATTAAGCAAAACCGCACGGATGTTGAGCGACATCATGCAACGCGTGCCTGAACGTGCTTTGCCCACCCTGATGCCCACTGGTCCCCTCCTCAATCAGGCAACGGTGGTGCCGGCCGAACTGGCTTTGGCGCTTCGAACTGCGCTGGTACGCAGCGGTCTGTTTTACGAATCGCATCTGGCGAACTGGGTGGCCGGCCAGGACACACTGGATGGCCTGATGCAGGAACCCCAGAACCGCCAGGCGGCAGAATCTTTACGCTCAACCGCAACAGCCCTCGCCCTGGCTGATGCAAAAGTTACAGCCGACCCCAAGCTGCTCAATCCCATGCACATGCTGCTCACGCAGCAATTGCAGGTACTGGAATCGCCCCAATTGGCCTGGCGCGGTGAACTGTGGCCCGGACACACACTGGAATGGCAGATCAAACAGGGTATCGAGAGCCAACCGGATGACGCGAATGGCACACCGGTTGAGGAAGACGAGGCGGGCTGGGAGTCTCATCTCAAGCTGACTCTGCCCCGACTCGGCACGCTGAATGTCAGTATCAAGCTCGATGCCAACCAGGCTTTCAGCATCCGCATGATGCCTGAAAAATCCGACACCGCGCCCCTGCTTCAACGCAATCAACCCCAGCTCGTTGAGCAACTGGCTGCTGCCGGATGCGCGCTACAAAGCGTGAAGGTGGAACACGATGCCAGCGCCTGACAAGCTACGCGCTGCTGCAGCCATCGCCTATCGCGGAGGAGACTCCGCGCCGCGCGTTGTGGCCAAGGGGCGCGGCATCGTAGCCGAATCCATTATTGAAAAAGCCCAGGCATCGGGCGTCTACGTGCATGAATCGCGTGAACTTCTGGCGTTGCTTATGCAGATCGACCTCGACAGTCACATCCCGCCACAACTCTACATCGCTGTGGCTGAACTGCTGGCCTGGCTCTACCACCTGGAAGAAGCCAACAACCAACAAGTCATGCCGAACCTAAGCGCCTAAAAAATGCCCAATTCATCTATACCTGCCAAAAGCAACCCCATGGATCGCGACGACGTGACGGCACGTTTTGCGCTGAACTCGAATACTGAAATTCTGTTCCTGCTGAACGCCATTCAGAAACGCAACCTGTTGGTCAATCTGGATATACCAGGCAGTCGACAAATCGTTGTCACATCGATTATTGCTGTAAATAAAACAGATAACACCCTGATTCTGGACAGTGCTCGGGGTGACGCACTCAATCGCGAATTGATGACAGGCAAGGGCGCTGAATTCATTACCCAGCTCGATGGCGTGTCCATCACTTTTTCGACGGGTCCGGTGACCTTGTGCGAACACGAGAACATGCCGGCGCTACGTATTGCCATACCCAAGTCAGTCGTCCGCCTGCAGCGTCGCGAACACTTCAGGGTTCCACTGCCGATTGCCCGGCCCATCAAATGCATCGTGCCGTCGACATCGACAGACGATCTCGATCCAATCAACGCCCATATCGTTGATATCGGTTGTGGCGGTATCGCGATTGCTGAATCCGGGGGGCGCCTTGGGACAGAATCTGGAAAAATCCTGCCGGCTTGCCGCCTGCTTTTGCCCGACACCGACGTGATCATCACGTCGCTTGAAGTTCGCAATTCGGCACAAATTCGTTTGCTCAATGGCGCTTTTCAGACTCGCCTGGGCTGCAAGTTTATTGATTTACCAAACGACATGGCGGCCATGCTCCAACGCTTTGTCATGAATATTGAACGTGTACGGCGCGACAGCCTGTGAAACACGCCTGCATCCCCTTATAAAAGAATCACGGAGACACCCACCATGCAAACGATCCAGCAAGAAATTGACGAACGCACCAACCTGACCAGTTCCAACAAGCTGGAGCTGTTGCTGTTTCGCCTGGGTAACGACCCACAACTCAACCGTTCCGAACTATTCGGTATCAATGTATTCAAGGTCAGAGAGATCATTCCGATGCCCGTGATCACCGCGGTAGCAGGATCGCCGCCTCACATGATGGGGGTGGTCGATTTGCGCGGCCAGATCCTTCCGGTCATCGATTTGCCGGCGGTTGCCGGGTGCACGCCTAGCACCGGGCTGAATATCCTGTTGATTACCGAGTACGCCCGCAGCACCCAGGCCTTTGCCGTCGAGTCCGTAGAGGACATCGTGCGTCTCGACTGGCGCCAGGTGCTGTCGGCTGAAAACAATGGTGCTAGCGGCATGGTCACCAGCCTCGCCCGGCTGGATGGCGAGAATAGTGATCGACTGGTACAGATTCTCGACGTGGAAACCATCCTGCGTCAGGTCATGCCGTCGAACGACCCGGACATCGACCCCGAGCGCATCGGCCCCAAGGTAGCGATCAAGCCTGGCACCGTCATCCTGGCAGCGGACGATTCGCTCATCGCACGCACCATGATCGAAGATGGACTCACCACCATGGGACTGCCTTACATCATGTGCAAGACGGGCAAGGAAGCCTGGGATAAACTGCAGGCCATCTCCGACAAGGCAGAAGCTGAAGGCAAGACCGTGGGCGACAAGATCGCTCTGGTGCTGACCGACCTGGAAATGCCCGAAATGGACGGCTTTACCCTGACCCGCAACATCAAGCAGGACCCACGCTTCAGCGCCATTCCTGTGGTGATTCACTCCTCCCTGACCGGTACGGCCAACGAGGCGCATGTCAAGAAGGTGGGGGCAGATGCTTACGTGGCGAAATTTGTGGCAGAAGACTTGGCGGCTGCGCTGTGCCAGGCGCTCAAGATCCAATAAACAAGGGAATGAAAGGTGAATGCAACTGGCATCCAGCCTATTGCATTCATCGCAGGATTTTAGACACCCATGCTCATGATTTCCTGATACGCGGACACGAGCTTGTTCCGTACTTGCACGGTCTGTTGAAGCGCGATACTGGATTTTTGCAATGAAATCATCGCGTCAGAGAGACTGACCGTGGTGTCGCCCATTTCGAAGCGCTGGGCGAGCTGCTGCGACTGCAATTGCACGTTATTGACTTCATTAAGCGAAGACTTCAGCACTGACTGAAAGTCCACCGCACCCGTAGCCTGCTTGACCTGCAGGGGGCTTTCATTGGCAGGGTTCGCGCGTGCAGCCGACGCCTTCAATTGCGCCACCATCGCTTCGATCCTGCCGGTATCGATCGCTCCTATGCTCATCGTGAACTCCTTTGCTTGTCTGTCCGCTCAATCAGGCGGTTTTCCACGTGCTCACCTTATCAGCCTCCGTGCAAGCCAAAAGGTCGATAAAAGGCGGAAACAGGGCGCTATTCCCCCGATTGGAAGCTGGCGCCATGACGATAATTCGATCTCATAGCGACATTCTCATGGGGGCAATAACGTGAAACCAGTAAAAAGAAACAAGGCAGCCCATGACGCCACATCGATGGGAGCAAAATTATGGCGGTAGCAGGTCAAATGGTCGTTCCAGCCAGCTTTACGGGTTTTGCCCAGTCGGCAGGCGGACGAAAAATCATGCTGATGCTGGGCGTGGCGGCAATTGTCGCCCTTATGGGTGCGGTCTGGATGTGGGGACAACAACCTGAGTATCGAGTCTTGTTCTCGAATTTTAGCGACCGGGACGGCGGTGCAATTGTCGCCGAGCTCGAGAAAATGAACATCCCCTACAAATATGCCGAAGGCGGCGGCGCGGTACTAGTTCCGGCCGACCGGGTTCACGATGCTCGCCTGAAGCTGGCTTCGCAGGGCTTGCCCAAGGGCGGCAATGTCGGATTCGAGCTGATGGAAAACCAAAAACTGGGATCGTCCCAGTTCATCGAGCGGGTCAACTTCCAGCGCGCCATGGAAGGCGAACTGGCGCGTTCGATTGAATCCGTTTCGTCAGTGCAGGCTGCGCGCGTGCATCTGGCCATGCCCAAGGATTCGATCTTCGTGTCCGAGCAGAAGGCCCCCACCGCCTCGGTGCTGCTTAACCTGCACCCCGGCCGCACGCTGGATACCCAGCAAGTCAGCGCCATCGTGCATCTGGTTGCCAGCAGCGTGCCCGACCTGCCCACCAAAAATGTCACCATCGTCGACCAGAACGGCAACCTGTTGTCCGACTCGGGAAAACCGGCCAGTCTCAACGGCATGGACCCCAGCCAGATCAAATATGTACAGGATCTGCAGCAAAACGTCATCAGGCGGATCGAGTCCATCATCTCGCCCATGGTGGGTCCCACCAACGTTCGAGCAGAAGCCACCGCCGATGTCGACTTCTCACGCACGGAGCAGGCGGTTGAATCCTACAAGCCGAACCAAACACCCGAAGCAATGGTTATTCGTAGCCAGCAAACCAGTGAATCACTGAATGGTGGCGCCACTGCCGGTGGGGTGCCTGGTGCCCTATCCAACCAGCCGCCCGCACCTGCGACCGCACCTATCGATGCACCAGGCAAAGGCGCTGCGCCCGCCACCAATGCTAACGCTAGCGCAAACACCCGCAAGGATGCGACGGTTAACTACGAAGTCGACAAAACCATCCAATACGTCCAGCAGGCCGGTGGCGGACTGAAGCGTCTGTCGGTTGCAGTAGTCGTCAACTTCAAGAAAACAACCGACAAGGCCGGCAAGGTGACAATGAAGCCATTGACCGAAGCTGAAATCACCCAGATCACCAATCTGGTTAAAGAGGCTATGGGATATAACCAGGAGCGCGGAGACTCGGTCAAAGTGGTGAACACACCCTTCATTAGCACTGAGCAGGAAGTGATTCCTGAGGTGCCGTTGTGGAAACAGCCCAACAACATCCAGCTGGTTAAAGACATCGGCAAGTATCTGTTGGTGGCACTGGGTCTGCTCATCCTGTATTTGCGCCTACTTAAACCCATGGTCAAGAAACTCACCGAGGCGCCTGCGCTGCCCCCCCCTTCCGCAGCCGCTCCCATGGAACCGCAGTTCTCTGCCAATGGCGAGCTGATGGCACTTCCCAATTCCTCGAACAGCTACCAGGAAAACCTGTCGCGCGCACAAAAACTGGCTACCGAAGACCCGCGCGTAGTCGCCAACATAGTTAAAACCTGGGTAAGCAGCAATGAGTGACCATGGCGGCGTGACCAAGGGCGCAATCCTGATGCTGGCGCTGGGGGAGGAAGGTGCCTCCGAAGTGATGAAGCATCTCGGCCCGCGTGAAGTGCAAAAGCTGGGTGAAGCCATGACCAGCATGAAATCCATTCAGCATGAAGAGGTAGCGAGTGTATTGCAAGACTTCACTCAGATTGCTGGTTTGAGTTCCAATCTCGGCCTGGATTCAGACGAATATATCCGCAGCGTGCTCACCAAGGCGCTGGGTGACGACAAGGCTTCTTCCCTGTTGAGCCGGATTCTGGGGGGGGGTGGCGACGCCAGTGGTATCGAAAGCCTTAAATGGATGGACGCCGAATCGGTGGCGGACCTGATCCATAACGAACATCCCCAAACCATCTCCACCATTCTGGTTCACCTTGAACGCGACCAGGCCTGTGAAGTGTTGACCTGCTTTACCGAACGACTGCGCAATGACGTCTTATTGCGTATCGCCACGCTTAGTGGGGTGCAACCGACCGCGCTGCGTGAGTTGAACGATGTGCTGACCAAACTGCTGTCAGGTAACGACGTCATGAAGAAACAGCCTATGGGGGGTATCCGTGCCGCGGCCGACATTCTCAACTTCATGAGTGGTGAAAACGAGTCCTCGGCGATGGAACACTTCAAAGGCTATGACCCCGACATGGCTCAAAAAATCATGGACCAGATGTTCGTTTTCGACAACATCATGGAAATCGAAGATCGCGGTATCCAGTTGCTGCTGCGCGAAGTGCAATCCGATTCACTCATCATTGCACTCAAGGGCGCATCGGAAGAAATGCGCGAGAAAATCTTCAAGAACATGTCGCAACGCGCCGCTGAAATGATGCGTGAGGATCTCGAATCCAAAGGACCGGTGAAGCTTTCCGAGGTGGAATCGCAACAGCGTGAAATCCTGAACGTTATCCGTCGCCTGGCAGAAGAAGGCCAAATCTCATTAGGCGCCAAAGGGGAAGAAGCTTATGTCTAGCTGTGTCATCCTCAAGGAAGATCAGTCTGGCTGCCAGCCATGGGAGTTGACGAATTTCGATACGAACTCAAGTTCCGTAACCAATTCAAGTTCGGCCGGGATCACCCTGCCCACCATCGAAAAAATCACCGCAATCGAGGAGCAAGCCCGGCAGGAAGGTTACGAAGCAGGCCATGCAGAAGGCTTGGAGAAAGGGCTTGCCGAAGGCCGCGAAGAAGCTGCCCGCGAAACCGCCAGGCTGCGCGATCTTGCTGACATTTTTTCCAACGAGGTCAAAAAAGCAGATGAATCCATCTCTGAGCAAGTCCTGGATTTATCCCTCGACTTTGCCCGTGCACTGCTTAAAACCTCGCTGACGATCAATCCCGAACTTGTCATTCCCATCGTCAGGGAAGCCGTTCGCTATCTGCCATCGCTGCATCAACCCGCCATGCTGTACTTGAACCCCAGCGACATGGTGCTGGTCCAGGACAAAATTGGCGATGAGCTAACGAAAACAGGCTGGCAAATCGCAAGCGATACACAGCTCGAACCCGGAAGCTGCCGGGTGGACACCGCCCACAATCAGATAGATGC
>JAGXGP010000128.1 GCA_024636775.1 Hydrogenophilales bacterium
GATGCCCTCACGGCCATTGGCTGCCGCGATATGGCGCTGGATGCCGACAGCCTGGTGGCTGAATAGCGGGTGGCTGTAATGGAATTCGCCATGCACCCTTGCCGGATCGGGTTCCTGCAGCGGATTGAGCGAAACAATCACTGGCGTGTCGGTGGGCAGCGGTTGCAGGCGGTTGATCAGGTAATGCACCGCGACGGGGCGATCGCTCAGCTTGCTGTGGCCTGACTGGTAGTTCCAAGCCGCCCACAGATTCTTGCGCCGCGGCAACATGCTGGCGTCGCTGTGCAGGACGGCGCGGTTCGGCTGATAGGACATGTGCCGCAACAGGTGGGATCGGGTCGGATAGTGGTGCGCCAGAATGCCGCGCGACTGGTCACTGTGGCAGGCCAACACCACCTGGTCGTACAGCCCCGATACGCTGCCGCTCACCAATTCGACCTTGTTGCCACGCGGGCGCAGCGACTCCACCGGCTGGCCGAGATGAATCTCACCGATACCGGCTGCCAGCTTGTTTACATATTCGCGCCCGCCACCCTTGACAGTGCGCCACTGTGGTCGGTTCGTTATCTGCAGCAGTCCATGGTTGTGGCAGAAAGTAACGAAGGACGACAGCGGAAATTCCAGCATCTGCGCGGCCGGGCATGACCAGATTGCGGCCGCCATCGGCAGCAGATACCACTCGATGAAAGGCTTGCCGTAGCCACGCGCCTTGAGGTAATCGCCCAGCGCCATGCTGCTGGCGAGCGCAGATTCACGCACTGCTTCGCGGTTGAAGCGCAGGATATCGCGCAGCATGTGCCAGAACGCGGGCCGCGCAAGATTGGCGCGCTGGCCGAACACGGTGCCGAGCGAGTTGCCGGCCCATTCGAGATCTGGCTGGTCGAGCCGCACGCTGAACGACATTTCGCTGGTGACGGTTTCCACCCCGAGGGTGTCGAACAGCCGGGTGAGTTCGGGATAAGTGCGATGGTTGAACACCAGAAACCCGGTATCGACCGGGAAGGTCTGGCCATCCAGCGTGACGTCCACCGTGTGGGTATGCCCGCCGAGGCGATTCTCCGCCTCGAACAGCGTGACCTGGTGGCGCTGGCTCAACAACCAGGCGGCGGATAGACCCGATATCCCCGATCCAACGACAGCGATGCGCATATTATTTCCCCGCCTCGGAGTGTTTGGAATGGCCCGGTTTGGTCCTGAGCAGGGACTCGATGGCCTGCACCATTTCCTTTGATTGCGGCTCGATCTGGCTGGC
The DNA here is from genome assembly GCA_024636775.1 of Hydrogenophilales bacterium. Lineage (GTDB taxonomy): Bacteria > Pseudomonadota > Gammaproteobacteria > Burkholderiales > Thiobacillaceae > Thiobacillus. The sequence goes on from JAGXGP010000128.1 coordinate 1,253, forward strand.
GAACGACAGTGCGTGCGTGCCGTTGCGATCGATCAGGTATTTGTGGAAATTCCAGCGCGGCCGCTCGCCGGTGGCCTTGGCTAGCGCTTCATGCAGAGGGTTGGCGTTGGCCGCTGTCACGCCGGTCTTGGCGAACAACGCGAAATCAACCTTGTAGCCAACCTCGCAGAAATTCTTGATGGTGGCGTTGCTGCCTGGCTCTTGCCCACCAAAGTCGTTGGCCGGCATGCCTAGCACCACCAGGCCCTGCGGCCCGTATTGGTCGGACAATGCCTGCAAGCCCTTGTACTGGCCGGTGTAACCGCACTGGCTGGCGGTGTTTACAATCAGCACCACCTTGCCGGCATAAGTGCACAGGTTGCGGGTTTTGCCGTCGATATCCGTGAGGCTGAAGTTGAGCAGCGGGGGGCAGGCGGGCGCAGCGTTCACGCTGGCTGTGAGTAGCAGTGTTGCCATAAATAGGATGGGTTTCATGTGCGGGTTACCTTACGGCCAGGACAGGGGTCCGAGATTGAACGCGGGTCGAGCAGAGGCGAATTCGATGCGGCCAACGCGTGATAGAACCAGTACTCGGCCGGTACGTTTGCAGCAGAGGCGGTGCAAGTCGTTTGCGGCGATGGCGTGGTACGGGCAATTGGCGCAGATTCGCTGGTCGCCGACTCGCTGGTCAGCAACACTGCAGCCAAACCGGCTAATGAAACAAGTAATTGAGAGGGTGGCTGCATTTTGTCTTGGTCAAACATTGGACATGTGCTTAAATTAGGCCAATAACTTGCATATGTCAACATTTTGTCCAAGACAAACATGAACGCTGAAGCCATGCCATTCGTCCCGGGTCTGCCGATTTCATCGGTAGAGCGCGAAACCGGTTTGTCCAAGGACACCTTGCGTGTATGGGAGCGGCGCTATGGTTTTCCGACCCCCGAGCGGGATGCCAATGGCGAACGTCTGTATGCGCCGACGCAAGTGCAACGACTGACGCAAATCAAGCGTTTGATGGATCGCGGGTATCGTCCGGGCAAGCTGCTGCCGTTGGATGATGAGGCTCTGGCAGCACTCGACGAAGCCCGCCCCAGCGTATTGGTCACCCGCAACGTGCAACAACTCGATCACTGGATGCATCTGGTCGAAACCCACGACAGCGAGGCCCTGCAGCGGCAGTTTTATCGTGAGATGGCCAAACGGGGTTTGGCTGGTTTTGTCCAAGACATCGTTGCACCTCTGATTACCCGCGTGGGTGAAGCCTGGTCACGCAATGAACTCGGCATATTCGAGGAGCATCTGTTCTCGCAGCATCTGGAGAAAATGTTCCGCACCGTGTTGGCCAATATGTCGCCGCAGCAGGGCAGCCCGCGTGTGCTGCTCACGACCTTGTCCGGCGAGGAACACACCTTGGGGCTGCTGATGGTGGAAGCCCTGATGGTGGTAGAAGACGTCTGCCCGGTGCTGCTGGGCCCGCAAACCCCCATCGACGAAATCGTGCGTGCGGCGCAACTCAAACAGGTCGATGCCGTGTGCCTGTCGTTCAGCAGCGCCTATTCGCCCACCCTCTCAGCACAGGGGTTGCGTGACCTGCGGCAGATGTTGCCCGCTGACATTGAGCTGTGGGCCGGCGGCTACGGCGTCAAGGCAATCCGCAAACCCATCGATGGAGTCTGTCTGATGCCCGAGTTCCAGGATTTGTATGATTGCCTCGCAAAGTGGCAAACCGAGCACGGCAGAGAACCTGTTTCAGGCGGTGTGACCCGCTTACCGGAAACGACAAAATGACCATATTTCCTGTTTTGAGCGCGCTGTTTGCTGTGGTGCTGGTGGCAGCCTGCGCAACGCCTGCTCCACCGCTGTCGACTGTTCAATCGGTTGACCTGGCTCGCTATTACGGCACCTGGTATGAAATTGCCCACTTGCCCAACCGTTTTCAATCGATGTGCGTTTCGGACACTCAGGCTAACTATCGTCCGAATGATGACGTGGTATCAGTCGTGAACCAGTGCCGAACAGCTAAAGGCACGCTCGAGCGGGCCAATGGGCTTGCCAAGGTGGTTGGAGGAAGTCACGGTGCAAAGTTGCGTGTGAGTTTTTTTCGACCTTTTTATGGCGACTACTGGATCCTGGAACTTGACCCGGATTATCGCTGGGTGCTGATTGGTGAACCGGGTCGTCAATATGCCTGGGTGCTGGCGCGGCAGCCGCAACTCGACGACGCGACATTACAGCGCCTGTTGGCTCGGGCCAGCGCACTTGGGTTTGATCGGCAGGCATTTGTGAGAACACCGCATACCCGCCCCCCGGAATAACCAGCAGACCAGGGAAACGTTCTGGTCGATTGCATGACGAAAACCACTTGATATCAACCTTAGGAAAGCACCCATGAAAACTCTTTTACTGATCGCCCACGGCAGCCGTCGCGCAGCATCCAACGACGAAGTTCGCCAACTGACCCAGCGCCTGAATGTTATCAACCCACTTGGATTCTCCGGAGTGGAAACCGCTTTTCTGGAATTGGCGCAACCCTCCATTCCCGAAGGCTTGGCGGCCTGTGTGGCCAAGGGCGCTTCCGAGATTGTGGTATTCCCTTATTTTCTGGCCGCCGGAACCCATGTGGTGAACGATATCCCGGAAGCCATTCAGGCGTTTCAGGCTACTCACCCCCAGATCAAGGTCAGCCTGACTCCGCATCTGGGGGATTCAGATTTGCTGCCGCAAGCCATTTTGCAAGTTGCCAGCGCGGCCTGAGTCGCGTTTCGTCCCGGTTGGTCCGAGGGCGGCTCTAGCCCCAATAGACACTTTTCGACAATACCTGAACTTCCGATGTTGGCAGATTCTGGTAGTGCTACTTCTCTGCCTTGCCCCACGAATCCTTCAGAGTCACCGTCCGATTGAACACCGGCGCACCCGCTTTCGAATCCACGCTGTCGGCGACAAAGTAGCCGTGGCGCTCGAACTGGAAGTGATCTTCGGCGTTCGCATCAATTAACGCTGGCTCTAATTGCGCACGAATTGTGCGCACCGAGTCGGGATTCAGGTCTTTGATGAAATCACCGCTTTCGCCGCCCGGCTGCGCGGTGGTGAACAGGCGATCGTACAAACGCGCTTCGGCTTCATACGCATGTGCGGCGCTCACCCAATGGATGTTGCCCTTGACCTTGACCAAATCGGAACCCGGGGTGCCGGATTTGGTGTCGGGCAGGTAGTCGCAATGCACGGCGGCGATGATGCCGTCGGCGTCTTTGTCACAGCCGGTGCAGGTGATGACGTAGCCGTAGCGCAGCCGCACTGAATTGCCGGGGAATAGACGGAAGTAACCCTTGGGTGGGGTTTCCTCAAAGTCTTCGCGTTCGATCCACAGTTCCTTTGACAGCGGCACCATGCGCTTGCCCAACTCGGGCTGTTGCGGGTGATTGGGGGCGAAGCATTCTTCCGACTGGCCTTCGGGGTAGTTGTCGATGATGAGTTTGATCGGGTCCAGTACAGCGATCCGGCGCAGCGCGGTGTCGTTGAGACCGTCGCGCTGGCAGGCTTCAAACACGCTGTAGTCGATCCAGCCGTCGGATTTTGAGACGCCTATCTGGTCGGCAAAACGTTTGAGGCCTTCGGCGGTGTAACCACGACGGCGTGCACCGACCAGCGTCGGCAGGCGGGGGTCGTCCCATCCGGAGACGTGTTTTTCGTCGACCAGCTGAATCAGCTTGCGCTTCGACAGTACGACGTAGGTGAGGTTGAGGCGCGCGAATTCGACTTGCTGCGGCAGCGGGCGGGGGAAGAAATCGCCTTCTGCAAGCTTGTTCAACAACCAGTCGTAAAATGGACGCTGGTCTTCGAATTCCAGGGTGCAGATCGAATGCGTGATGTGCTCGATTGCGTCTTCAATTGGATGCGCGTAGGTGTACATCGGGTAGATGCACCATTTATCGCCGGTGTTGTGGTGATGCGCACGTTTGATGCGATAGATCGCCGGGTCACGCAGATTGATGTTGGGCGAGGCCATGTTGATTTTGGCGCGCAATACGTGCGCGCCGTCCGGGTACTCGCCTGCACGCATCGAGCGGAACATCGCCAGGTTCTCTTCTACGCTGCGGCTGCGATGAGGGCTGTCCTTACCCGGTTCGGTCAGCGTGCCGCGATAGTTGCGCATCTCGTCGGCAGACAGCGATTCGACATAAGCGTGACCAGCCTGGATCAGGTATTCGGCGCAGGCGTACATGGTGTCGAAATAGTTCGACGCAAAATACAGGTGTTCACCCCAGTCAAACCCCAGCCATTTCACCGATTCGGTGATGGCATCGACGTATTCCTGGCTTTCTTTTTCCGGGTTGGTGTCGTCGAAACGCAGGTGGCACACGCCACCGTAATCGCGCGCCAACCCGAAGTTCAGGAAGATCGATTTGGCGTGGCCCAGATGCAAATAGCCGTTGGGCTCGGGCGGAAAGCGCGTTTCTACGCGCCCATTCCATTTGCCGGCAGCATTCTGCTCGTCAATGAGATTGCGGATGAAATTGGCGGCAGAAGCGGGTGCGGTGTCGTGTGACATGGTGAGGTGTGATGCCAGAAAGCGTGAATTGTAGCGGGTTCAGGTGATGATGCCGCCGCCGAGACAGACGGTGCCGTCATACAGCACCACGGACTGGCCGGGCGTGACGGCCCATTGCGGACTGTCGAAATCGAGTGCCAGCGTCTCACCGTCGAGATGGCTGAAGCGGCAGGGCGCATCGGTCTGCCGGTAGCGGGTCTTGGCGGTGTAGGGCTTGTCCGGGTCGGGGGCGACGCCGCTGATCCAGTTGAGCTGGCCGGCGGCAAGGGTTGATCGTTTAAGCAACGGATGTTCATGCCCCTGCACCACCACCAGCGTGTTGGTCGCCATGTCCTTGGCAGCAACGAACCACGGATCGGTATTGCCGTCTTTCTTTCCGCCGATGCCGAGTCCCTGACGCTGCCCCAGCGTGTAATACATCAGCCCCTGATGCTCGCCGATCACGCGGCCTTCGGGCGTTTTCATCTCGCCGGGATTGCGCGGCAGGTAGCGCTCGAGGAATTCACGGAAGTTGCGCTCGCCGATAAAGCAGATGCCGGTGCTGTCTTTTTTGGCGGCGTTGGGAAGGCCGATGTTTTTTGCAATTTCGCGCACTTCGGGTTTAGGCAGATCCGCCAACGGAAACAGCGCAGGCTGAACTTGTGACTGACTGAGACGGTAGAGAAAATAGCTCTGATCCTTGTTGGCGTCTTGCGCTTTGACCAGCGTGGCGCGGCCGTCGGCATCCGTGCCCTTGCCGACGTAGTGTCCGGTGGCGATGTAGTCGGCGCCACGTGCAATCGCGTCGTCAAGAAAGGCCTTGAACTTGATTTCGGCGTTGCACAGCACATCGGGATTGGGGGTGCGCCCGGCCTGGTATTCGGCGAGGAAATAACTAAACACGCGGTCCTTGTATTCGGCCGCAAAGTTGACCGCCTCAATCTCGATGTTGAGCACGTCGGCTACCGCCAGCACGTCGAGAAAATCCTGGCGCGCGGTGCACTGCTCGGTGTTGTCGTCGTCGTCCCAGTTCTTCATGAATACGCCGAGCACGTCGTAGCCCTGCTGCTTGAGCAGATAGGCCGCAACGGCCGAATCGACGCCGCCCGACATCCCCACAACCACGCGCGTCCTCATAGATGGCTCACGAAATCGAGTGGAAAGCGCCGCCCGGCCAGATAGTCCTGCACGCAGCGCATCACCAGTTGGCTGCGATGCGGAATGGCGCTGGCGGCGAGTTCTTCAGGCGACAGCCACACGGCGCGAACGATGCCGTCATCCAGTATGCGTGCGTCATCAAGTCCTGTTTCCTGACAAATGTAGGCGAAGCGCAGGTAGGTGATATCGCGTTTCGGGTAATAGGTGCTGTAGCAGCCGAGCAGTGCCGTGGGCTCAACGTGATGCGCGGTTTCTTCCAGCGTTTCGCGGCGCACGGCATCGAGCAGGGTTTCGCCGGGTTCCCAATGGCCGGCAGGCTGGTTGAGGCGCAGGCCTTCTGAGGTGTGCTCCTCCACCAGCAGAAACTTGCCGTCTCGTTCAACGATGGCAGCAACGACTACGTGTGGGGTCCAGGTGTCATCAGACATGCAGTTCTTTCCATTCTCCGGGCTGCAGGGCGTCGAGCGTCCATTCGCCGATGGCAGCGCGGATCAGGCGCAGGGTAGGGAAGCCGACTTTGGCTGTCATGCGTCGCACCTGGCGATTTTTGCCTTCCTTGATAATGAGTTCGATCCAGTTTGTGGGGATGGCTTGCCGAAACCGGACCGGGGGATTGCGCGTCCACAGGCACGCAGGTTCGGCAATACATCGAACCTGCGCCGGCTGTGTAACAAAGTCGCCCAGGTCGACGCCGTGCCGCAAGGGCTCCAGCACGGTCTCATCCGGCGTGCCTTCCACCTGCGCCCAGTAGATTTTGGGCAGTTTGTGTTTGGGATCGGCAATCCGACTCTGGAGCGCGCCATCATCGGTTAAAATCAGCAGGCCTTCACTGTCCGCATCCAGACGCCCGGCCGCATACATGCCCGGTAGCGCGAGGTGATCACGCAAACCCTGCCAGCGCCCTTCCGGGGTGAACTGGCTCAGTACCCCATAGGGTTTGTTGAAAAGAATCAGGCGCGACACGCTTCGGAGGGGGTAAATCCCCATTTTAACGTTTCGAGACATCATGACCACACATATCCAGATTCCCGCCGCAGGAAAAAAAATCACCGTCAACGCTGACAACACGCTGAACGTGCCCGACATGCCGATCATTCCCTTCATCGAAGGCGATGGTACCGGCGTCGACATCACCCCGGCGATGCGTCGGGTCGTCAATGCCGCCGTGGCCAAGGCCTATGGTGGCAAAAGGCAGATCGCATGGATGGAAGTGTTCGCCGGCGAAAAGGCGACGAAGGTCTACGGCGACGACCAGTGGCTGCCCGACGAAACCGTGCAGGCGGTGAAAGAATACGTGATCTCGATCAAGGGGCCGCTCACGACACCGACCTCGGGCGGCATGCGCTCGCTCAATGTGGCGCTGCGTCAGATGCTCGATCTGTACGTCTGTCTGCGCCCGGTGCGCTACTTCACGGGTGTGCCCAGCCCGGTCAAGGCGCCGGAAAAAGTCGACATGGTGATCTTCCGCGAAAACACCGAAGACATCTACGCCGGCGTGGAGTGGGAAGCCGGCTCACCCGAAGTGAAAAAAGTCATTGAATTTTTGCAAAAGGAAATGGGCGTCAGCAAGATCCGCTTCCCCGAATCCTCGGCCATCGGCATCAAGCCGGTATCGATCGAAGGTTCCGAGCGCCTGATCCGTCGTGCGATCCAATATGCCATCGACAACAAGCGCCGCTCGGTGACCCTGGTGCACAAGGGCAACATCATGAAGTTCACCGAAGGGGGTTTCAAAAAGTGGGGTTACGAACTCGCTGCACGCGAATTCGGCGCCAAGCTGATCGGCGAAGGCCCGTGGATGGAATTGCCCGCGAAAGATGGGGGCAGCGGCATCGTGATCAAGGACGTGATTGCCGATGCCTTCCTGCAGCAGATCCTGCTGCGCCCGGCTGAATACGACGTGATTGCCACCCTTAACCTTAACGGCGACTACATTTCCGACGCGCTGGCAGCAGAAGTCGGCGGCATCGGCATCGCGCCGGGTGCGAACCTGTCCGACAACGTGGCGATGTTCGAAGCGACCCACGGCACCGCGCCGAAGTATGCGGGCATGGACTATGTCAATCCGGGTTCGTTGATTTTGTCTGCTGAAATGATGCTGCGTCATTTGGGCTGGATCGAAGCCGCCGATCTCATCATCGCCAGCATGGAAAAATCGATAGCAGCCAAGTTGGTGACCTATGATTTCGCGCGCTTGATGGAAGGCGCGACCGAAGTGAAATGTTCGGCATTTGCCGAAGCCATGGTTTCAAATATGTAATTTTCCGGCTGCCACGATGGCCGGTTGAAGCGCATGCTGCACTGATTTGTCGTAGACACGGAGCGTTTGGAAAAGCGATTGTGGACCAGCTCTTCCAGAGATTGCAGTGATGTTAATTCGGTAGCATCGGAATATTTTTCAGACTATTCCGACAACCCTTTCAGCATTGCCCAAGCCGCGCCGGCTGACCGAAATGGTATGGTGAACGCGAGTTTGAGCAGTACAGCAGACTCGTATTTAGATCACCTCAAAGCTGAAAGGAGCTGTGATGGATCACTATGCAAAGTTTGGCGCGATGATCGCTACATCCACTATCGTGATGCTGGTGTTGATGTATTTGAATACGTATCAGCTGGATCATGTGTTCTTTAGTGAGACGCGGGCTTACATGGCGTTGGTAATGGGTGCCTCCATGGCTATCATCATGTTGGGCTTCATGAAGAAGATGTATGCCAATCGGAAGGCGAATATTGCTATCTTTATTTTTAGTGGCCTTGTGTTCGTGCTTGCGCTCTGGTTGGTCCGTAGTCAGGAAACGGTAGAAGATGTGTCCTGGATGAAGGCCATGATTCCGCACCATTCCATCGCCATTCTCACGAGTGAGCGTGCACATATTTCGGATCCGCGAGTCAGAGCGCTTGCCGATAGCATCATCAAGGCCCAGCGTCAGGAAATTGATGAGATGAAAATGCTGATCAAGGACATTGAAGCCAGACAATAAGCTTCAGCATCGTGGGTCAGCAACTTGCCGCTGGTTAGTTCGTGCATCCGACAATGAAAAATCCCCGCTTTAGCGGGGATTTTTCATTCAGCTCGACAATCAGGCTTGCGGCTGGATGGCTGAAGCTTGCTTGCCTTTTGGCCCCTGGCTGACTTCGAACGTGACTTTCTGGCCTTCTTTCAGTGTTTTGAAGCCGTCGCTTTGTATAGCGGAGAAATGTGCGAACACATCCTCGCCGCCGTCATCAGGCGTAATGAAACCAAAACCCTTGGCGTCGCTGAACCACTTGACAGTACCTGTTGCCATTCAAACTTCCTCCTCGGTGTGACAGTAAACATCACCGTGTCTAACCAAACCACGATGGCGGCGACGTGACGGCTTGGTTTCTTTGGCCGTCGGCCTGAATTCAAGCGCGCTACCCGGTCGTGCCCTGCGGTAATGCCAAGCCTGTAAGGATCTTGAAACCAAACTTTTTGCTTTTTACTACTGCGTTCGAATTTTTACAAGTATAAACCGATAAAAAACAAAGGCCTTTGCAGGATTGATGTTTACTTTTAACGTACCGGAAAATGGCGTACCGCGCAGGTTCGTCTTGTGCGGTCAAGCGCCAGGGCGGCGGCGACGCTAGGACGGATGCGGTAGCATGCGGTCCATGCGCATCACCTGGGACATTTTCTGCAACGTCATCGACAATTACGGTGACGTTGGCATTGCCTGGCGGTTGGCGCGCGGGCTGGTCAAGGAACATGACCTCGCCGTTCGCTTATGGGTTGATGACCTGCAGGCGTTCCAGCACATTTGGCCGGCTGTTGCGGTCGATGCGGATCAGCAGGTTTGCGAAGGAGTGAGGGTCTGTGCGTGGTGCACGCCGTTCGTCACAACCGAGCCGGCGCAAGTCGTGATCGAGGCGTTTGGCTGTGCCTTGCCGGAATCCTATTTGACGGCGATGAGCGAGCGCGCACCCGCGCCTGTCTGGATCAATCTTGAATACTTGAGTGCCGAAGCCTGGGTGGCAGGGCATCACCGGCTGCCGTCGCCCCATCCGCGATTGCCGCTGACCAAATACTTTTTCTTTCCCGGCTACACGCCGGATACCGGCGGCTTGCTGGTCGAGAACGACTTGGCCGACAAGCGTGCGACGTTTCTCGATACGCATCTGCCCGCATTCTGGCGCCAGTTTGGTCTGGAACCACCCGCGACAGACGAATTGCGGGTGTCGCTGTTTGCCTATGAAAACCCTGCGTTGCCTGCCTTGCTCGATGCTTGGGCAGCTGATGCCCGACCCGTCACTTGTCTGGTGCCAGTAGGTCGGGTGATTCCGCAATTGGCAGCCTGGCTGGAAGTTTCCGATTTAAAGGCGGGCGAAGTGCACCAGCGCGGAGCCTTGCAGTTGCGGATCGTGCCGTTCACCGATCAGGATGCGTATGACCACTTGCTGTGGGCGTGCCATCTGAATTTCGTGCGTGGTGAGGATTCCTGCGTACGGGCGCAATGGGCGGCGCGCCCGATGGTGTGGCAGGCCTATCCGCAAGATGAGCAGGCACACTGGGAAAAACTGGACGCATTTCTGACGCGCTATACAGCGGACATGGATGGCGTCTCGGCAGACGCGGTGAGTGCGCTGTGGCGACACTGGAATGGTATGGGCGATGCGGCTGAAATGGCCAGGTGCTGGGCCAACTGGCGTGCCAGGCAGACCGCAATTGAGCAGTATGCAGCTGCGTGGTGTGACCGCCTCAGGCTGGCAGGGCGGCTGACCGACAAGCTGGTGGAATTTGCCGAAAACAAGTTAAAATAGCGAGCTTTCTCAACCTCTTAGCGCTCCAGTAGCAGGAAACATCCATGAAAATCGCACAGGAACTCCGCGCCGGCAACGTCGTGATGGTCGGTCAAGACCCAATGGTGGTAGTCAGAGCCGAATTCTCGAAATCCGGCCGCAACTCATCCGTCGTCAAGATGAAACTCAAGAACCTGCTCAATGGTTCCGGTACCGAAACGGTTTATCGCGCCGACGATAAATTCGAAATGGTGTCGCTGGATCGCAAGGACTGTACTTATTCCTACTTCGCCGATCCGCTGTATGTGTTCATGGATACGGACTACAACCAGTATGAAATCGAAGCCGACAACCTCGGCGATGCGCTGAACTACCTGGACGATGGCATGCCGCTGGAAGTGGTGTTCTACGACGGCAAGGCAATTTCAGTCGAAATGCCAACCACCGTAGTCCGCGAAGTTGAATACACCGAGCCCGCAGTGCGTGGCGATACTTCAGGCAAAGTCATGAAGCCTGCCCGCATCAAGCCCACCGGATACGAACTGCCCGTGGCTGCATTCGTGGATATCGGCGACATGATCGAAATCGACACCCGAACCAACGAATTCAAGCGTCGCGCAAACTAATTCCGTCCCGCATTGAAACCGATACTTTGTCGGCTGCGCCTTACCCGCAAGGGGTAGGCCGTGGTTGTAAAGATGCTAAAGCATCAACATCCTCGCTCTGCCGTGCTACAGCACTGTCTTCGGCTTGCCTTCGCGCCTCGGTTCCAATGCGAACCGGAATAGCATCCCATTAATTCAAACAAAAGGCAGCTTCGGCTGCCTTTTGTTTTTTGGTCGGCCGCTGACGGCGTTAAAATAGCGCTTAGATTTTTCGTTACCCGCTCATGACCGATCCGCAATTTATCCACCTCCGTCTGCACAGCGAATATTCCGTCGTCGACGGGTTGGTGCGGGTGGGGGATGCGGTCAAGCGTGCGCGCGACATTGCAATGCCGGCGCTGGGGCTTTCTGACCTGTCGAATACCTTTGGCTGGGTGAAGTTTTACCGCGCGGCGCGCGGGGCGGGCATCAAACCGATCTTTGGCTGTGATGTGTGGATGAGCAATGCGGCCGACCGGAACCGGCCTTCGCGTCTGTTGCTGTTGGTGCAGCACCGTGAAGGCTATCGCCTGTTGTGCGAACTGCTGACCCGGGCCTATCAGGAAAACCATTATCGTGGCCGTGCCGAGATCGATCCTGTCTGGCTGGAAGCCGGCACCGATGGTCTGCTGGCCTTGTCGGGCGGGGATTTCAGTAACGTGGCGCAGGCGATACTCGACGACAAGCGCGACGCCGCGCAGACTGCCGCCGAAGCCTGGGCCAGCTTGTTTCCCGGACGTTATTATCTCGAGTTGCAACGCTTCGGCGCGCCGCATACCGAACGCCTGATCGATGGCCTGCTCGATGTCGGGGCGACGCTGAATCTGCCTTCGGTTGCCACCCATCCGATCCAGTTTGTTTCGCCGGACGATTTCAAGGCGCACGAAGCGCGTGTGTGCATCGCAGAAGGCATGATGCTGGGTGACCCGCGCCGGCCGCGACCGTTTACAACCGAGCAGTATTTCAAGACGCCGGAAGAAATGGCAGCGCTGTTTGCTGATCTGCCCGAAGCCTTGCAGAACAGCGTGGAAATTGCCAAACGCTGCAATCTCACACTGGAACTCGGCAAGAGCATGTTGCCCGACTTTCCCACGCCCGCAGGGATGAGTCTCGACGACTACATGCGGCAGCGCTCCTTCGAGGGTCTGCAGGTGCGCATGGCGGCGTTGTATCCGGATGAAGCAACCCGCGCAGCCAAAATGCCAGAGTATGTGGCGCGACTGGAATTTGAGCTTGGCACCATCATCCAGATGGGCTTTCCCGGCTACTTCCTCATCGTGTCCGACTTTATCAACTGGGCCAAAAATAACGGTGTGCCGGTTGGGCCTGGCCGGGGTTCCGGTGCCGGTTCGTTGGTCGCCTACAGCCTCAGCATTACCGATCTTGACCCGCTTGAGTACGACCTGCTGTTCGAGCGCTTCCTCAACCCCGAGCGGGTGTCGATGCCCGACTTCGATATCGACTTTTGCCAGGACGGGCGCGATCGCGTTATCCAGTATGTAAAAGATCAGTACGGCCATGACGCGGTGTCGCAGATTGTCACCTTTGGCACCATGGCGTCCAAGGCGGTGCTGCGCGATGTCGGTCGCGTGCTCGATTTGCCTTATCTTTTCGTCGACAAGTTTGTGAAGCTGGTGCCCAACGAGTTGGGGATTACGCTGGCCGAGGCGCGCGAAAAAGAGCCGCAAATCGACGAGCGTGCCAAAAACGAGGAAGAACTCGCCGAGTTGTTGCCATTGGCCGAAAAACTCGAGGGCATCACCCGCAACGTCGGCATGCACGCAGGCGGCGTATTGATCGCGCCGGGCAGGCTCACCGACTTTTGTCCGCTGTACCGTGCCGAAGGCTCAGACTCGGCGGTGTCGCAGTTCGACAAGGACGACGTCGAAGCCATCGGCCTGGTGAAGTTCGACTTTCTGGGCCTGCGTACGCTGACCATTCTGGCCGAAGCGGTGCGCTTTGTGCAGCGCCATGACGGCCGCGCGAATTTCCGCCTGGAAGACCTGCCGCTCAACGACCGTGCGGTATATAAGCTGTTCGCCGACGGCAACACCACGGCCGTGTTCCAGTCTGAGTCGCGCTCGGCCAAGGACCTGGAAAAGAAGCTCAAGGGCGACTGCTTCGAAGACATCATTGCCCTGATGGCGCTGAACCGGCCGGGGCCATTGGGCTCGGGCATGGTGGACGACTTCATCGCGCGCAAACAGGGCAAGCAGAAGCCCGAATATTTCCATCCCGATCTTGAGCCGGTGCTGAAGTCGACTTACGGCATCATCGTCTACCAGGAGCAGGTGATGCTGGTGGCGCAGATTCTGGCGGGCTACAGCCTCGGTGCTGCCGACATGCTGCGACGCGCCATGGGTAAGAAAAAGCCTGAGGAAATGGCCAAGCAGCGTGCCATTTTCCTGGAAGGCGCGGCCAAGCGCGGCGCCGATACCAAGGTGGCCGAGCGCCTGTTCGACCTGATGGAGAAGTTTGCCGAATACGGCTTCAACAAGTCGCACTCGGCGGCCTACGCGCTGATCGCGTATCACACGGCCTGGCTCAAGGCGTATTACCCGGTTGAGTTCATGGCGGCAACGATGTCGTCTGAAATGTCTGATACCGACAAGGTGCGGATTTTTTATGAGGATTGCCGCGCCAATGGGCTGACCATGTTGCCGCCGGACATCAACCAGTCCGGTTATCGCTTTGAACCCGTTAGCAAAACCGACATCCGCTATGGCCTGGGTGCGATAAAAGGCAGCGGAGAAGCCGCAATTGGTGCGATCGTCGTTGAACGTGTTGCCAACGGCCCATATGTTGGCTTGTTTGATCTGGCGCGGCGGGTCGACAAGCGCTACCTGAATCGCCGTACGCTCGAAGCCCTGGTCAAGGCCGGCGCGTTCGACCAGATCAACGATCATCGCGCCAGCCTGATGGCTTCAGTCAGCGCCGCGCTGGAAACTGCTGACCGTGCTGCGCGCAGCGGCGGACAGGTGGGGCTGTTCGGCGAGGCACTCGAAGGCGGCGAAGACCTGACCGAGGTTCCGCATTGGTCGGAGCAGGAACAGTTGCTGCAGGAAAAATCGGCCCTCGGCTATTTTTTCAGCGGCCATCCGTTCACCTCCTATCTGGCCGAAGTCTCCAGCTTCGCCAAACGGCAGCTCAATAGCCTGGAGCCCTCACGCGATCTGGTGATGCTGGCCGGTATCGTGGTATCGGTGCGCGTGCAGATGACGCGGCGCGGCAAGATGATGATTTTGCTGCTGGACGACGCGACTGCGCAGGTGGAAGTGGTGATTTTCAACGAGTTGTACGAGCAGCAACGCCACTTGCTGAAGGATGACACCTTGCTGGTGATCGAGGGCAAGGTGAATCGGGATGATTATTCCGGTGGCCTGCGGGTGACGGCAGAGCAAATCTACGACCTGGCTGGTGCGCGAACCCGCTTTGCACAAGGGCTGCGGTTGGCCTGCAACGGCCAGTGCAGCACCCAACCCAGCAGCGGCCGCAAGCTGGCCGAATTGCTGGCGCCCTATAAAGCGCAGGAGGGCGGTTGCCCGGTGTGGGTGGAATATCACACCCCCCATGCGCGCTGCAAAGTGCGGTTGGGTGAAGAGTGGCGCGTGCGCCTGGATGACCGCTTGCTGGAGTCGCTGGGTGGTTGGCTCAAGCCCGAAGCGGTGAATGTAATCTACTGAAGCCTGTGGCGCCAGCGATACACAATGCGCAATCAGGCATTTATTTGTAAGAATGTGTTGACAGGTATAACGTTATATTAGAAAATACTTATAACGCTGATGTTGCCGCAACGGCCGTCAGTGTTGTCTCCTCCAATCCTCCCTCCAAGGTGGATACTCAGCCCGACTCAAAAGAGTCGGGCATTTTTTTGTCCGGCGTTCCTGTTCGGCGCAAAGCTGACCGGAGACGGTTAGCCTGCGCGTTTTTCAAAATGGTTGAATTGACCCTGTGCCTCACCGACGATGACGCGCTCGACCTGTGCCATGGGTGGGCCGGTTTTCGTCCAAGCGAGCAGCGCGTTCACGGCCTCGGTTGAACCTTGAATTACCGCTTCGACCGAGCCATCGGGTCGATTGCACACCCACCCGGTGACACCCAGGCGCTCAGCCTCCTGCCGCATCGATTCGCGAAACCACACGCCCTGCACCCGGCCCAGAATCTGCAGGTGGAGGGTTTGCATGGCCGATTTACTTTACCTTCATGCCGGCTTGCGCGCCGTGATCCGGCGACAGGATGAAGAGACCGGGTTCGCTGCCGGAGGCCGCCAGCACCATGCCTTCGCTCATGCCGAACTTCATCTTGCGTGGCGCCAGGTTGGCGACCATCACGGTGTAACGGTCGATCAGGGCTTCGGGTGCGTAGGCTGACTTGATCCCGGCAAACACCTGGCGTGTGCCGAGGTCGCCGAGATCGAGCGTCAGGCGCAACAGCTTGTCTGCGCCTTCGATATGTTCGGCGTTGGCGATACGCGCAATCCGGAGGTCGATCTTGTTGAAGTCATCAATGCTGATGGTGTCGGCTGCCGGAAGGATCGCGTTGACCTGAGCCTCGGCATGGCGAGCCGGAGCCGGTGCAGAGACCACGGGAGGCGTGGTGGCCGCGAGGTTGTCCTTGTTGGCGTCTACCATGGCGTCGATGGATTTGGGGTCAATACGTGTCATGAGATGGCTGTACTCGTTGATGGTGTGACGGATGAACAGGCTCTGCGCGTCGTCCCAGGTCAGGGGGTCAATATTGAGGAAGGCTTCGACCTGTTCTGCAAGTTTAGGCAGCACAGGCTTCAGGTACAAGGTCAGCAAGCGGAAGCAATTCAGTGCAACCGTGCAAACCTCGTGCAGGCGATATACCGCTTCGTCTTTCTTCGCCAGTTCCCAGGGTTTTTCGTCGGCCACGTACTGGTTGGCGCGGTCGGCCAGCGCCATAATTTCGCGCAGGGCCTTGGCAAAGTCGCGTGATTCGTAATGTGCGGCGATCGAGCTGGCAGCGGCCTGGAATTCGCCGATGAGCTCAAGATTGGCGACGCCATCGGCCAGCTTGCCGTCGAATTTCTTGTGGATGAAGCCGGCGGTGCGGCTGGCGATGTTGATGAACTTGCCGACCAGATCCGAGTTCACTCGAGCCACGAAATCCTCGAGGTTCAGATCGATGTCTTCCATTGTGCCGTTGAGCTTGGCGGCGTAGTAGTAACGCAGCCATTCGGGGTTCAGGCCTTGTGCCAGATAGCTGTCGGCGGTGATGAAGGTGCCGCGCGACTTCGACATCTTCTGCCCGTTTACCGTCAGAAAACCGTGCGCGTAAACAGCGGTCGGCAGGCGGTGGCCGGAATACTTCAGCATCGCCGGCCAGAACAGGGCGTGGAAATAGAGGATGTCCTTGCCGATGAAATGCACCAGCTCGGTTTTGGACTCGGGGCCCCACCAGGCGTCGAAGTCGAGGCCGTTGTCTTTGGCGTATTTGGCAAAGCTCGCCATGTAGCCCACCGGCGCATCCAGCCACACATAGAAATACTTGCCCGGCGCACCGGGGATCTCGAAACCGAAGTAAGGCGAATCACGGCTGATGTCCCAGTTGTTCAGACCCGAAGCAAACCATTCCTGCATCTTGTTGGAGGCTTCGGACTGCAGTGCGCCCGAGGTCGTCCATTCGCGCAGAAAGGTTTCACAGGCGCCAAGCTTGAAGAAGTAGTGCTCGGAATCCTTGTGTACCGGCGTCGCACCGGATACAGCCGATACCGGATTTTTCAACTCAGTCGGGCTGTAGGTCGCGCCACAGACTTCGCAGTTGTCGCCGTACTGATCCAACGCCCCGCACTTGGGGCACTCGCCCTTGATGAAACGATCCGGCAGGAACATGTTTTTGACTGGGTCGTACAGCTGCGCGATGGTCTTGACGTCGATAAGACCGGCTTCCTGCAGACGCAGGTAAATCTTGGAAGCCAGCTCGCGGTTCTCGTCCGAATGCGTCGAATAGTAATGATCGAAGTCAATGTTGAAACCGGCAAAGTCACGCGTGTGTTCGTCCCACACCCGGTCGATCAGGGTTTCTGGCGTGATGCCTTCCTTTTCCGCACGCAGCATGATCGCTGTGCCGTGGGTGTCGTCGGCGCACATGTAGCGGCAGTCGTGGCCATGCATTTTCTGGAAGCGCACCCAGATATCGGTCTGGATGTATTCAACCAGATGGCCAAGGTGAATGCTGCCGTTGGCGTAGGGCAGGGCGGAGGTGACGAGGATTTGGCGGGACATGGAAACAGCGGGGATTACCCAGTGGGCGCAGGAAGCCGCCATTTTACCCGAAGGGCATGAATACCCGTGGCGCTTAAATAACGGTTAGAAGCGCGAGCCGGGCAGCTTCAAAAACTCAATTTCATCGTCGGTCGAAGGCCGCCTCAGTATCGCGTTGCGATGCGGAAAACGCCCGAAGCGCGCCACCACGTCCCGATGCTGCCGCGCATAGTTCAAAAAGTCATCGAAGATTGCACGTTCTTCAATCGCGGCTTCGTCTGCCAGTTTCTCGTACAGCGCAACCGATAACTCCTGCATTTCATTCGATTCGGCGTGTTCCAGTGGCAGATACAGAAACACGCGTTCGATCGGTGTCAGATGCTGCTCATCGCCGGCTTTCAGCGCAGCCAGACTCAAGGCCAGGGCCTGCGGGTCGGTGGCAAATGCCTGCGACTGATCGCGATGGATGTGATGTGGAAACTGATCGAACACGATTACCAAAGCCAGCCGGCCGCGGGGGGTGTCGGCCCAGTGATCAAGTTTCCCTGCTGTTGCCTCAACCAGGGTGTCGGCAAACTGGTCGACTACAGCCTGATCATTGGCCGCCGATTTTGCGAACCACAGCTTGCGCTGCCGGCCGACGATTTCAGTTGCAGAACCGGATGGACCGAACCAGAAGTCGAGTACGTTTTCAGGTTGAGTCATCATACGTAGCAGATTGGGCCAGAGTTGTGCTGTCTTCGTGACTTGTTATTCTAATGGTCGCACTCACCCATGTACGGAAGTTCAAACTTAGTAGCACGACATGTCTCATGTTCGGCCTAAGCCGTCATACAGATTTCTCTTAATCAGTCGTTCAACACTCGCCTTTAGCCGACCGCATATGGCGGATCCTGAAGAATGTAGTGAAATGTGGGTTGGCTGTAAGGCATTTTTATGCGCCACTGCCAGCAAATTTTTTCCAGTCTTCATTTTCAACAAGTGTTGACCTGTATATTTTCAGTGACTTACAGCCTTCAATTGTTTTAAGCGTCTTTTTGACATGATCCACGACTGAAGCTGGTAGCCACGGGCTTAACGTAATGCGCCTCACTGCTTCTATTGGTAAGGTCACTCGGAAAGTTGGCGCACCTTTCGTATTGGTGCCATAGAAGAGCCTAAACTCCTTTTCATCAACAAATGCGTAACGTTTCAAAAAAGGGAGGTCAGACTGTAATGGCGCACATCTCCTAAGAGCTTCTATTGTTTTGTACTGCACTTCTTCTGCGCGCAATCCAGGTATCGAATTTGCAGCTGCAATTAGCTGACTCTTATCGAACTCTATGCATGCACCGCCGCTTCCATGGGAAAAAACTCTCCAATGATGGTAGGTTTCCGGTGCCTCAGCGAGGCAAAGAGCGTAAGTGCTAAGAAAATTATTTGCGCGGGCGAACTGATCTATGTAGTAGGAATCATTTCTATCGTCCCAGGAAGCAGGGTTTAATAAGACAAGTTCCTTCGATTGCAAGAAGTCGATTAAATAGGGAAGTTCGGTATATCGGCGAAGGGATGATTCCATGGCTAGATCTCAGTTTCTGCGTAGCGCATAACGTCTAAGTGGAGGTTTGGGGGGATTAAGTCGAAAGTCTCACGGCCGGCCGTAACTGTTATTCGCAGTTCGCCAGTCATCGTAGGCATGTATATCTGCTTATCGCGACTGTATGCTCCTAGAAAACCCTATTGGCCATGATACCAATTACGACCATGAACAGTCCTCAGCTCTCTACGTCGATTCAAGCACCGCCGGATTGCGTCCCTGCTATGGGCCCAATCGAAACCGTCTCGCAGGTACTTCCCTTTGGCGAATTGACGTGGGAAAACTTTGAACGGCTTTGTCATCGGCTCGCCAGCCAAGATAACGAGGTCGAACATAGCGCGCGATATGGCTTAGCCGGCCAAGCGCAGCAGGGCATCGATATTTTTGCGCGTAAGAAGAATGGGAAGTACGACACGTGGCAGGCGAAACGCTACAAAAAGTATTTGCCGAGTCAATTGAAGTCTGCGGCCACTGCCTTTTTGAAAGGTAATTGGGTTGCTAGATCTGAGACGCTTTTCATCGCTGTCCAGGCCTCGCTTTCCGACACTAAGATCCAAGATGAGATCGAGACGCAGACCAAGCGTCTCAAGAAAAAAGGTGTGCTACTGGTTGTTCTAGGGGGCGAAGAGCTTAGCAGGCGCCTGCATGCCTACCCACACTTGGTCCATGACTTCTTCGGTCGCTCTTGGACTAAGGCGTTCTTTGGGGACGCTGTAAATCAGGATCTGCTTGCCACCTTGGATGGTGCGGAGATCGCTAGCGTTCGCAAACAACTTGCGCAGGTATATCAAACACAGTTTCATCTTCTTGATAGTGGCGCAATCGAAAGTAACGATTCATTGATCGGGTCTGATATAGAGCGGGAACGCGGACTCCTAGCCCGCTTTACGCGCCCCGACATTCAGGTCCGGGAATTGCGCGACGCAACCGCTACCTCCGCGCCCCACGATTCTGCAGATATGGGGAATGCGTCAAGGGACAACCAGGCTCAACGTGAGTCCGTGCGTTTGAACAAGGGGGTCGAAAGAATCCGCAGAATTCCAATCGCTGCCTGGCTCACGCAATCAGATCAGTTAGCCTTACTTGGAAATGCGGGGACTGGGAAAAGCACGGTGCTCCGGTGCATTGCGCTTGATCTGATTGGCGACCAAGCTGGTCTACCGGAGATTGCCTCACGCTGGGGAAATCTGATACCTATATATATATCTTTCGCCAAGTGGGCTCGCGCCGCCGAGCATGCTGGGGGGCAGATTGGTTTGAAGGACGTAGTTCGCTCATCCTTGCAGCCACTGTTGACGACCCCGGACCTTGTCGGACTTCTGGACCGCGCGATTAATGAGCATCGCATTTTGTTGCTCGTAGACGGACTCGACGAATGGTCAAACGAGCAGGCAGCACGAACAGCTTTGCAAACACTTCTGACTTTTGTCGGTACGCATCGGATTCCCGTAGTTGTAACCGCAAGGCCGCGCGGCTTGAACAGAATTGGCGCCATTCCAAGCAATTGGTCTATCGGAACGCTGGCCCCCCTGTCTGCGGATCAACAGAGGATGTTGGTGCTTCGGTGCCTTGGGCTGACGGTGAAAGAAGAAACGAGCGCGACTGCTATTCGTGATCACTCCCTCAATCATGTGGCAGAACGCTTCTTTCGCGAGCTAAAACGCGAATCCGGTTTGGCAACGCTTGCTGAGATACCTCTTCTCTTGGTCAGTCTGCTCGCGCTTGCGATGCGTCGAATCACTCTCCCTAAACAACGCGCTCAAGCACTCGAACAGCTGATCGACATCCTGTTGGAAGTCCACCCGCAAAGCCGCGCGACTGCGGCCGGTGACGTCCAAGCGAGGTTCAATGTCGCTGGAGATATTGAAGTGAGGAAAGGAGCCATCGCAGCGTTGGCGTTTGCATCGCGTCTCGAAGGAGGAGACGCTGGATACCCAACGTCAAGGGCGAAGGAGAAAATACGAGAGTTTCTTGCCGATCCGCACACTGCATTTCCCCCAGATAAGGCGATACAGGCCGCAAATGAAATACTGGCAGTTAACGCCGAAACCATTGGACTGCTGGTAGAAAAAGGGCCAAGCGAGATAGGGTTTGTGCATGCCAGCCTAGAAGAATATTTGTCAGCGATTCATATACAAAGCTGGCAACTCGAAACGCTGGTTTCTTTCATTCGAGACAACGCAACAAACGCGAGGTGGCGGAATGTCATCGGTAATTTGGTTGCGATAACTAGACGCCCTACTGAGATTGATCAATTGGTGGAAGCTATAGAGTCGGTAGAAACGGACGTTCTTGGAGAAACGGCAAGAAACCAACTTCTGACGGACATTGCATTCTCGCCGTCGAAGATGTCGTCCACCACTGCTACTCGCCTAGGTTTGAGCAGCATTGCGTTGGTTGAGGGATCGGGGGCTGTTAGCGAGCGCACGGATATTCTCTCTTCCGTGTTGAATGGAACAAACCATCCCATCCTCGGGCCAATCTTGCTGGACCGGGTGCTAACTTGGGCACCCAAAAGTCTGGACTACACCGAGCAGTTATTTGAAGTATTGGGAACTTGGGATCAGGCTCCGGACCTGCTGTCGACCTTAAAACGGGGGCTCACTGAACAGACAAGGTGGAGTCAACGCTCGGCCGCCAGAGCGATGGCAAAGGTCTTTGGTGGAAACAAAGAGGTACAGCAGTGGCTTATCGGCATTCTGAACGGAGTCACTGACCTGCAGACAACGGGCGCTGCGATTGAAGCGCTTGTAATCGGTTGGCCATCGGCGGATGGTCTTGAGCAGGCCATTGCCGATGCAGGTGCGTCGTTAAAACCCAGTCTGCGTTTGGTTGCGATCTGGGCCTTGGCCAAATTAGGGCAACACAACGAAGGACATTTATCTGAACTGCTTGAAATGCTTGGAGAGCCGAGTGTTCTGGACTACTGGGATCGGCCATTAGCAGCCGAAGCGCTGTCGACTGCATGGTCCAATCATCCAACGGTGATTGAACACTGCATCAGGAGTGTTCAGAGGTACGGCGTACGTAGGCGTACCTTGGATCGCGAGATGAGCATTGATTTTCTACTCGGCTGCTCCACCGCGAACCAGAGTATTCGTAGGTGGATCGTTGATGAGCTTGAGGACGATCATCCATTTATTTCGGCTCATGGTAGTTGGGATCGTCTCGCCCCATTTGCACAAGTTGACAACACCATAAAAGAATCCTTGGTGGTTGCAATCACCGATAAAACGACTGCGGCCGTAGACTATAAAGTATGCGGCCTTATTGCAGCGCTTAAGGACCCCAGGCTTAAGTCCTTCGCAATTCAGAAAGTGAAAAGTGCTGACGCTGCATGGTCACAGGCTTGGTACCTTGACGCGCTCCTCAATGGATGGCCATTAGACCAAGACGTACTGGATCTTGTGGCTGAGATTCGGGTCTGGCCTGATGAAAAGTTGGCCGAGCTGGTGACTCTCCTTCCCAAAATTCTGACCAATCGTCAAGAGTGCAGAAGCCGCCTATTAGCTTTGCATCGATCACAGAAATCTCATCGCTTGCATGCTTACCCCCATATTTTTGCAGAGATAGGATGCGATTCGACTGACCAAGAAGTTGTCGACGAACTGGTAAAGGCTGCAAAATCAAACCGTTCATGGGGGGGCTCCGAATCGCTAATACGCAAATTCAGCGCCAATCCGTCGGTTCAAGCTTTGGCCCGCGAGCGTCTGCTCGAACGAGCTCCCCCGCTCTTTGCGATCGCTGACGCTTACTCCCACGTTCAGGACCTTCGTGCGAATGTGCTTAATCGAATCGGCGCGTTGCCGACTTCGCTACGTTACATTCTTGCGGAGGTCGCGAGCATTGAAGGTGGCCATCACGACGTTATGGCAGAACTTCTGAATCGCTATGACTGGGAAGTGGACGGAGATTTGAAAGTTCTCTTTTCGATTCGGTATTGCGAGCATCTGAAGTCATCGAAGGGCAACGCCGCGAAGGCAATTGAGACGTTACTGGCAGACGTACGTTCGGTGGGGCCGGATTATGAGGAGCGTCGTGCAGCGGCTGTGGCTGGTCTTATAACGCTTGGCGCCATGATGGAGTTCGGTAAGCTTCGCGAGGATAACAAGCCATTGACCATTATTGTCGGGAAGTACGATCAAGCGAGTGGCGCCCTCTTAGAGCTTATCGCTCGAAGGTGGGATGAGTTGAAATTGCAGCTCGGTGAAGATCTGGTCAACCGGATTGGGCGGCACTCTTCGATGGAAACCGTATGGGACTCTCTTGCCCCATTCCTCGTGTGGAACGATCGGTTGCGTCAAGAGTTCGTCAGCTATTGCGAGCTAGCCCATGCATCCCTTGGTATTCCATCCTTGAGAGCATTAGCGCAAGAACGTCCCAATAGTGAATTGCTTGAAAGTCACTGCTTGCACGCCGTTGAGTACATACATCAGTCAAATGGGCGCTCTCCTTGGGCTGCCAATGCACTGGCATTCGAAGCGGCATACTTCCTGCGCGATCAATTTGGCGGAAAGGCTGACATTTCTCGCCGCCTGCATGATGTCTTCGCCATGCGGCGTGATGCAGAGAGCGCGATGATGCTTGCAATCTACAATCCTGAGCATCACGCTTTGGGTACGCTGAACGTTTCCCCTCTAGAGCTTGGGACTCAACATCACTCATGGGCTGTCGCTTGCACCGTCTCATCCGCCAAACAAAATAGTGCTGAGTTCGTCGAAGTCCTGCGCGCGATGATCAATCGTGACGCACATAGTCTGTGGGACTTTCAGGCCTACACGAATATTGCCGTACTGGAGCGACTTTCTCGCGAACCTGAAGCGTTAGCGATTATTGTGCGCGCTCTGGCTGGTGAAGTTACGAACAGTGAAGCGGCCAGCCTGCCGCGTTACCTTGCGTCGATTACACCATTCGATGAAGCCACACTCCTCACTCTTCGAAGTAAGTTGGACTTTTTTAGCCGCAGAATAGGTGTGGTTGTCGCTGGGTACGATGCACTCGCAGATGAGATCCGGCCCATTTCCCATTCACTGTTGGATGCGCTTCGTTAAACGTCGCGCCCAATGTAAAGGCTGGCGAATGAGGGACGCGATCAGCTTTACGTTTTGATTCCGGTGGAATATTCCATACCCGTTAATGGCCGGTTTGGCCGAGTGCCGGACATTTTTCTATCAACCCGTCAGATGGCTTGGGGTCGGCTGGAGTCATTGAAAGCATGTTCCAGTTATTTGGCACATGCTATATCCAGTTAATTGTTAGGTAAGAAACTATCGCTGGCTTTCAAAACGCATTTCGCCACATCAACTCCCCTACCAAGGGCCCTTGTTACCTAACAAGATACTTCACCCCAATGCCCAGCAGCACACTTGCCAGCAAGATACGCAACCAGCTTTCCTTGAAATGTCGGCTGATGTGCGGGCCCAGAAAGGCGCCTGCTACGGTGCCGATCAGCATGGGAATCAGCAGTCCCCAATCCAGCTGTACGCCCATGGCCATGTAGTTGGCAATGGAGGCCGACGAGCTGATGAAAATGGCCAACGCTGCCGTGCCTGCCACCACAAACATGGGCAGGCGCAGCACCATGGCCATGAACGGCACCAACAAAAAACCACCGCCCACACCCAGGGCCGAGGCGAGGGCGGCAATGGTGAATCCGGCCGCAAATGCAGTGGCGGGACGATATCCAAAGACCTCTCCACCAAACTCGAACTCAAGGCGACGCCATGACCAGGGTCGGCGCTGCACGCCTACTGAGCAAGTTGGCGCACCTTGAAGTACCAGACCTTCGAAGGCGGCGGATGCACGGGAGGAAGGGCCTGACAATTTGCTGGACCGGCGCAGGGACCACGCTAGTTGCGCAGCGATGAACAGCACCAGAATCGCGAACGCAGGTTTGAATTCGGAGAGGTCGGCCAGGTAATGCATGGATAAACGGCTACCCACCAACGCACCCAGCAAGCCACCCGTTGCCAGGATGAATCCCAGCCGGAGCACGACGCGGCACTGCCGCAGGTAATGGGGTACAGCGATCAGTGGGGTGGCCAGGGTGAGTACCTGAGCCATGGGTTTGACCTGATTGGCGTCGGTGAGTCCTAACACGGAGATCAGACCAAACGAGGCCAGAATCCCCCCGGCCGCCCCCACCAGCGAAAACACCAAGCCGACCAGTCCGCCCCAGGCAAACGGCAGCAACAGATCTGGCCAAAGTGTTGTCAGTTCGATGGGCATGCTTGCCTTCTTATTTTGGACGAAAAAATGAGATCAGAAAATATCGTCGGGCAGGTCGTTGTGCGAACCGTCACAAAAGGGTTTGGTTTGGGTGTGCTTGCAGTTGCACAGCCAAACAGTGGTTTTCTCTTCGACTACAAACGACACGGGTTCCATATCGGTGCCTTCGTGCGAGCCGTCACAAAACGGTTGCGTCATCGAGCGACCACACGAACACCACCAGTATTCACCGGGTTCGAGTTCAAGTTCGGCGGGGTTTTTATCAAAAACAACGGGTTCGGACATGCTGGACTCCTGCGTTTAAAGCGACATTCTAGCCGCATCGGTGCGCCGGAAGTCCGTACAGTTTGTGTGTCAATTGGGTTGGGGTGGGGTGTGGCTTGTGTATGCACGCTACAAAAGAGTCTGCCATTCAATGGTGCAGCGCTCCCACGTAGTGAGCGCTGGCGCGTGCATCATGCTTCACAACCCGGTTTCGGCATCAGCAGCGCAATGCGAGCGCCATCGGTACACCGGAGTCGAAAATGTCTGTTCATTTCCCTTGTACCCTTTCAAAGACACATGGTGATCCTGGTCACACCATGCTTATGGATTGTGATGGGCCATGACCCTATTTCCTTACCCAATGAATGATTGGCCTCGGCAGGCATTGCTTTAACTCGCAATAAGCATCTGTGCGACGCACTCCACGGTGGCATGTCCTACACTGAGCGATGCGGTCTTCACCGCGTTCGTCTACACCTATAGACCCGACTGCCAAGGGAGCTCAATGTCTGATTCGCCCGAAGAACGCACGTCGCCTTGGCGTGTCCAGATCAACCCGCCGGTTTTTATCCTGTCGGGCGTTTTTACCTTGGTGTTCGTCGGGCTGGCGGTGCTTTACCCCGACGCTGCAGCGGGGCTCTTCACAGCCACGCAGGACTGGGTCACGCATTCGGCGGGCTGGTTCTATGTGATCTCCGTGGCGGGCTTTCTGGTGTTCGTGGTGGCGCTGGCGGTATCGGGTTACGGCCGCATCAAGCTCGGCCCCGACCACAGCGAACCCGATTACAGTTACCTGTCCTGGTTTGCGATGCTGTTTTCGGCGGGAATGGGTATCGGCCTCATGTTCTTCGGCGTAGCCGAACCGGTCATGCATTTTGTCAGTCCGCCGGTCGGTACCGGCGAGACGATCGCGGCGGCGCGCAACGCCATGCGGATCACCTTGTTCCATTGGGGCGTGCATGCCTGGGCGATTTACGCGGTGGTGGCCTTGTCGCTCGCCTACTTCGCCTATCGGCACAACCTGCCGCTGAAGATCCGCTCGGCGTTCTATCCGCTCATCGGCGAGCGGATTTATGGTCCGATCGGCCACGCGGTCGATATCTTCGCCGTGCTCGGCACCTTGTTTGGCGTGGCGACTTCGCTCGGCTTAGGCGTGATCCAGGTGAACGCGGGCCTGAACTATCTGTTCGATGTGCCCGCCACCATCGGCGTCCAGATCATCCTGATCGCGGTGATCACGTCGATTGCGACGCTATCGGTGGTGCTGGGTCTGGACGCCGGCATTCGACGCCTCTCCGTGTTTAACGTTGTGCTCGCGGTGCTGTTGCTGTTCTTCGTCCTGGTGACCGGACCGACGGTATTCCTGCTGCAGACGCTGGTCCAGAACACCGGCATGTATCTGTCGAACCTGTTTAGCATGACCTTCAATCTCTACGCCTACGAACCGACTACCTGGATCGGCGGCTGGACCTTGTTTTACTGGGGCTGGTGGATCGCATGGTCGCCCTTCGTCGGCATGTTCATCGCGCGCGTTTCGCGCGGCCGAACCATTCGCGAATTCGTCGTCGGCGTATTGCTCGTGCCGGTAGGATTCACCTTCATGTGGCTGACGTTTTTCGGCGACACCGCACTCCACATGATCCTGATCCAGCACATTGGCGACCTCGCCGATGCGGTGGCGGCGGATACCTCGGTTGCCCTGTTCAAGTTCCTGGAGCACCTGCCATTTTCTGGTATCACCTCGCTGCTGGCGACGTTGCTGGTGGTCACGTTCTTCGTGACCTCGTCAGACTCGGGTTCGCTGGTGGTCGACATGCTGACCTCGGGCGGGGAAGAAGAATCTCCGGTATGGCAGCGCGTGTTCTGGGCTGTGGTGGAAGGCGTGGTCGCTGCCGCGCTGTTGCTTGCCGGGGGATTGCAGGCATTGCAGACCGCGACAATTGCCAGCGCACTGCCGTTCACGGTGATCATCATCCTGATGTGCTGGGGGCTCGTCAGGGCGCTGCGCATCGAGTCGGTCAAGCGCCTGAGTCTGCGCCGGGCGGGAGTGGCATCGAGAGGACTACAGGCAGGCCAGAGCTGGCAAAGTCGCTTGCACAATGTGATCCACCAGCCGAGTCGCACCGAGGTCGACCGCTTCGTCCAGGAGGTGGTCAAACCCGCCCTGGGCGAGGTCGTCGGCGAATTGAAGCGGCAGGA
The DNA here is from genome assembly GCA_024636775.1 of Hydrogenophilales bacterium. Classification (GTDB taxonomy): domain Bacteria; phylum Pseudomonadota; class Gammaproteobacteria; order Burkholderiales; family Thiobacillaceae; genus Thiobacillus. Next base: position 28,817 of record JAGXGP010000128.1, read on the forward strand.
CAGAGACGCGCGCACCGGCGAAGACCAGCAAGGCCGGGCCTGGATCGAAATTGTCCACGGCGACGAGATCGATTTTTTCTACTCAGTCCATCCGCGTCCCTATGAATCGCCTTCGTTCGTGTTGCGCGACACCCGGGCTCGCCGCGTCGAGGCGCTGAAATATTACCGCGCCGAAGTCCATCTGCGCGAAGGCGGACAGGATTACGACATCATGGGATGGAGCGCCGACGAGGTGATCAACGATGTCCTTGATCAGTACGAACGACACATGCATTTTTTACAGGCGGTCCGATGAGCAGCACGAGCGGATTGACACTTCAAGGAGACCCCAATGCCGACATCAAACGTGCGCAATACTTACCTGCGCGGCGCCCTGTTATCCACGCTTTTGGCCAGCGTTGCCCTGGCGGATGGCGCTTGGGCAGTCGATCTCGGCAACGGTTTTCGGCTCGGTGGCGCGTTGCGCTACAACTACACCTACAAGGACTGGGACCCCAAATACAATGACACGGGTCTGATCGATTTCGATACTGCGCGTATCGATGCAGGCTATGACAACGGGCCATGGCTGGCATCGGCCCAGTACCGCTATTACCGTTATCGCGGCGGCGCCGATACCCATTTTCTGCATCACGCCTGGGTGGGATATCGGCTCAATGACGAGACGCAACTGCATGTCGGGTTGAATCCGATTCCTTTTGGCATCACGCCGTTCGCCTCGCACAATTACTTTTTCTCGATGGCGTATTACGTCGGTTTGGAAGACAGCTACAACCTGGGCGGAAAATTGATTCATCGCAACGGGCCGTGGGATCTGCAACTGGCTTACTACGTCCGCGACGGTGGGCATTGGAGCGGCGACAGCGAAAGCAGCGCCCGTTACACCTTCAACGTCGTCGAGAACGGCGCCGTGCGCAACAGCGAACGCGATACTGTGGTGGGCCGGGCAGCCTATACCTTCGGCAAGGACACGGAGCAATCCAGCGAGTTCGGCGTGTCCTTGCTGTCCGGGCGCCTGCCGAATGCAGGCACCGGCCGCGATGGTTCTCGCCGCGCGGGTGCGGTGCACTACAAGGGCGATTACGGGAAGTGGGGCGTCATGTTGCAGGCGACGCGTTACGTGAACAGCGTCGAGAACCCGCCGGGTCAGGACCGCAACGTGGTGATCATGGGTGCGTACGACTTCCCCTATGCGGTGGCGGCACGCGCCAATCTGTATACCACCAACCTGAGCTATCGCGTCGGCGAATGGGGTCCGCTACGCGACATCACCGTCTATGCCGACTACAGCATGCTCTCCAAGGATGCCGCCGGATTTCGCGACAGCCAGCAACAGGTGTACGGCGTGTCGTTTACGCCAATTGACAAGGTGTTTGTCTACGTCGATTACCTGCGGGGCCGCCAGCATCCGTATATCGGCCCCAACTTCAGCACGGGTCTGGCCGCAGGCGGGACCGACGATTCCTGGCACGACCGCTTCAACGTCAACGTGGGCGTGTATTTCTGATTCGGTACGCCCACTGCGTTCGCAGAGCGTTCAGCGATTTCCCTGCGGGGCCGCGGCCTCCTCATCCGGCGTATCGGCCAGCAACACGAGGGCTTCGGGCGACGTCCGCACCATCAGCGTGAACGGCGCATGGTCCTCCATCGGCGTCGGCGGCGCCTGCCGGATGCGCAGCAGCACGAACGTCGACAACAGCAGAAGTGTGACCGCGTAATACACCGGCAGACTGCTCGGACCGAAGCCCGCGATCAACAGCCCCACGGCTGCAGGGCCCACGGCAGCGCCGATGCCATGCAACAACAGCAGACCGCTAATACCTTCCAGGCTTTCTTCCGGGCGGAGGTGGTCGTTCAAGTGCGCGACGCTGATCGAATAGACGCTGAAGGCGAGTCCGCCGAACAGGAAGCTTGAGATCATGAGGCCGGCCATTGATTTAGGCGCCGCCGCCATCGAGATCAGCGCGAACATCGACGCCGCTGCCGCGACCAGCGCCAGCACCCGCCGCCGGTCGACCCGGTCGGACCAGTGTCCAATCGGCCATTGCAGGGCGGCACCGCCCAGTATCGTGGCCGCCATGAAACTCGCGATCCCCGCGGTGTCGAGTCCAACGCGCTGCGCGTACACAGGTCCCATGCCCCAGAACGCGCCGATCACCAGCCCAGATGCGAGCGCGCCAGCAACCGCGGCTGGTGACGAAGTATAGAGAAATCGTAAACCGAGGCGGGGGGTCTTGACTGGCAGCGGCTGGGCGATGCTGGTGAACGCGATGGGCACGAGGCCTAGTGACAGCAGAATGGACGCTATCCCGAACAGCGTGAATCCCGATGGATCTGCCCAGGTGATGAGCACCTGTCCGAACGCGAGTGCGAGCAGGGTGACGGCCATGTAGGCCGCAAACACTTGTCCGCGCCGCGCATTCGGCGTTTGTGCGTTGAGCCAGCTTTCGATAACGGTGTAAATTCCCACGAGACACGCGCCGGTAATCACGCGCAAAATCAACCAGACCGCGGGCTCGATCACGAGGACATGCAGGATCGCCGTCGTGGCGGCGATAGCGGCGAACATGGCGAATGCGCGGATATGTCCAACACGCCGGATCAGCCCCGGGCAAAAGAACGTGCCGGCGAAAAAACCCACGAAGTAGGCGGACATCACCAGCCCAATCACGGAATCCGAAAACCCGGCCAGACCCGCGCGCAGGGCAAGCAGGGTGCCGAACAGCCCACTGCCAATGAGCAGGATGCCGATACCGGTCAGCAAGGAAACAATGGGAAATAAGGTGGACAGCATGTGCGGCGTGCGCGGGAGTTTAGTGGCCTTCACTATCGACCATATCGTGGGATTGATCAAACAGGGTGATCAACCCGGACGACCGTTGCGCCTTGCTCGGGCGAGTCATGGCGCGTCCGGCTCGGTATCCGGTGGCGATGACTTTAATTGTAATTGTGACGTAAACCGGAATATTGGTCGGGGCGAGAGGATTCGAACCTCCGACTCCTGCGTCCCGAAAATGAAAGCAAGAAGTTAACTCTTTTATAAACAAAGTATAGCGCCAACCGGCATCACGCAATAACCGGAAAAACGCTACGGTTTTGAGCAATGCTGGCAACTTGGGTCACGATTTGGTCACATGAGACAACTGGAAACGAATTTGCCGTGTGTGTTCGGCTGCTTGTGTTATTCGCGTGTTTAATGGCCATGGAAGTCGTTGGATGTCTTAGTGGAATGGCGGATTAACAGACGAAACATCATCTAGTCAGCCTTTATAAGTCAATGATTTGTCTATCCCGCACATTGATATTTTTCGCCAGAAAGCTTGAAAAACAAGAACAGAACTTTGAAGTGTTTACGATTTGGCTACGCACTGGAAATGAAGCCTGCAAATTTAACTAAATTCGTCGAATAAATTTACAGTCGCATTCCATCTCATGAAATAGTTCATAAACAATCAATCAGTTAACCGTTGCGCATGTAAATTGCTTAACTGAAGCGGTAGTGCATCAGATATACACATAACTTAAAATTCTTAAAGGGGATGAGATTGGCCAATAAAAGAAATGCAGCATTAATGGTTGTTATGCTGAGTGTGATGAGTGCAACCGAGGCTAGTGCCCTCAATATTTCAAGTGCTTTGGGCTCAGGAGGATACGACGTGGTCTCGGTTACCGTGGCCACCGAAGGGATAGTTGATATGTCTTTCACGGGGGGAGGCTTCACTTACGCGAGCTTTTCATTGTTCGATGCTGCGGGTGACCATCTGATAACGAATGAGGAGTCCAATAGTTCCTATTTCCCTAAGATTACTCAGACCCTCGCTCCAGGAGCATATTCATTGCTTGTTACCACGTGTTGTTATTCCGGCAGTCTAGTCTTGAATCAAGGCGGTTATTTAACGAATACCGACGGATTCAACTACGGATACTACTTTAATAGCGGCAACGCCACCCTTGCAGGGATGGCGGCATATATTAGTGTTCCCAATGCCCACTGGGAAGGTAATCCGTATACGCTAACAATCACTGGCGCAGTACCTGAACCGCAAGCCTATGTCATGTATCTGGCCGGCCTTGGATTGGTGGGAGCCATTGCTCGACGCAAGAAGCGCGTAGAGATATGGAAAATATAAGTGGTATTCGTTATCCACATATCCACGCCGCTCGAAGCCCCGGCGGGCTGCCCCTAGGCAAGCCCAGAAGCCGGGGGCGCGAAGCGCGGCGGGGTGGGTATGTGGGTAACGCGGCGCCGAGCTAGTTGACTTACTCTTTTCCTGTCTGTTAAATTTTGGTCGTCTGTCACAAGACCAATAGAGCAAGAACATCCCGGCCGAAAGGACGGTGCCAGCAAAACCAAGGGCACCCCGGACATAGCAAATGACGGTGTTAAAACCGTCTTGTGACTTCATCGTTAATCAACGTATGGAGTTGTTATGTCTGATTCGTCATCCTTATCGCCTGAATTGCTTTCAGCATCTGAAGGTATTCCCACACCAAATACTCAACACGGCCAAGCTGCGGACTGCACAGCAGTGGAGGCGCGTGTCTGCACGCGCTCCGCTGTGGTGGAGTCCGCAGCCCCCCGTATAGTAACTACGGGGGGAAACCTATCTCCCCAGAATTCAACAGACCCTCACGGCACAACTGCTCATGTCGACTGGTTTGCCTGCACGCTCTCAACTCGAGGCAAAACCACCTATGACGACGAGCAGCTGATTTTTATTTCTGAGCTGCTTCGGTTTCTCGCCATCAAAGAATCGCAGATCGTCGAAGGTGGTAAAGGTTGGTTTGGCTATAAGCGCATGGCCAAGATCCTGAGTCCGGACGGACAGGTTAACTACGGCCTACTCGCTTACGGGGGGGAAAGCCAAAAGGGGAGTGTCCATGTAGAGATCAACGGCCAAGGTTGTGCGGCGGTTGTTCATTGGGAAGAAATCGTGGAATGGGGTGAGAAGCGCAACGCAGTAATCACGCGGCTCGACCTAGCACACGATGATTTCACCGGTGACGAGATCACCGTTGCTGTCGCACTGGATTGGTTTCAGGAAGGACGATTCAACAGTAATGGACGGCCACCAGCAGGGGAGCTAAGAGATGATCTTGGCTCAGGCAAGGGGAAAACGTTGTATGTGGGTAGCCGCACCGGAGGTAAGTACCTACGGATTTACGAGAAGGGAAAACAATTAGGAGACACGTCCAGTCCGTGGACTCGGGTTGAGGTCGAACTGCGCAACCAGGATCGTGTGATTCCGTGGGATGCGCTGACTCGTCCCGGCACCTACCTTGCTGGAGCCTTCCCATGTCTTGCATTTCTGTCAGCCGTGCAGGAAAAGATTCGCACCATCGCCAAGTCCGCACAGACCACCCTGACGGTTGCGACGCATCATCTTCAAAAGTCCGGCGGCAAGCTGGTGGACTTGCTGATGAACATGCACAACGAAGATGCCGCGGCCGTAGTCGAGAAAATCCGCGGGGAAGGTATCCCTCGTCGACTTTCGGCTTACGCTTCCTACTTGCTACCCCCGGCGCAACTCGCGGATAAACCATGATTCTCTGGTCAGTTCAGGAAGTGGGTCGCCAGCTTGGCGTGTCTGCACGGACAGTGTTTCGGTTGATCGGGCGCGGAGAGTTGCCAAGGGCCAAATTGGGACGTTTGGTGCGTGTTCCCGCAGATGCAGTACTGGAATACGTAGCGCAGTTAGTTGCACACGGGCAAAATAGCGCTTGCGTGATGTCGGTGGCGTGGAAGGAGGTAAAACCATGCCATACAGACGAAAGGACTCGCCAATTTGGTGGGTCAGTATCAACAACGCAAGCGGCAATCGAGTTAGACGCTCTACTGGCACGCAAGACCGAAAGGAAGCCGAAGCCCTCGAAGCAAAGTGGAAGCTGGAGGCCCACCAAGTGAAGCACTGGGGTAAGAAGCCAACACACACCTTTGAGCAGCTTATGGTGTCGCACTACAACGCTGTTGCAGGCGATTTGCGTAGTCCCGAGCGGATACTGTCGGCGATCCGGCGGCTGAAGCCGTTTTTCGAAGGGAAGGTGGTTGAAGAACTTAGACGTTCTGATATCACTTTTTATATCGAGAAAAGGAAAGCTGATGGGATTTCGAATGCCACGATAAACCGGGAACTGGATGTACTTTCTGCTGCGATCAACCATGCCCGCTACAAATGGGAATGGGAGATCACGAACCCGGTAGAAAGAATGTCGCTCAAGGAACCGGAAGGCCGACTGCGTTGGTTAAGCCGTGCTGAAGCGGATGTTTTGATTCGTGAGGCGGAACAAGAACCGAAGTCGCCGCACTTGGCTGATTTCATTCGACTGGCCCTGAATACGGGTTGTCGGAAGAATGAATTGCTGAAACTGGAATGGGATCGGGTGGATTTGAAAGAGAACCGCCTCTACCTCGAAGGACAGCACACCAAGAATGGCAAACGGCGCTTGATCCCGCTGAATGTAGAAGCCCGCCAAGCGCTTTTAGGGCGTACTCGTTTTCGCGCCCAGCATTGCCCAGAGTCTCCTTGGGTTTTTGCGCATAGGAGCGGGGAGCGGGTGCAGTACATGCAGAACGGCTATGGGTCGGCATGTGTGCGTGCAGGGATCAAGGATTTTCGAGTCCATGACATGCGCCACACATTTGCTTCATGGCTGATAAGTGCAGGTGTTCCGTTGGCAGAATTGCGTGATTTGCTCGGCCATTCAACCATTGAAATGACTGAACGCTACGCACACTTGGCACCGGATAACCACGTAAGGGCTGTCAGTGTTCTAGATCGGTTGTCACGATCCAGTCACGAAGTAGGGACTAGTGCGATTCAACAAGTTAGTTAACTCGTTGAAATAATTGGTCGGGGCGAGAGGATTCGAACCTCCGACTCCTGCGTCCCGAACGCAGTACTCTACCAGGCTGAGCTACGCCCCGAGGCAGATGCGAGATCAGTGATGTGCTGACTCTGTTTGAAGAACTAACGGGAGTAAAACTGTGCGGTTGTTAAAAACTTCGGTCAACCGCGAAAGCCGCCAATTGTAGCAAAGCTGATTTGGAATTTGAATCTGGCAAGCAAGAAATAGCTGCATTGGCGGTTTCCGCTTCGCGTTTTGCGGCTTCGCGCGTGTACTGCAGGGCGCGCGTATCCTTGATTGCGGCGAGAACGCTCTGGAACTCGCTAAGTCCGCCGTGCTTGATCGCCTTGCGGATGCTGGCGGCCTGCTCGGCTGTTCCGTGCTTCATTGCGTAGAGCAGCGGGAGAGTGGGCTTACCTTCGGCAAGGTCGTCGCCGATGTTTTTTCCAGTTTTGAGGAAATCGCCGGAGTAGTCCAGCACATCGTCGACCAGCTGAAATGCGGTGCCGAGATGCATGCCGTAGCGGGCCAGGGCGTCTTTTTCTTCTTCCGTGGCGCCACCGATGACCGCGCCCAGTCGCCCTGCGGCTTCAAACAGTTTGGCGGTCTTGTAACGGATGACGCGCAGGTAATTTTCTTCGTCGATGTCGGGATCGTGGCAATTAAGCAGTTGCAGCACTTCGCCTTCGGCAATGGTGTTGGTGGCGTCAGACAGGATGCGCATGACTTCCACGTTATCGACGGAGACCATCATCTGGAATGCGCGCGAGTAGAGAAAGTCACCCACCAGGACGCTGGTGGCATTGCCAAACAGGGCATTGGCCGTTTCGCGGCCGCGTCGCAGCTCTGACTCGTCGACCACATCGTCGTGAAGCAGGGTGGCGGTGTGAATGAACTCAACGACGGCAGCGAGTTCATGGTGAGCACGGCCCTGATAATTAAAACAGCCGGCTGCCAGTAGCACCAATGCAGGGCGCAGGCGTTTGCCACCACTATTGATGATGTACTCGGAGACCTGGCGTATCAACACCACATCGGAATACAGGCTTTCGCGGATGACTTGGTCGACGGCATGCATGTCGTCGGTCAGAAAGGATTGCAGGCTCTCCAGAGACACGATAGGCGGCTTGTTATTAGATAAAGCCCACAATGTTAGCAGTCTGGCCAGGGTTTTTCATCGCTTCCCTGGGATTATCCGTAATGGACGTATTAAATAGTTTGACTCATCGGGTGTTCGGAGCTAAAATCTTGCGCTTTCCTGGGTTCGAAATTGGTTGGAGATCCCCAATGTACGCAGTCATCAAAACCGGCGGCAAGCAATACCGCGTGAGCGCCGGCGATAAACTTAAAATTGAAAAGCTCGAAGCCGACATCGGCAGCGAGATCACCTTTGATCAGGTGCTGATGGTAGGCGATGGTGCCGACATCAAAATGGGTGCGCCCATGTTGCGTGGTGCTACGGTTACAGCCACTGTGCTGAACCAGGCACGCGGCGACAAGATCAAAATCTTTAAAATGCGCCGTCGTAAGCATTATCGCAAGAGCCAGGGCCATCGTCAGCACTTCACCGAAGTGCAAATCGGCGGCATCACGGCATAAGGAGCACGAAACATGGCACACAAGAAAGCAGGCGGTAGTTCACGTAACGGCCGCGACTCGGAATCGAAACGTCTGGGCGTCAAGTGTTATGGCGGCGAGCTGGTTATAGCTGGCAACATCATCGTGCGCCAGCGCGGTACCCAGTTTCATCCCGGCGACAACGTTGGTATCGGCAAGGATCACACCTTGTTTGCCAAAGCTGACGGCACTGTCAAATTCGAAGTCAAGGGCGCTGCCCGTCGCAGAATGGTTCGTGTCGTGCCAATCGCGGTCGAGTCAGTTGCGGCTTGAGCTGATTTGAACTAAGACTGACGCAGTCAGCCAAAAAGCCCTGTCCGCCGGATGGGGCTTTTTTGTTTGTGGGAGAACCCGAAAATGAAATTTATCGACGAAGCGAAAATTGAGGTGCTGGCCGGCAACGGCGGCGACGGCAGTGCATCGTTTCGCCGTGAGAAATTCATTCCCAAGGGTGGACCTGACGGTGGCGATGGCGGACGCGGTGGCAGTGTGTTTGTGGTGGCTGACCGGAACATCAACACCTTGGTCGAGTTTCGCTTCAAGCGCATTTTCAAGGCACAAAAAGGCGAAAACGGCCGCGGCGCGCAATGCTACGGTAAAGGCGGCGATGATCTCATCGTGCGGGTGCCGGTGGGCACCGTATTCACCGACATCAACAGCGGTGAAGTGGTGGCCGATCTCTCAGTAGATGGTCAGGAAATTTGTCTGGCCAAGGGGGGCAAGGGTGGCTTGGGTAACCAGCATTTCAAATCCAGCACCAATCGCGCACCGCGCCAGCACACGCTCGGTGAGCCGGGCGAAGAATGGGAACTGGCACTGGAGTTGAAGGTGTTGGCCGATGTGGGCCTGCTGGGCATGCCGAACGCGGGCAAGTCAACGTTCATTCGCGCCGTATCTGCGGCACGCCCGAAAGTGGCTGATTATCCGTTCACCACGCTGGCACCCAATCTGGGTGTGGTGCGAGTGGACAGCGAACGCAGTTTTGTTATTGCCGATATTCCCGGGCTGATCGAAGGTGCGGCAGAAGGTGCGGGACTGGGCCACCAGTTTTTGCGCCACCTGCAACGCACGCGGGTGTTGTTGCATCTGGTCGATATTTCGCCACGCTGGGAAGAGGGTGATCCTGTTTACGAAGCGCGTGCCATCGTTGAGGAGTTGCGCAAGTACGATCAGGCGCTATTCGACAAGACGCGCTGGCTGGTGCTGAACAAGATCGACATGGTGGACGAGGCTCAGCGCAAGGCCGTGGTTGATCAGTTTGTGAAAGACTACGACTGGCATGGCCCGGTGTTTGCCATTTCAGCGCTGGACGGGACAGGGTGCAGCACGTTGACTTACGCGATCATGGAATACCTGGCCACGCAGGATGCGGTGGTGCTTGAAGACGACCCCGCGGTGGACTTGCCCGCCGCCGATCAGGCTTCCTGAGGTTCTGCCGGCATCAGTGCTTCGCCGCCCACGCGTTTCCAGTCGTTTTCATGCAGCGCAACCTGGTATTTTGCCCAACGGGCGAATTCAACTGGGCTGCAATGGCCTTTCTTGCGACGGCAGGTGCCGGCAATCCCCTTGAAGTGAACAACCGGCTCGCCTGTTTCAGGGTCTGCGCCGATATCGGCCAGCTGCCGCACACCCCAGGTGCGGCCATAGGCACCATTGCTGTAGAAATACCCTACTTTTATTTCGTCTGAACTCATGTCGTGATACGTCGGTAAATGTCGGTGACTTTCACCGGTAATTGTCTCACGTCATCCAGAATGATGTAACGCGCCGCGCCGTACATGTGCGGGAGATAGTCGCGGGCTTCGCGATCGAGCGTGATGCAAAAAGGGTGAATCCCGGTGCGGCTGGCCTCCATCAATGCCATCCGTGTGTCCTCGACGCCATAGACGCCGCGATACACATCGAAATAATCATCCGGTCGGCCATCTGACAACGTGACCAGCACGCGGGTCTTGGCTTCCACCTTGTTCAGCAGCTTGGTCATGTGGCGCAAGGCAAAGCCCATGCGTGTGTACTCCTGCGGCCGGATGCCCGAGATGCGTGCTTTCACCTCGTCGTCGTAGCGATCGTCGAAGGTCTTGATGCGAAACAGTTCGCAGCGCTTGCGTGTGGTCCCCGAAAAGCCATAGATGGCATAGCGGTCACCCAGCAATTCCAGTGCTTCACACAGCAGGATCAGCGCCTCGCGCTCGGCTTCGTTGATCCAGCCCTTGGTGGAGCCGCTCATGTCGACCAGAAAGGCAACGGCGATGTTGCGTTCGGCGCGGTGCGTGCGCATGAACAGCCGGTCGCTCATCTCGCTGCCATCGCGTGCGTCGGCCAAGGCTTCGATCAGGGCATCGAGGTCGATTTCGTCACCCTGGGTTTGGCGTTTTTCGAGGCGATTTTCATCACGTAGTGCTTCAAACTTTTTGCGCAGGTGTCTGACCAGGCCAGCATGTTTGCCGAGGGTGTCACGATAAAAGTCGTCGTAGACCGGAGTGACGGGCTTTTCCCGCATCACGCACCAGTTCTTGCGGTAGTGCTGGCGGCCGTGATCCCACTCCGGATACAGTTCAGCGCCTTTCTCGTGGTATGTGCCTTGCCAGACCGAGTCGGTGTCTTCGGGTTGATCAAAGACCCGATTCGGATCGTATTCGCCGTCGCCTGCCGGCGTCAGGTAGTCAGGAGGGATTTCGCCAAAATCCAGGTAAACCGAGGTGAGCAGTTGCTTGACGCCGTCGGGCGGCGCGATGGGCGCGTCGTCCAGGGTGATGTCGAAATCGAGCTGGCCGTTTTCGTCGCGCGGCTCCACGTTCAACTCGGGTGGGGTATCGGGTGCCTCCGGCGCCTCAGCTTGATTGGCCTGGTGTTCGTCCAGCAGTTCGGCCAGTTTGATGCGCAGTCGAGCCTTCTCAATGTCTAGCCGGGCGGCTCGGGCGGCGGCAATCGCTTCCGGGCGCAGGCAGCCCTGGTCGCTCCACTGTGGACAGTCTGCGTCTTCATAGGCGGCAGCTAATAGCGCCAGGCTGTCATCCAGTGTGGCCTCGCGGGTCGACAATGTCACCTCATAGGGCTGCCAGCTTGCGGGCAGAGCGGGGTCGAGTTGGCTACGCAATCGCTGCATTTGGCGATGCAGGCCCGGCAACTCACGTGCGATATGTGCGCTGAGTCGCAGGATTTCCAATGCGTAAAGCCGGTTCAGGGCACGTTCGGGGTCGGCGTAGCTGGCAGCGATGGCGGCATGGTCGATGCGCAGACTGCCAAAGCGGGTTTGCGCCCACAGCAGCGCGACGGTGATTTTGGCGAGCTGGAAATTGTCGTCCAGGTCCGGCAGGGTCGCGATCAGCGGCGGCAACACGATGCGTTCGCCATCGGTCCAGGCCGCATCGCCTTCTTCGAGTTTCAGTCGCCGGCCGGAGAGGCCGCAGACGAAGTTGCCGAGGATGGGCGCGATGTCCTCGAACAGCGCGCCTGCTGCATCGTGCTGGTGCTGCGCTTCGTCAAAGCTGTCGACCTGCTCCATGATCCTGAGCGCGTTCTGCAGGCCCGTGCGGTCGAACACGTCGCAGGTGTGTATCGCCCAGGCTTCGAGCAAGCGCCGTTCCATACGCGGTAACAGGGCAGGGGCGCGGCGCCCGAACTGCCAGGCCAGCGTGATGTGGGTGGACGCAATGCGGCGTATCCAGTTGAGGATGAAATCCTGCTCGTCGCGTGCGAGCAGGGTCAGCTCGGCAGCGAGTTCCTCGACCTTGAAATAAGTGAATTCGGTTTCCAGCCAGACGTGGAGGTTTTTCTCCATGTCTGCGGCAGTAAGCGGCACCAACGCCATGATTAAAACGACGCCATCAGAAGATGGAGGAGGAGAGTTCCTGGATCGCTTTCAGCATGTCTGGGTCGTCGGTGACCGCCTGAGCAACGGCAGCCTTGCAGGCAGTGACCGGGCTCACGCCATCAGAAATCAGCTTGCCTGCATGCACCAGCAAACGGGTGGACGCACCTTCCTCCAGGCCACTGCCTTTCAGGTTGCGCGTCATTTGCGCAAAGCGCACCAGGTTGTCGGCGACGGCCTCCGAGACACCTGATTCGGTGGCAACAATCCGGCGCTCAAGCGTAGCCGAAGGGTAGTCGAACTCCAGCGCAACAAAACGTTGCCGGGTCGATTGCTTCAAGTCCTTGAGCACGCTCTGGTAGCCAGGGTTATAAGAAATGGCGAGGCAGAATTCGGGCGGGGCTTCGACCGTTTGCCCGAGTTTTTCCATCGGCAGGGTGCGGCGATCGTCGGCCAGCGGGTGGATCACGACCATGGTGTCCTTGCGCGCTTCGACGATTTCATCCAGGTAGCAAATGCCACCACAGCGTACGGCGCGGGTGAGCGGGCCGTCGACCCACACGGTTTCGCCGCCTTTGACCAAATAGCGGCCCACCAGATCAGAAGCAGTGAGGTCGTCGTGGCACGATACCGTAATCAACGGGCGTTTCAGTCGCCACGCCATGTGTTCCATGAAGCGGGTCTTGCCGCAGCCGGTGGGGCCTTTTAACAGAACGGGGATTTGTTGCCGGTAAGCGGCTTCGAACAATTGAATTTCCTCACCGACAGCTTCGTAATAGGGTTCGTTTTCGATGAGATGGTGCGCTGGATCAAGGGTGCGTGCGTTCATGGAGACGGGTTCAGGATGACTTGTTAGAAGCAGCTGGATTGCTGTTTTTGTCGTTCGAGGTCGCGGACTTCCTCATTCCATTTGTTCATTTGCTTCAGGGTGTAACCCTTTCGTCGCGCCTGATCCATTTTGTCCAGTACACGGCCCAATGTATTGGACAAGGTGTCGCATTTGTTTGCGCTGCCGTTCTGGGTGGGTTTTCCGGAGCTACTCTGCAATTTGAGGTGTTGGGTATCAGGCGCGGGGCCGGGTTCATTTTTTGAGACAGCTGGCTGGGTCGCTTCCATCTGAACAGGAACCACGCGCGGCCGATCCGGTATCGGCGCAGGATCGATATCGATTTTTTTCACTTCTTGCGCTTTGCTACATGGCTTGTTGGAATAGGTAACCGCACCCTGCGCGTCGATGCATTTGTTTAGTGTTGCTTGCGCAGTCGCAATGGCCGGACACAGCGAAATCAACGTGAGCAGGACGAACGCAGGAAGGTGCATAGGGTCAGTTCTCGTTAGAGTATTTATCGTCTTCGATTTCCATTTTTTTCTGGAATTCGGCTTCTTGATTCTGCCCGGCCATCGCACGCTTGCGTTCCAGACGCTTTTCATAGGCGCCTGGATGTTGCTCAATGAAGTCTTCACCAAATAGTGCATGGCGCAGAAAGTTCAGGCCAAAGTCGAGCAAGGCCTCGTCATCGGCAATCAGCAGCGCCATGACTTCAACCGGGATGTTGTAGGTTTCGTTGAAGCTCGGGCTCATGATGAATGCACGAAAGCGATCCATGTCGTAGCTGGCCATGAAAAACAGCTGGTTGGACACGGGGGTGGGCTTGCCGATGGAGGGACCCGCTGACTTGCGCTTAACGATCAGCTGGCGCCAGGCGTGTGCCTTTTCGTCGTACTCGACTACACCCTGTTCGGTGCGGTATTGCTCAATGGTTTGGGTTTTGTCTTCCAGATGACCCAGGCAGTGCTTTTCTTTGACCATGGCGTAGGCGCTGCGATCAACGTATTCATCGGAGCGGCGCATGGTCAGCAAGGCGACTGGGTAGTAACGGCATGCAGTGGGTCGGTCTTCGTAGACTCCACAGCCTTCCGGGGTCATGAACTGGCATGCCGTGCCTTCGTCAACCGGCTTCAGCTTCACACCGGGCATACCATCCTTGTCCATCTCAAAAGGGGTTGAATACTGTTTGAGAAATTCACCAGACGGCATGTCCAGTCGTTTTTTCAGACGCAGGATATCGTAGGGCGTCAGCGGGATATCGATATTGCTGCAACATGCATTCCAGCATTTGACGTTGCGATGACAACGGAACTGGAATGAGGTGTTGTCTCCCAGCATATTGGGTTTGACCGGGCTGCCCGCAAACGGGGAGTCGTTGATCATGTCTTTGAAATCTTGTTCGTTCATTTCTTGCTACCTTCCGGGGCGAACCCCTCAATTCATTAACACACAGTCGAAAGCATTGTTTCTGATCCAGAACGCTAGAGTACGCGCTTTCGACAGGATGCTAAACCTTGTTGCGCTTGCTGTTTAATGGGGTGTAAAAAAACCGGGCGCCCGAAGGCGCCCGGAGTTCACTGGCTGACTAACGAATTAGTGAGCAGCGGGCTTGAACAGCTTGGACTTGTCGACAATATCCACGTGGGCGCGCTTGAAGCAGTTCCACTGTTTGGAGGTCTTGTCGTAGACCGAGTTCACGAAGCAATGCCAATTCTCTTCATCGACAAAGTTCTTGTCCATGCGGTAGTAGAAGCCGGGGTAACGACTTTCCTGACGGAACTGGATGTGCTTCATGTGGGCTTCCGCCGTAAGGATACGGTGGTAGTTTTCCCAGGCGCGGAGCAGTTCGTGCAGGTCTTTTGCACGCATCTTCTCAGCGTCTTCTTTCAGCATGTTCAACTTCTCTTCAGCCACGCCCAGCATGTTTGCATTGGTGGTGTAGTAAGTCGCCACGCCCGCCACATACTCGTCCATGATCTTCTGCAAACGGAACTGCAGCATCTTGGGCGTGATGTAGTTGGGGTTCACATCAATAGCGGTGGTGTAATCCTTGTGCTCCAGGAAGGTACGCACCGGCTTGTAGATATCTTCCACTAGTTGCTCGACAGAGGTGTCGAGTTCGGGCTTCATGTCTTTGTTGTCAATGCAGTACTTGACCATGGATTTGGCGCACATGCGGCCTTCGGCGTGTGAGCCGGAGGAGAACTTGTGGCCGGATGCGCCCACGCCGTCGCCGGCGGTGAACAGACCCTTGACCGTGGTCATCGAGCGATAGCCCCAGCTCCAGCCCGAGGGCAGGTGTGCCGGAATCTTGTCCTTGTCTGCATGATCTTCCGAGGTCGGCGCGCCTACATCGGTCGGACCCGACACCCAGATGCCACAGCAACCGGAGTGTGAACCCAGCAGGTAGGGCTCGGTCGGCATGAGTTCGGAGTTTTTCTTCTCCGGTTCGATGTTCTCGCCCACCCAGATACCACACTGGCCGACGCACATGTCGAGGAAGTCTTCCCACGCTTCTGCTTCCAGGTGCTTCACTTCGCGCGGGGTCAGGGTCTCGCGCAGTTTGGCGAGAGCGGTCACGGTGTCCATGTAGATGGGGCCGCGGCCTTCCTTCATTTCCTTCAGCATCAGGTGGTTACGCAGACACGATGCGGGAACGGCAGCCTGCCCGTAGGGCGGGTAGTCGTTCAGCAGTTCCTTGTTTTTCACCATGTAGACTTCGCCGTACGCGTTCACAGCTTGCGCTTTGAACAGCAGGAACCATGCGCCAACCGGGCCGTAACCGTCTTTGAAACGGGCGGGCACGAAGCGGTTTTCCATCATGGTCAGCTCGGCGCCAGCTTCAGCAGCCATCGCGTAGGTCGAACCTGCGTTCCACACCGGGTACCAGGCACGGCCGGTACCTTCACCGACGGAGCGCGGACGGAAGATGTTCACGCAACCACCGGCGGCCAGCAGGATGGCCTTGGCCTTGTAGACGACAACCTTGTGGTCGCGGGTCGAGAAGCCGACTGCACCGGCGATGCGGCTCGGGTCGTTCTTGTCGTTGACCAGCTTGACGATGAAGATGCGCTCTTCGATGCGGTCCATGCC
>JAGXGP010000129.1 GCA_024636775.1 Hydrogenophilales bacterium
AACCAATGCAGATTATCCGTACCGGCACCGATGATGCGCCGATGATGGTGGGTAATAGTGAAGAGCTGCCCAGCGTGATGACCAGCCGTCGTTCGCGCACCATTCAGGCGATGACTGATTCCGGCATCGACACGCTGGATATTCCGGCATTCCTGCGTCGTCAGGCTGATTGAGGCGCGGGGGAAAGGGTGAACCCAATCAAGGTGCCGTGGTCACAAGCCTGGCACCTCCTCTCCTCTCGCCCTCCCCCTGCGACCGGTTAAAATGACAGGATGATCAAGCAGCGCACCCTCAAAACGCCCGTCCACGCCACTGGCGTGGGCCTGCATTCCGGCATCAAGGTCGAAATGACCTTGCGCCCGGCTGCACCCAATTCCGGCATTGTGTTCCGGCGGATGGACCTCAATCCCCCCGCTGAACTCAAAGCCGACCCTTATCTGGTCACCGACACCCGACTGTGTTCCATGCTCGAATCGGGCGCCGCCAAGGTGTCCACCGTCGAGCATCTGATGTCGGCGCTCGCGGGTCTCGGCATCGACAACCTGATTGTTGATTTGACCGGCCCCGAAATTCCCATCATGGACGGTTCTTCGGCGCCGTTTGTGTATTTGCTGCAGTCCGCCGGCATCATTGAGCAGGATGCCGCCAAGCAATACGTACGCATCATCAAGCCAATCGAAGTACGCGATGGTGACAAGTGGGCGCGTTTTGTGCCGCATCACGGCTTCAAGGTCGAATTCACCATCGATTTCAAGCATCCCGTGTTCGAGAAAAGCGGCAAAACCGTCAGCATCGACTTTGCCGACAATGCCTATACCAAGGAGGTTTCCCGCGCCCGCACCTTTGGCTTCATGCATGAGGTCGAAGCCCTGCGCAACAATGGTCTGGCCCTGGGGGGATCGCTCGACAATGCCATCGTCATGGATGAGTATCGCGTGTTGAATCAGGATGGTCTGCGTTACGACGATGAATTTGTTAAACACAAAGTACTCGATGCCATCGGCGATCTGTATTTGTTGGGTCACCCTGTTATTGGCGCCTTTGAAGCCTACAAATCAGGCCACGCGCTGAACAATATGCTGCTACGCGAATTGCTACAGCATCAGGAATCCTGGGAAATGGTCAGCTTCGAGCAAATCGAAGACGTCCCTGACGCGTTCCTGCGTTTGCATCCGCTTGCCGCCTGATGATTGCCATTCGACTGATGATCGTCGCGCTGCTTATTGCGGTGGTGGCGCTGGGTTTGGCGTGGATGTTCACCGGAAACCGAAAATATTTGCGTTACGTCGGGCGTGTACTGCGCTTTTCTCTTATCGTAGGGCTGATCACTGCCTTGCTTTATGTCGTGGAGCGAGTAGTACTGCGATAACAAAAAATTGCTTTGAAAAACCCGCCAAGGTTTCATCCTTGTTAACCCTTTATTGAAGGTTGTCGTTATGGTCCTTGCCAAGCATTCCGGGAGTAACCATCAAGTCATAGAGTCCTTGGTGGCATTGACCGAACAGCGCGACGAATTGACGTTGCTGCGAAGTTTACTGGACGTCATTCTGGAGATGTTGCCCGGGGCGGAAGCAGGCTTGATTTGGCTGGTTCCAGGCACGGAGCGCGGACAGTGGATCAAGGATGAGAATTGTCCGTTGCCGCCGCCCATGTTTTCGATCGACGATGAATTGCTGGCCGAAGCGGCCAGCCTGAGTTCCACAGCATCGGATAAGCAACTCGATCTGGATGGACAAAGTTATCTCATCAGCAGCCTGGGTATCCTGGAAGGCCGGCGCAAGGTCATCATAATTCGACAGCGCAAATGGCGTTCTTCTGATCTTCGTACCGCGCAAGGCATGGTCAAGATTCACGCCAACTATGCCAAATTGTTGTTTGACAGCGAACGCGACACCCTGACCGGGTTGTATAACCGCAAGAAGATGGAACAGAAAATGAGTGAGCTGCTTTCGGCCCGGACCAACGGGTTCAACCGGAAGCAAGACGAGGGCAAAGACGACTATTTGGCCGTGTTTGATATCGACCACTTCAAGCGAGTCAATGACAACTATGGCCATTTGATCGGTGATGAGGTGCTGCTGGTTTTTTCGGGTTTGGTTCGCGGCGCGCTACGTGATGCAGACTGGGTATTCCGCTATGGCGGCGAAGAGTTTGTTGCACTCATCAAAGGCGTGACACCCGAAATCGTCAAAGTCATTCTCGAACGAATCCGGACCAAGGTACAGAATCATTCGTTTCCCCAGGTGGGACAAGTGACCGTTAGCGTAGGTTTTACGCCGATCATTGATCAATTATTGCCGCCCCATGTGTTTGAGGAAGCAGACAAAGCCCTGTACTACGCCAAGGAACATGGCCGCAATCAGGTCTGCGCCTACCGTGAGCTGGTAAGCAGTGGCGAACTCACACCAGAAGAACGTATCAGCGGTTCAGTCGAACTTTTCTAGGTCGCACGCAAATCGCATAGCACCGCATCTCCGGACGGTTGAATACGTTTGACAAGGCTTATTCAACCGGCAGCCCCTGCCGCCTCCAGCCGATGAAGCCATCCGGGTAGTTTTTGACGTTGGTATAGCCCATTTGCTGCAAAGTATGGGCTGCCAGAACGCTACGGATGTTGCCGCCGCAATACACGACAATCGGCGTGTCCTTGTTCAGCGCATGCCCGGTGATGCGAAATTCCAGCCAGCCTCGTGGGATGTTGACGTTTTGCATCGCTTTGATGGCGCCACCCATTTGCTTGATTTCATCCGGCATGCGGATGTCAATCAGCACCAATTCCGGGTTTTTTTCGATTTCGCGACGTAAATCAGGCGTTGAAATGTCCCGTACGTTCGCATCGACTTCCCGCGTGAGTTGAGCACCGTCCTTGATTCCTTTGACTTCAGCATGCGCGATTCCGGCCAAAGTGGCGGCGAGGAGAAGAGGGAAAATAATGGCCTGTCTTAGGGTGTGCATGAGTGCTCCCGTAGAGGGGTGACGCCAGCGTTAATCGCTGCACGTGCGCTTCAGCGCGTCCTTGCCTTGTTGACGCACCGCCTGTCAAAAGGTTCAGGGAGTACGTTCTATCCTGAGTTTGATCAAACGATCTTCAAAAACTTAGCCAGGCTGTCGAAGAAAACGCAGTAAACGGCAATGGGAATGGGTAAGCCGAGCAGAGTGCCTATCAGATAAGGACGAAACCGGACACCACTTATCGCCAGTGAGTAATTGAGCGCGGGGAGTGTCTGGAACAGCAATCTCAACAGAATGATGTTTTTGATCGGATGAGCATGCAGTCGGTTAAGGACGTTGACGGCAAGTGCGTTATCCAGCTTACCCAGTGCGTTGCCACCCACAAGGCGGATAGTGAAGAAGGTGATAACGCACGAGATGCTTGCGGCGATATAGGTGGCTACGCCGCCCCAGAATTGTCCTAGTGTGAGTACCGCAGCCGCGAGAAAAATCCAGCCAGGAATCTGGATCAGATTACCCAGCACAAACGCCAGCACAAAAATCAGCAATCCGCTGGCTTGATGTTTCCGGATGACTTGTTGCAGAAATCCGAGGGTGAAGTGGCCTCGGGCGCCGGACAGTTCAAACACTGCGAACAACAGAATAATAAACAACACGACAGTAATGAGACGTCGGTGTTTATTCATGGGAGTCTTAACCGGCCCGGTTCGAGAGCGAGGGGCACGCGATGCGCAACAATCATGACAGCGGGCCATGGGATTAGCCGGGAGCCGAGCCAGGAAATCAGCGACAGAGTACCGAAATCACTGCGAAAGCTCAGGCTTTTCCATTTGGACACGCCTGGCATCTGAAACCACATCAGGCCTGAAAGCAGACAAGCAAATAGCGAGGGTTCAAAATGTGCGTGGAGTTTGCGCATGATTGTGGGGTGGGCTGTAGGCAAAGAATGCCGTGCAGGAAGCTTGGGTGCAATAGAGGGAGCACTAATTTTATCGGCCAGGATAAGTCCGTAGTTACACAGCGAATTAGTAATCGCTGAGGTTTGTGCGGTGCCAGCCCGAATGTATAGGCTTGTGGGTTAAGGCAACTGTCCGGTATGTTGCTGAAAACCTCCTGCGAGTGATTCGAAATGTCTCCAACGCTACCTGCTGAAATTCAAACCCTGTTGGTCTCCTGGCAAGCCCTCATGTTTGACCCTTTGGTGTGGTGGGAAATTGGTGTGATTGTCCTGGCAGCCGCGTCCGCGCTGTTGGTCCATCGTCAATTGAGTCAGGGTCTGGTGGCGCGCACCGAACAAAATGCGGAATTTGCCGTTCGCCATCTTGCCCTGAAAACCCTGCAGCGCATTCTGTTTCCGATCAGCATGCTGGTCGGCGTTGTGGCGGGACGGGCATTGCTGGCGCACCAGGACATGTCGGTGGGAGTGCTTAATCTGGCCGTGCCCTTGCTGGTGTCGTTGGCCACCATCCGCACGGTTGTATATTTCTTGCGCAAGACCTTCCGTCCTAGCCCGATGGTCAAAGCCTGGGAAAGTCTGATTTCCACCTCGGTCTGGATCATTGTCGCGCTGCATCTGTTGGGATGGCTGCCCGCCGTGTTGGAAGGGCTGGATGGCATGGCCATGCAGATGGGCGAGAAGCGGATTTCAGTGCTGGCAGTGGGCAAGCTGGTTCTGGCGGTGGCCGTGTTGTGGATGCTGGCATTGTGGGTGGCCCGACTGATCGAGAATCGCATCAGCCAGGCTGAGTATGTCAACGCCGGCATGCAGGTGGCGCTGGTCAAGCTCAGCAAGTTCTTGCTGCTGGTGCTGGCCTTTTTGCTGGCGCTGGATGCGGTGGGCATCGATCTCACTGCATTGACCGTATTCGGCGGCGCGCTGGGCGTGGGCCTGGGTTTTGGCCTGCAGCGCATCGCCAGCAACTTCATCAGCGGTTTCATCGTTCTTTTTGACCGCTCGATTCGCCCGGGTGATGTCATCACCATCGGCGAAAAATTCGGCTGGGTGCAGGAACTGCGTGCGCGCTATGTGGTGGTGCGAGACCGTGATGGGGTGGATCGGCTGATCCCCAACGAGACCCTGATCACCAACGAGGTGATCAACTGGAGTTTCAGCGACCGCAACGTGCGCCTGAAAATTCCGGTTTCCATCAGCTACGACAACGACCCGGAACAGGCGCTGGCCTTATTGCGCGAGGCGGCAATGGCCAACCCGCGGGTGCTCGCCGACCCCGAGCCTGCCACCCGCCTGATGGCGTTTGGCGACAACGGCATCGAACTGGAACTGCGGGTGTGGATTCAGGATCCCGAATCGGGCCTGGCCAACGTGCGTTCAGACATCAATATCGCGATCTGGCGCGCCTTCAAGGGTGCCGGCATTGTTATTCCCTATCCGCAGCGTGACTTGCACATCCGCGGCGGTCTGGAGGCATTGGCTCCCGTCCAGGCCAACACAGACACGCCCTGATTACGGCTTAGCTTATTTTTTCTTTGCGCCAGCCAGGGGAGCGGGCGTATACCGTGCGTGCTCCATGGTTCCGGTTTTTCTGCAAAGCAAGCTGTTGAGCATCTCGGTGTAATAAAAATTGCCCTCTTTGATCAGATGGTAGTGATAGTTGGCAGAACAGAATTCGCCATCCGGTTTTTCGCAGCGGAATGCCAATGCCTCGCCACTCTGGTCAGCTGGTTTATATTGGCGCACAGCGCTTGCAGCCTGGCTCAAGGGTCGCTGGTTTTCTTGGATCAGCCGCTTCAGTTCCGCGATGGCGGCATCAAGCCCGCCTGCCTTGTGGATGATGCCGTCGATGGGCTCGTCAAAGTTGGGGTTTTGTCGCAACTCCGTGAAAACCATCTGGGACCGGAGATAGCCGAGGTCCTTCGGGCAGGCCGTAGTCGCAGGAGTGTGCAATGCGACGGACGCTGGCTCTGAGGGAGGGGGGACAAGCTCTGGGGGGATTCCCTGCAGGCGTGCCGGATCGAGCGCTTCGATTTCCGTCATGCGCGCGAGTCGGTCTGCCGCTGCCTTGGCTGCTGGATGCCGGGGAAACCGGTCCAGCAGGTTTCTGTATAAGGTACGCGCACTCGCGCGTTCGCCATCCGCTTCAAAGCGAACCCCGGCCGCATAGAGGGTCGCAGGATCGACGGCCAGTGCGGTCTTCCCCCGTAAGCACGCCGCATACGAGAAGGGCAATGTGACGTTGTATCCTGAAATCGTGCGGTGAAGCTGTTTCGCCTTGTCGCATTGATGCTCAAGATAGGCCGCTTCATAGGCGGCAAACGTCCGCATTCTGATCGTGGCTCTTGGGATCAGGTTTTCAGGGTCAGCGTTTTTGTACTGGGCGATGAACGCTTCCATGTCGCTGGCTGTTTTGCCTTCCAGAAACATGGCGCGATAGGTATTCAACGCATCTTCTCCCCCGACCGGCTTTGGGCGGGGTTGCTCGTTTTGGGTGCTGTCATGGCGGTGGTTCCCTGTGGCAGCGGAAACGGGTGTGGAATCCATCTCCATGGCCCAGGCGGCAGGGGTTAAAAGCCAGACGGCCCCAAACAAGGCCAAGTGAAGTGAATTTTTCATTGTGTGGTTGCTCTTGTGAAGGCGCATAGGTCGTTTGTGGGTTGTTATCGTCACGGAGGCGTTAATCGTGGCCAGGCGGCGTGTGGTGACGCAGCAATCGGGTCAGGGCGTCTTTGAGCGGGCCTTCTTCTATATCTGTACTGAGGTGCGCCAGACCCTCCAGTGCGGTGGTAGGCAAACCGGCTTTTTCAACCGGATGGACGTAACGTGGCAGTAATTCGGGATTGACGCTGACGCGCAGGCTGGTCGCCGCAATGCCGTGTTTGCCCAGTTTGGCGATCAGGGCATCGGTCTGGTGGCGCAGGCGGCTGGCGACGGCGCCACTGTCGCAAGCCAGGCTCAACACCCCGTTTTCCAGCTGCATGACGCGAACATGTCCGGCGATCGCGGCAGGCAGGGCACGCTCCAATGCGGCCTGCGTATTGAGTAAAACCCGGGCGCGAACTGCCAGACCGCTTGGAAGCTGGCTGGCCAGCAGATCAGACAGACTGGAGGTGCTCATGCGGGTGTGGCGCGCGGGGCATGGGCAGTCCCGCGCGCTATGCTAAA
This sequence comes from Hydrogenophilales bacterium, assembly GCA_024636775.1. Classification (GTDB taxonomy): domain Bacteria; phylum Pseudomonadota; class Gammaproteobacteria; order Burkholderiales; family Thiobacillaceae; genus Thiobacillus. The sequence goes on from JAGXGP010000129.1 coordinate 7,073, forward strand.
CTTCGACGATTTTCCGCGTCCTGCGGTCATTTCGGGTTCCCCATGCTTCAATCCATTTTCAAAAAAGTCTTTGGTAGTCGCAACGAGCGGCTGGTTAAACAATACCTGCAAAAGGTGAAAGCGATCAATGCGCTGGAACCGGCGATGGAGAAGTTGACCGATTCCGAGCTGGCCGGCAAGACTGGCGAATTCAAATCCCGGCTGGGAAACGGCGAGTCGCTCGACAAACTGTTGCCCGAGGCTTTCGCGGTGGTTCGCGAAGCGTCGAACCGGGTGCTCGGCATGCGCCATTTCGATGTGCAGATGGTGGGCGGTATGGTGTTGCACGACGGCAAGATAGCCGAAATGCGCACCGGCGAGGGAAAAACGCTGATGTCGACCCTGCCCGCGTATCTGAATGCGCTGACAGGCAAGGGCGTACACGTGGTGACGGTGAACGATTACCTGGCCGGTCGCGATGCGGAATGGATGGGTCGCCTGTACAGTTTCCTGGGCCTGACCACCGGCATCAACCTGTCGCAGATGCCGCACGACGCGAAGCAGGCCGCGTATGCCGCTGACATCACTTACGGGACCAACAACGAATACGGCTTCGACTACCTGCGCGACAACATGGTCTACGAGATGAGCCAGAAGGTGCAGCGTCCGCTGGCCTACGGCATCATCGACGAAGTCGACTCGATCCTGATTGACGAGGCGCGCACGCCGCTCATCATTTCAGGGCAGTCGGAAGAAAATACCGCGCTGTACCTGCAATTAAATTTGGTTCCCTCGAAACTGACCCGGCAAAAGGACGAGGAGTCCGAAGGCGATTACTCGGTCGATGAAAAATCGCGCCAGGTGTTGCTGTCCGAGACGGGTCACGAAAAAATCGAGTCCATCCTCACCGAGATGGGCGTGCTGCCTGAGGGTGGCAGTTTGTACGACGCCACCAACATCATGCTGATGCACCACGTGTATGCCGCACTGCGTGCGCATGCGTTGTTCTTCAAGGATCAGCATTACGTGGTCCAGAACGACGAAGTCGTCATCGTCGACGAATTCACCGGCCGCCTGATGAGCGGACGTCGCTGGTCCGAAGGCTTGCACCAAGCGGTCGAAGCCAAGGAGGGCGTGTCAATCCAGAAAGAAAACCAGACCCTGGCATCGATCACCTTCCAGAACTTTTTCCGCATGTATCAAAAGCTGTCGGGCATGACCGGCACGGCGGACACCGAAGCGTTCGAATTCCAGAGTATCTACGGTCTCGAAACGGTGGTCATTCCGACGCACCGTCCGATGATCCGCAAGGACGAGCACGATCAGGTTTATCGCACGGGAGGCGAGCGCGATCAGGCGGTGATCATCGACATCCGTGAGCGCCATGCTGCAGGTCAGCCCGTACTGGTCGGCACCACCTCGATCGAAGCCAACGAACTGCTGTCGGCCGAACTGAAAAAAGCCGGGTTGCCGCACAACGTGCTCAACGCCAAGCAGCATGAGCGTGAAGCTGAAGTCATCGCGCAAGCCGGCATGACGGGCGGCATCACCATCGCCACCAACATGGCGGGCCGGGGTACCGATATCGTGCTGGGTGGCGGCATTCAAAATGAACTCGATGCCATCACTCTGGATGAGACGCTGTCCGACAGCGAGAAAGCCAGCCGCATCGCTGCGCTGAAGGCTGACTGGAAACCGCGTCATGACGCTGTGCTGGCCGCGGGCGGTTTGCACATCATCGGCACCGAACGTCACGAATCGCGCCGCGTCGACAACCAGTTGCGCGGACGTTCCGGGCGTCAGGGCGATCCCGGCTCCAGCCGCTTCTTCCTGTCGCTGGAAGACCCGCTACTGCGCATCTTTGCTTCCGACCGTGTCGCTGCGATCATGGATCGCCTGAAGATGCCCGAAGGCGAGGCCATCGAGCATCCGTGGGTGACGCGAGCGATCGAAAACGCACAGCGCAAGGTTGAGCAGCGCAACTTCGATATTCGTAAACAGCTGCTCGAATACGACGATGTGTCGAATGACCAGCGCAAGGTGATCTACGAGCAGCGCAATGAGCTGCTGGCGAGCGAGGATATCGGCGACACCATTCGTGCCATGCGCGACAGCGTGTTGAGTGATGCGATCGACCTCTACATCGCACCGGGTAGCATGGACGAGCAATGGGACGTGGCTGGCCTGGAAAAAGCCCTGGGATCGCAGTACGCACTCGATCTGCCACTGCAGCAGTGGTTGGATGAAGACAAGACGCTGAACGAAGAGAGCCTGCGCAAGAAAATCATGAGTGCCGCCGACGCGGCGCATGCCGATAAGGAAGCGATGGCTGGCGCGGAGGGGTTACGCCAGTTCGAGCGTTCGGTGATGCTGCAAAGCATGGACAGCCATTGGCGCGAACATCTGTCGGCGCTGGATCACCTGCGTCAGGGCATCCATCTGCGTGGCTATGCACAGAAACAGCCCAAGCAGGAATACAAGCGCGAAGCGTTTGAACTGTTTTCCGGCATGCTCACCGGGATCAAGGCCGAAGTTACGCAGATCACCAGTTCCGTTCAGGTACGGGTGCCTGAGGACATGCCTGCCGTTGAGTTGCATGAAGATATGTCCAATGTGCAATATCAACACGCGGGTTACGATGAAGCCCAGGACTTTGCCGAGGCCGAGGCCACTGCTGCTGCCGGGGACGCGTATCCCAAGGTGGGTCGTAACGATCCCTGTCCATGCGGTTCGGGCAAGAAATACAAGCAGTGCCACGGCAAGCTGAGTTAAGGAGTTTTTATGCCGTATTACGTTTTTCGTCTGGGTATGTTCAAGGTGCTTGAAAAGCAGGGCGAATGGGCTTCGTTCAAGGAGGCCAAGGCGCAAACCAATGAACTGCGTAAAACCCTCGATCCCAAAACCGGCGACAAATATAAGATGATGTTTGCCGAGAATGAAATCGCAGCGCAGGAAACCTTGTCTGCAGAACGTGAACTGGATACCCGGCTCACGGGTGACGATTGGTAAAACCCTAACAGCCGAAACACCCAAGTCCAAGGCAGTCAAATAATAGCTTTACCCCGGGATTTGATATGAATACTGATCTCAGTGCCTTGCGGCGTGACGCAGAAACGCTCGAAGATCTCACGCTGCGGGATGAGGCATTGAATGACTTGGCAGGCCTTGAAAACGCGGAGGTTGATCTTAAGAAAAGACTTGCCGAAATCAATCGTGAGCATTGGGAAAAACACTATTCTTATAAGCCGCAGACCAAACTTCGCCTTACCTCATTCGCTATATTCGGTTTGTTAGCAGTTATCGCGATGACGGTTTTGCTATCCGAAATGCTGCATACGGGAAGTTACACCCTTAGTAGAACGCAGTACATCATCACAGCAGATGCGAATCCAATAGCTTATTGGCTGTATGCGGTTGGTATTGCACTGGGTATTGTATTGTTCATTGTCGCAACACTATTCTGTACATTTGCGTTTTTGCGCCACCCGCACCAGCCTTTTAAATGGATGTCCGGCAAGCGGACATTTTGATACTTCATGGCTGAATACAACGAAGATGCCTACAAACTGGCCCGCAAGGCCTACATCGAGCACAGCTGCCCGTTTGAACGGGCTTTGCTGTCGCGATGCGTGGGCTGCGACCGTTCACACAAACTCAATTTGGCAGAACGAGAAGCCATTGCCTGTAGCGACCCCGCCGCGCGTGAGGACTGTCTGAGTTTTTATCAGGCGCTGCACGAGAACGCGCAGTTCGCGCTGAAAATCACCCCCGATTCGCCGTGGCCGTTTGGCAAGGAAATCCGTGCCCAGTGCGGTGGCGTACGCGGGTTGGCGGCTGCACTCGGGGCCGCTGGCGACGCCACCACCGATGTGGCGGCCGCCGTGCAGCAAGCCAAGGCCCGTTTTGGCAGTTGTGCTGAGTTTCCCTATTCCGAAATCATGCGCGCTGTGGTGCATTACGAACCCCGCAAGCGCCGTTCTTGAAACCATCCGGCGGGTCTGGGAACCTTGAGAGACCGCTGAGGGTCATTTGGATGGCCCTGTTTTTTTGATTACACTGATCCCGTGCGTTCCCGAATAACCCGATTCCTGCTGATCCTGATGATGCTGGTCCTACCAGTGCAGTCCTTTGCGTCTGCTGCCATGCTGGGCTGCGTGTTTTCGTTTCAGGGCCAGTCTCCGTTCCAGCACATGGAACACCAGGCGATGTCGGGTGAGGCGTTGGCAACATGCCATGAGCCGGAACAGACTGACACATCGCACAACTCCTCTCCTTGCAAACACTGCACCCTCTGTCATGCCGCGTCGACATTGTTGGTTCCGGTTGTCGATGCCGCACCCGTTGTGCCTTTTGCACATCGTGTCGCCCCCCACGCGGATGAGACTTTCATTGGTTTCATCCCTGACAGTCCAGAGCGTCCGCCTCGACTCGCCTTCGCTTGAATCCCGCGCTGCTAGCCAGCGCGTTGATCCGATTCTGTTTGCGGCACGCTGCCGCTGAATTTGCGAGGTTCACCATGTTGAATTCATTTTTTCGTCCAGTGACGTTACCTGTCCGCGTCCAATTACCTCGGTGGGCGGCACCGTTAGTTGTGACCGCAATGCTGGTTGTGCCCTTGGCGCATGCCGCCGAAACCATGCCCGTGGCCACCCAAGCCATGCCAAAAGAAAGGGGAATGGCACCGGCCTCACCGCTTGGCCTGTACCAGAAATGGCGCGATGAGCCCGTCAGTGATTGGACCGAGTCCAATGACCGTGTTGGAGAAATAGGGGGCTGGCTCACTTATTTGCGCGATGCGCAACAAAGTGATGGCGCTGCAGAGTCGAGTAGCCATAGCCAGCATCAACATTGAGACCATCATCATGAAAACCAATCCCTATACGCCACGCACACTCGTGCTGGTATTGGTGGCCGCGGCCTTGCTGGGTGGCTGTGCCAGTTTTTCAAAAGACGGCGGGTTTGATGCCGTTCAATCTGCTACCCAGTCGCGCATCCAGAAAGATGTCGTGTGGTCGCGCGACGATGCCACGCGTGCACAAACGCAGGCCCGTGTCGACAAAATGCTGGAACAACCGCTGACAGATGAAGCGGCGGTGCAGATTGCATTGCTCAACAATCCGGGCTTGCAGGCGGCATTCAACACACTGGGCATTGCCGAGGCGGATCTGGTATCGGCCCAGCGTTTGCCTAACCCGGGTTTTTCCATTGGTCGACTCACCCGTGGCGACGAAGTGGAGTGGGAGCGCAGTCTTCACCTGAATTTGGCACGCCTGTTGACGATGCCGATGCGGACCGAGATTGAACAACGGCTGTTTGAGCAAACGCGCAGTGGGCTGGTGTTGAATGTGCTGCGACTGTCGGCGGATACGCGCAAGGCCTGGATCATTGCCGTTACCGCCATTCAATCAGCACAGTATCAGCAGCAGGCAATGGAAGCCGCCGAAGCGGGGGCTGAGCTTGCCAGTCGCATGGCGAAAGTCGGCAACTGGAGCAAGCTGCGGCAGGCGCGCGAGCATTCGTTTTATGCGGATGCCGCACTGGCGGTGGCACGTGCCGAAGGCGCGAAAGTGCAGGCGCGCGAGCGTCTGATTCGGCTGATGGGTTTGAATAGCGCAGACAAACTGAAATTGCCCGATCGCCTGCCTGATCTGCCCCAATCCTTGCCCGCGCTGTCCAATTTGGAACAGCAGGCAATGGACTCGCGGCTGGACTTGCAGATGACCAGGCTGCAAACCGAGGCGCTGGCGAAAAACCTGGGCCTCACGCGGCGTACGCGCCTGATCAATGTGCTGGAACTGGGCGTCATTAATAACAGTTCGAACACTGAACCGCAGCAGCGCGGGTATGAAATCACGTTCGAGTTGCCGCTGTTCGATTGGGGCCAGAGCCGGGTGGTTGCTGCGGAGTCGCGTTATCGGCAAGCACTCGAACGTGCACGGGAGGTCGCGGTTAACGCGCGTTCGGAAGTGCGCGAAGCCTATGCCATGCAGCAAGGGCAGTACGCCATCGCCAAACACCTGCGCGATGAAATCGTGCCACTGAAAAAGCGAATTTCAGAGGAGAACGTGTTGCGCTACAACGGCATGCTGATCGGTGTATTCGAACTGCTGGCCGATGCACGTTCGCAGATTGTGTCGGTCAACGCCGCCATCGAGGCGCAGCGCGATTACTGGCTGGCCGAATCCGATTTGCAGATGGCACGGGTCGGTACTCCCGGCATGATGGCCGCCCCCTCAGCTTCCTCTGCCCCTGCCGACGCAGCGGGCGGCCATTGAAAGGATGATTCATGACTTCAAGACGCGATTTTTTCAAATTGACCGGCGCGGTCGCTGCAGCCTCGGTGACGCCAGCTGCGCTCGCGGGCTTGCCCGAGATTGTCAGCATGGGCACGCCCGACACCCAGCCACCGTTGATGCCGCCCAATGGCCGGCCCTACAACCCGGTGGTCACGCTCAACGGCTGGACGCTGCCGTGGCGGATGAAGACGGGGGTGAAAGAGTTTCATCTGGTGGCTGAACCTGTAGTGCGCGAAATTTCCCCCGGTATGAAGGCGCACCTGTGGGGCTATAACGGCCAGTCGCCCGGGCCGACGATCGAAGTGGTGGAAGGTGACCGGGTGCGAATTTTCGTCACAAACCGCTTGCCCGAACACACCACCATCCACTGGCACGGCCAACGTTTGCCCAATGGCATGGATGGTGTCGGCGGACTCAACCAGCCGCAGATCAAGCCGGGCAAGACGTTTGTTTACGAGTTTGTGGCGCGCCGGCCCGGCACGTTCATGTATCACCCGCACGCGGACGAAATGACGCAAATGGCGATGGGCATGATGGGCTTCTGGGTGACGCATCCAAAAGGCAGGCATCCGCTGATCGACCCGGTCGATCGCGACTTCTGCTTTTTGCTGAATGCCTATGATATTGACCCCGGTAGCGCGACGCCGATGGTTAATACCATGCTCGATTTCAACTTGTGGACGTTTAACAGTCGAGCGTTCCCGGGCATCGACACCCTGAACGTACGACTGAACGACAAAGTCCGCATCCGGGTCGGCAACCTCACCATGACCAATCATCCGATTCATTTGCACGGGGTGGAGTTCGAGGTGACGGGAACCGATGGCGGCCCCACACCCAAAGGCTCGCGCTGGCCGGAAGTCACCACAGATGTTGCCGTGGGCCAAATGCGCCAGATCGAGTTTCTGGCCGACGAGGAGGGCGACTGGGCGTTCCACTGCCACAAGAGCCACCACACCATGAACGCAATGGGCCATGCGACACCGACCATGATTGGCGTTGACCACACCGGGATCATGAAGAAGATCAACAAGCTGGTGCCCGATTACATGGTAATGGGGGAACGCGGCATGGCCGACATGGCCGAAATGGAAATGCCGCTGCCCGACAATACGTTGCCGATGATGACCGGACAGGGTCCTTACGGTTCAGTGGAAATGGGCGGCATGTTCTCCATGCTGAAGGTGCGGCGCGATCAGAAGCGGGGCGATTATTCCGATCCGGGCTGGTACAAGGCACCCGCTGGTACAGTGGCCTTCGAGTACACCGGCGCGTTATCCGATCCGGTCCGTGCGCCGAAATCCGCCTCACCCAAGGGCACGCCCACCGATGTCGAAGTGAAGGTGCGCAAACCCAGTGGCCATTCCGGGCATTAACTGATCGTTGTGGCGGCAAACATTTGCGCAATCGGTTTGCCGCCTGTTTACAATTTTTCAACAGAAGGAGTCTCACCATGAAAAAACTGATTGTATTGATGGCTGCGTTGTCATTCACCGCACCGCTGTATGCGCAAACTGCCGCGCCCACCTCCGCTGCGGCCAGTGCGCTGAGCGATGGCGTGGTGCGCAAGATCGACACGGAAAACAACAAAATCACTCTCAAACACGGCCCGATTACCAATCTGGATATGCCAGGCATGACCATGGTTTTTCAGGTGGTTTCACCCACGCTGCTGAATGGCGTCAAGGTCGGTGATGCCGTGAAATTCCATGTTGAGAAAATCAATGGTGCAATGACCATCACCGCAATCAAACCCGCCCAGTAAGTGCGCTTACCCGGGTCTGGGAAACGGTATTTCCGAAGTCTGCTCGGGCCGGGTATTCAAAAATATGATCGAAGTATTGGTTGTTTTGTACTAGGTTTAAAAGGAGCGTGTCGAGTCCGTTCGTGTGGATTGGTGTCTGGACTGCTCCCTTTTCAACCAGGAGATCATGATCATGAAATTATCGAAGTTCGCACTATTCATTTTCTTGCCGTTAGCTGTTTCCGCACAGGCCGCTGATCAGACTCGTGACCGGATACACGTGGCCGAACTCGCGCAGGCGCAGGAACGAGACCGTATTTATGGATCGGAAATGATGACGCCTCTGGAACGCAGCGAATATCAGAATCGAATGCGCATGCTGAAGACCGAGCAGGAGCGCGAAGCTTTCAGGCTGGAACACCATAAACTGATGCAGGCACGCGCAAAGGCGCAGGGTAAAACGCTGCCTGATGCGCCGCCCGCTGGCATGGGTCCGGGCATGGGCTCAGGCTCTGGAATGGGGCCAGGTTCCGGTATGGGACCAGGCTCCGGAATGGGACCAGGCTCCGGAATGGGATCAGGTCAGCGACGTTGAACCATTTTGTCGGGTAGGACGCTGTTCAGCGTGAGTCGAGTGCTTCGCTGAAATGAAGGGTGGCGGCCAGTCCGTGACCGCCACCCTTGCGCGGAAGCCCCTCCCCCAGTTCCAATCGGGCATGGGACAGCTGGGCAATTCGGCTCACGATGGACAACCCGAGTCCGCAGCCTTCACTTTCCGTTTCCAATTCGCCGCGCACAAAGCGCGAGGTTAAATGCGCGCGCTTTTCGGGTTCTACGCCGGGACCGTTATCTGCGACGCTGATTGAACAGCCCGGCCCTTTCTGAATGAGTCTGACTTCGATGCGTGCGCCTTCGCCTGCATAGCGGATGGCGTTGTCCAGCAGATTTCGAATCGCGATCTGCAACCACGCAGGAGAAACTGTCGCGTGGCATTTCGATGCGGCATCAACGATCAAGGTTTGTCCCTGGTGCTGTGACTTCGGCAGCAGCTCTGCGCATACCATGGCGATGGTCTCTGCGGGGTCAAGCGGCAGGGGGATAGCGTGGCTGCTGGGGTCGACACGCGCCAGGGTGAGCAATTGCTCGACCAGGTGTGTCATCCGGTCAACGCCGGCAATCACCTGTGCCAGCGCGCGCTGCTGGCTTTCAGACTCCTGCGCGCGTTGCGCAACCTGAGCCTGTATTTTCAGTGCGGCCAGCGGGGTGCGAAGCTCATGTGCTGCATCGGCAGTAAAGCGGCGCTCATTGTCGAAGGCTTCATTAACGCGTTGGATGAGCGCATTGAGCGCGGCACGAAGCGGCGCAATCTCCTCGGGCAATGGCGTTGATGCATCCAACGGCGCCAGCGCCTGTGCGTTCAACGAGCCAACCTGATGCGCCACGGCATCCACTGGACGCAGCGTGCGTCCGACAACCCACCATACGGCCAGCGCCATCATGGGTAACGCGAGCATGCCGGGAATCAGGAGCGATAAACCGATTTCGCGCGCCAACCGCTCGCGAGCAGCATGGGCCTGCGCGACGATGACGCGGTACTCTGCATCGTTATCCTGAACCGTATAGAAACGCCAGTTTTCATTTTGATACAAATGTTCAGTGAAGCCGGTCGTCATGCCCGCTGCAAATTCGGCATGCCCGGGCGATGTCACCAGACGGCGTGCTTCACCTTGTTTGGTGTGCCATACCTCGAATGCGATAGGTACGGGATAGCGTTGCGTGTGTTCGTGCAGTTCTTTCACGAAATGGTCGACTTCGCCACCCGCCACAATGGCAAGCAGCGTGTCTGCAATCTGCGTCAGCTGGCTGTCGAGCAGTTCATCCGCCTCGTGATGAGCGCGCTGGTACACCACCACAACCGACAGCAGCCAGATCGCGGCCACCGCGCTGGTCAGTAGCCATACCAGACGGCGGCGCAGGGAATAGGTGGGCGCAGCGCTCATGAGGGCGTAGCAGCGGATGACGCCATGTAGCCGACGCCGCGCACCGTACGGATCAAATCGTTGCCGAGCTTGCGGCGCAGGTGATGGATGTGGACTTCGAGCGCGTTGCTGTCGACAGCGTCGTTCCAGGTGTAGAGCTGTTCTTCCAGCGCGCGCCGTGTCAGCACGCGGTCGGCATTTTGTAGCAGCAAGTGCAGCAAATCGAATTCGCGTGCCGTCAGATCCACCGCCTGGCCGGCGCGCATCACCGTGCGCGCCGCCGGATTGAGTTCGACTTCGCCCAGCGTGAGTATCGGTTCCGGGCGGCCGTGGGCGCGCCGCACGACCGCGCGCAATCGGGCGGTCACTTCATCAAGGTCAAACGGTTTCAGCACATAGTCGTCGGCGCCCAGATCGAGCCCGCGCACCTTGTCTTCCAGTTGGTCGCGCGCGGTAAGAATCAGAACCGGCGTGGCGTCATGGCGCCCGCGCAGCCATTGCAACACGGACAGGCCATCGCGCTTCGGCAGCCCCAGATCGAGTACCACGGCCGCAAACGATTCAGTCGACAAGGCGGCCACCGCCGCGTCGCCGTCGCGCAGCCAGTCAACGGCATAACCTGCCTGCGTCAGTCCGGCCTGCAGGCCATCGCCCAACAAGCGGTCATCTTCCACCAACAAAATTCGCATCGTGCAATTTTATCCTTGGGCGTTCATTTCGGAATCCTGACCGAGTCGTCGTCAAACACGCCCTGTTCCGCCTTGCTGTGGCATGCCGCGCAGTTGGCGGCGGAGCCCACCGATTTGCGCGACCATGCTGTGCGCGGCACTTCATCGTGTTTGCCCACGAACCAGAGGGTTTCGGTGATGCGCAACGGAGCTTCCTTGGCCGCCATACGCCGCATCACTCTCCTCCCGATCTGACTGGTGCCAGAATCGGCGGCGTTGGCCTCCAGGAATCGCAGGATATCAGTCTGGGTAACCGGATCAAGGCTGGCGTTATCGCCAAAGTGATTGTCGATCTTACCCATCAGGCGCTGCCATGTCGCGCGCGGCAGCAGGGCGGGAGAATAGGCGAGGTGGCAGCTGGCGCATTCCTGCTGCCAGTTTTTGTGTGCGAGTCTGGGCATGACATTGCCTCCGCCATCGCCGTGGGCCACGCCAGAGGGCAATGAAAAAGCCAGCAGAGTGACTGTGCCGACCGCTGTCAGCACACCGATTCCACGTAATAAATAATTCATGGTTCGCTCCTTATTTGATCTGACTGAGCCAGGCGATGAAATCGCCCTTTTCCCGCGCGCTGCATTCGCGTTGCAGCACGTCCATGCAGTTACGCCGAAACCATTTTTCGACCTTGGCCGAATCGGTGAAACGTTGTGGGTTCGCCGCGGGCGCCAGTGGATCGATTCGCTTGCCGACGCGGGTGCGGCCGGGTTGTTTCGGGTTGGCGGTGTGACAGCTGGCACAACTCACACTCGTTCCAGCACGCCCGGAATGTTCGCTGCGGTAGAGTGTCGCGCCGCGTTCGGCCGACAAATCCTGCGGTGAAATCCCCGCTGTGGCTGCGTAGCCTGTCATAAGGCTCGCAGGGGTCTCGGCGGCGGCGACGCTGGCGGAAACCAGCGTCATCCCAATAAAAATCGTCCCGATCAAAAGCGTTGGCTTAATCATGTTGTGCCCCGCTTTCTGCATCGATGTATTGCTTGCCAGTAAGCATGCTTTGCGCCACGCGTTCGCCGCGCAGGTGGTGAAATACCAGCGCTGCCATGTGCAGGCCGATAAAGCCCAGCATCAGGATGAAGCCAGCCTCGTGCGGATCTTCCAGCACATCCTCCAGCCAGCTTGCGTTGCCCAGCCACCCGGCCAGCGGGCCGGCTTGAAATTCGCTGGCAGCGAGCCCCAGTCCGGTGACGACCATCAGCGCCATCACGCCATAGGCAAACAGATAGGCCAGGCTGGCAATCGGATCGTGGCCGACCCGATGTGCCGCGGGTAAGCGTAGTCGCCGAAGGCTGTCCTTCCAGACCGCGGGGTGCCACAAGTCGCGCCAGCGCGCGCTAGCCGGACCTACCAGGCCCCACAGCACACGCGTCAGAAAGCTCGTCGCCAGCACATAGCCGGACAAAATATGCAGATTCCATAGCGTGTCTTCATAAGGGCCATGTTCGAACCAGTCAGCCAGTTGGCTAGTGATGATGAGCGAGATGATAGACAGCGCGATAGCAGCGTGCACCAGCCGCAGCAGCGGGTCGTACACGCGACGGGGTTCGGATTTCAGGTGTGGCATGGTGGCCTCCTTCATTCAGGTAATGAGGCCACTCTAGTGGTGCAGTCTTAGCGCAGCCTTAAGATGCCGTGCCATGTATCAAAAGCAGCCAATCAGCTTCTTAGCGGAAACAATGGCATGTTTTACTTAGGGGGAACGATGTTAGATGCAACGGGAAATATCGGTTTGGTTTTAGGTTGCCGTTTATTGCGACTTAAAATTTGATGCGTTTCTTCGGTCATCTCCCCGAGTCTGGAAATGGTTGAAATCGACCCTTATGGGATGGTCAGGGCGTGCATCTCAAATGTCCGATCCGCTATAGTAAGCACCCATCTGTAAACAGATACCATCTGGTTTCAAGCTTTAAAATGTATCGGATTTACAGTTAATTTGATTCAGAACTTCTTTTGATACCAACTGGAAGAACCCACTCATGAATTTCCGATTGCTTCTGGCCGGTTTCAGCCCTCTTGAATCTTCATAAACTCTGTTCGGAAGCATTTTTAAAAACGCTGGAGAGATGTTTTTTGATCTGCTGGGCAATGGTCATGAAATAGGCTAGCTTTCAATTCTGCCGTAAGGTATTTGCTGGGATGTCCCTGCAACTTAAGGCGCGCTTAAGAATCAATCGTCAGGATTCACTCATTACTGCGTGTGATTGGCAGTATTGAGTCACACCCTGTAATCTGAAAACGTTTTACGCCAACCGGACTTGCCTGCCCTGATTGTGTCAAACCGAATGACCCGTTACTTGATGCTCTGGATCGTTATCGTCTTGCAGACGATGACGCCGTTCATTCATGCCCATGCGGGTTCGGTTCAAATCAGTCACGCCAGTTTGAACCATGCCCATGCCCATGCGGGTGCGCATGCTGAGTCGGCATACCATGCGCTGGCGGCAAGCGAGCACGGTGCTGAAATCGAAGTGGCCCATGGCATGCCAATTCGTTCTGATGCGCATGGCGCATCCGCCGATGTGCTTTCGATCTCGCCCGTCACGTTGCTGCGCATTGATACCGCCTCACCGGGTACGGGGCTGCCAGCACCGCCGCCGTTGTATCTTGTCCCTTCTGACCACTCGCTCCCCCTCGCTTTAGCACCCCCCGCCATCTGATTGTCCATTGCAGCGCGTGGCTTTTGCACGCGTTTGCCTGCTGTTTCATCGCTTTTGGAGAGTTAGCATGGTTTCTGGTTTTATTGCCTCACGTATTGTTGTCTTGGCGCTGTTCTGCGCTGTTCCCGCTGTTGCGGCTGACGTCATCCCCTTAACCGCTGCGCAGAAGAAAAATCTGGGCATTGCCACCGTTGCTGCCGGCACACAACGTGTCAGTCTGGCGCTGACGTATCCGGCGCGGGTGACCTTGCCTCCGGCCAGTGTGCGCGTAGCCGCAGCCGCGGGTGATGCGCTGGTTACCCGGATTCATGTCCAGACGGGTGATACGGTCAAGCAAGGCGCAGCATTGGTTACGCTGTCGATGCCGGGTTTGGCCGACGCGCAGAATGCATTGACGCAGGCGCGCCTGAAATCAAAACTGGCCGCGGGCATTGCGGCTCGCGATTCAAAACTCTTTGCCGAAGGCCTGATCGCTGAATCGCGCGTGCGTGCCTCGCAGTCCGAGGCGCAGTCGGCGCGTGCCAGCCTGTCGGCGGCACAAACCGCGCTCGCCATGATGGGGGGCGGCCGTGTGTCGGGAAGCTCGATCACGTTAACTGCGCCGATAGCTGGCGTGGTGATTGAAAGCGGCGCTGAACCCGGTCAGCGGGTGGACGCCGGGATGACCCTGGTTAAAGTGGCAGACCTGTCGAAGCTGACGCTGGAAATTCCGCTCAGCACCACCCAGGCGCAGCAGGTCATTGTGGGACAGACGGTCAAGGTTTCGGGCAGTTCGGCCAGCGGTCGTGTCAGTGCTTTATTGCCGCAACTGAATGCGTCACAAAGCGTGTTGGCACGCGCCAGCCTGGTGGACCCGCAAAAGTTGCTGCGTCCTGGCCAGTCGGTTCAGGTCGCGCTAACGGGTGCACAGTCGGTCGATAATCTGGTCGTTCCCGCTGCCGCGCTGGTGTGGAAAGTGAACATGCCCTACGTGTTTGTAGAAACGCCGCAAGGCTTTTCGCCCACTCAGGTGCAGGTGATTCGCCGCAACGCGAATCAGGCCGAGGTCATGGGTCTGACTGCGGGCAACAAGGTTGCCGTAAAGGGTGTGGCGGCGCTTAAAGCGCAGTGGTTGGGGGAATAACATGTTGAATACCCTGATCGAATTCGCGCTGGCTCGGCGCTGGCTTGTGCTCGTGTTGGCGCTGGTGCTGGCCGGGCTGGGGGTGCGCGCTTACCAGCAGATCCCGATCGACGCCTTCCCGGATGTCTCGACCACGCAGGTCAAGCTGATCCTGAAAGCGCCGGGCATGACGCCGCAAGAGGTGGAGGCGCGCATCACCCAGCCGGTTGAAACCGAACTGCTGGGCATTCCGGATCAGACCATTCTGCGCAGCCTGTCGAAGAATGCGCTGGTCGACATCACCGTCGACTTCAAAGAAGGCACCGACATCTATTGGGCGCGGCAGCAGGTGGCCGAGCGCTTTGCCAACGTCAAAGGCGACTTGCCCGATAACGTGTCGGGCGGACTGGCGCCGATTTCGACGCCGCTGTCCGAGCTGTTCATGTTCACCGTCGAAGGCCCACTGTCGCTGGCGGAAAAACGCATCTTGCTCGACTGGACGATTCGGCCGCAGTTGCGTGCGATTCCTGGCGTGGCGGATGTCAATTCGCTCGGTGGCCGCGTCGCCACGTTCGATGTGAGTCCCGATCCTGCTGCGCTGGGCGCGCGCGGTGTGACCTTGGACGAATTGCGCAGAGCACTGGAATCCAACACCCGCAACGATGGCGCTGGACGCGTCAACGAAGGCGAAGAGACCTGGGTGGTGCGCGTCAATGGCGGCATCGCCGCGTTGGATGATTTGCGCCACATTGGCATCAAGGCGGTTGCTGGCGTGGTCGTCACGGTTGGCGATGTGGCTCGCGTGGAAATGGGCGAGCTGGCGCGCTACGGTGCGGTGACGCAGGACGGCAAAGGCGAGGCGGTTGAAGGCTTGGTGATCGGGCTGAAAGGCGTTAACGCGGGCGAGCTGATCAAGAACGTCAAGATCAAACTGGCCGACATTCAGAAAACCCTACCTAAAGGCGTGACGGTCTCGACGTTTTACGACCGCGCGCAACTGGTGGATCGAGCTGTCGGAACGGTGAGCACAGCGCTGCTCGAAGCTGCCGTGCTTGTGGTGATCCTGCTGATCCTGTTCCTCGGCAATCTGCGTGCCGCGATTGTGGTGGCATTAATCTTGCCGCTGTCGGTGCTGGCGACTTTTGTGTTGATGCGGCAGTTCGGCTTGTCGGCCAATTTAATGAGTCTGGGCGGCTTGGCCATCGCGATTGGATTGTTGGTTGATGCCGCTGTGGTGGTGGTGGAAAACGTCGTCGCGCATCTGGCGCACGATCCGGAAAACACCGAAGAGACGCCGTTGCAACGCGTGCTGTGGGCGACACAGGAAGTCGCCAGCCCGGTGACCGCAGGTATCGCCATTATCGCCATTGTGTTTCTGCCGTTGCTGACGCTGGAAGGGCTGGAAGGCAAGTTGTTCACGCCGGTTGCGCTGACCATTGTTTTTGCGCTGGCGGCATCATTGTTGCTGGCGTTCACCGTGATTCCGGTGCTGGCCTCGATGTTCCTGAAGCAGGGTTCGCATACCGATCCATGGTTGCTGCGCAAGGCTCAGAATCTCTACACGCCCTTGCTCGATCGCGCATTGGTGCGTCCGAAAGTTGTGTACATCACCGCAGGCATCCTGATGCTGGCAGCGGTTGGCGTGTATCCCCTGATCGGCAAAACCTTCATGCCGACGATGGACGAAGGGGACATCCTGGTGCAACTGGAAAAGCTGCCCTCGATCAGTCTGGAGGAATCAGTGGCGCAGGATTTACGGGTGCAGGCAGCGCTGCTGAAGCACGTACCGGAAATCCGCCGCATCGTCGGTCGCGCAGGTGCCGACGAATTGGGGCTCGACCCGATGAGCCTCAACGACACCGATACATTTCTGGTGTTGAAGCCGCATTCCGAGTGGCGTCGTCAGGACAAGGCCTGGTTGACCGACGAAATCCGCAAAATTCTCGACGGCTTTCCCGGCATCGCCTACAACTTCACACAGCCGATCGACATGCGGGTGGGGGAAATGCTGACTGGCTCGCGGGGTGACGTGGCGATCAAGATTTTTGGCCCCAACCTCGACACGCTCAACCAATTGGCCGGCGAGATTTTCAAGGTGGTCGAAAAAATCCCGGGCGCATCCGACGTCTACACCCAGCAGAACGATGGCGTGCAATACCTGCAGGCAGAAATAGATCGCGATGCTGCGGGACGTTTTGGGGTGAGTGCGGATGAAATCGCCGAGCTGCTGAGAATACAGCTTGAAGGTGAAGTCATCGGCATGATCCAGCAGGAAGGGCGACGGATCCCGTTGCAATTGCATGGGCCACAAGGCATGCGCGAGTCTCCCGGCGCGTTGCAGGCGATTCGCCTGACGCTGGCTGATGGTCGTGAAATCAGCCTCGATCAGCTAGCCACGCTCAAGCGCACCACCGGCCCCGTGGCGGTGAAGCGTGAGAATGCTGCGCGCTTTACCGTAGTGCAAAGCAACGTCGCTGGCCGTGATTTGGTGAGTTTCGTCGAAGCGGCAAAAGCCGCGGTAGCGACGCAGGTCAAATTGCCAACCGGATACAGCATCGCGTGGGGCGGGCAATTCGAAAATCAGCAGCGTGCCGCGCAACGACTGTTAATCGTGGTGCCTGTCGCGTTGTTGCTGATCGGCTTCCTGCTCTATGTCACATTTGGTGATGTACGCCAGGCGGTGCTGGTGATGATGAACGTGCCGCTGGCGCTGATCGGTGGCATCTTTGCGCTGGCGGCGTCGGGCGAGTATCTGTCAGTGCCTGCCTCGGTGGGTTTCATCGCGCTATTGGGCATTGCAGTGTTGAACGGCGTGGTGCTGGTCAGCCATTTCAACCAGCTGCGCGCGCAGGGCTTGAAGGGGGATGCCGTGGTTCGTGATGGCGCGTTGCGCCGCCTGCGCCCGGTGCTGATGACCGCCAGCATTGCCGCCTTCGGCCTGGTGCCGTTGCTGTTTGCGACCGGGCCCGGCTCTGAAATCCAGAA